>CALMOM010000149.1 GCA_937873305.1 uncultured Terriglobus sp.
TTACTAAGCGATAACGTCGATTGTTGGCCGGTGCCGGTCTGCGTGACACCAGAAAGATCCGTCACGGTCGCGTTGGTAGGCGAGGCGTTGCCGGTGGTGGCGGTAATCAGTAGCGGACTGGTCGCCGCGCCCACGCCGGGTGCGGTCTGCTGCACGGTGTAGTCCAGACCGCGCAAGTTGCCGCCGCCCGCCGCGCGGGTCAGGTCGGTATCGGCCAGCGCAAGGCTGTAGCGCGCCACCTCTACGTCAAGGTTGTTCTCGATGGCGAGCGCCAACGCATCGTGCAACGAGAGGTACAGCTTGCCATCGCGGACCAACCCACCCAGGCGAGTTGTAGACCCCACCGGTAGTTGCGGGATGTGGGCCACATGGTACGACGCAACAGGATGCAACAGGCTGCTGTGCACCGGAGGCGCTGCCTGGTCGCGCGCACGCGTGCCGTTGGCCTGCACACCTTGCACGTAACCGGAGGGCTGGCCTGGTGTGGCGGGCTGCGTCTGCAGCGGCTTGAGCGAACGCAGGTCGATGCTGCTGCCGTCTGTCTGCGGCAGCGGCGCATCCGGCGCAACGCCAGGTGCCTGCGACGCGGGCGGTGCTTGCTGGCCCGGCGCGGTTTGCACCTGTGGCAGCGCGGGCTGGGGTGCGGTGTACGCAGGCGGCTGTGCGCCCTGTTGCGCGCATAGCGACAGACTGCAAACGCAGCACGCAAGATGCAGGGCGATCTGCGGGGCATACCTCATTGCTTGCCCGTGTCCTCTTTTTGCGACTTGGGCAGGTTGTTCTTGCCGCCGCCGCTGTTCCCTTTGCCGCCGCTGGATTGCGATCCGCTGCCGCTGCCCTTCTTGCCCTGGTTATTGGTGCTCTCGGACTGCTGGTTCACGATGGACTGGTCACCGTACTCGTTTGGACCGGCATTGGGCACCTTGTTCGTCTGTGCGCCGCCACCAGTGCCACCCTCCTCGCCAGCGTTACTCTGCTGCCGCGGCCGTACCTTGGCGCCCTGCCGCACGCCGTCGCTGACCGTGGTAATGACGTGGTCGCCCTCGTGCAGGCCTGAGAGGATTTCGACCGAGGGACCGTAGTCGCGGCCAATCTCTACCGGCACCATTTGCACCTTCATGTCGCGAACAACCGCGACCGTGGTGCGATCCTGCCGAACCACGACGGCGTCGCCGGGCACGGTGAGTGGCGACGTACCGCGCACCTGCACAAAGCTGACCACGGTGTACATGCCGGGGTACAGGCTGCCGTTACGGTTGTCCAGATCCACTTCCGTCAGCATGGTACGGGTGTTCTGGTCCAGCGAGTGCGTGGCGCGGGTGACCGTGCCCTGGATGGGCTTGCCGGTGCGCTCCTGCACAAACACCTGCGCGGGCATGCCGGCCTGAATACTGCTGGCGTAGCCCTCCGGCACGGCCACCAGGATGCGTAGCTTATCGATCTGCGCCACCGCAAACAGCGCACCGCCCGCGCTGGAATCCGTTGAGGGTGTCGCCGTCTGCACGCCGCTGCCGGTCTGGCCGTTCGTACTGGAGTTGTTGGGGCTGGAGGAGCCGCCCGTCGAAGCACCGGCTGTCTGCGTGGGTGCGGCCATGGCGCTGCCGCCAGACCCAACCAACGCGCCCACGTCCGTGTTGCGCTGCGTGACAATGCCGTCGAACGGCGCGGTCACACGCTCGTAGCTCTGCAGCGCAATGGCACGGTTCAGGTTGGCGCGAAAGCTCTCCACGTTGCGCTGCGCGGAGGCGACGTTTGCAAGCTGCGCGCGGTAGTCCGTCTCGCGCTGGTCGCCGTCCTGCCGCGAGAAGACGCCCTTGGCCACCAGCGTGCGCCACCGCTCCCAGGTAACGCGGGTAAGGTCGAGCTGAGCCTGCTGCTGCGCCTCGGTGGCTTCAGCCTGGCGCAACTGCTGGCGTGCCTGCTCTACCTGCTGGTCCAGGTCGGGCGCGTCCAGCAGCGCCATGAGCTGGCCCTTCTTCACATGGTCGCCAATGTCCACGTAACGCTTCTTGAGATAGCCATTCGCGCGGGCGTAGAGGTAAGCCTCGGTGATGGGCGCGGTCGTGCCGGGTACCGTCAACTCGCCGGTGCCGTGACCGCGCTTAAGTTCGACGACCGTAACCTCGGGCTCGTCCTGCTCACGCTGCTTCGCCGCTTCCTCAGCCTTCTTTGCGTGCTCGTGATGCGGCAGCCAGCCCAACACAAAGATGAGCAGCAACACCGCGATACCCACGCCCACCCACAGCAGAATCTTGCCCCAGTTGCGATGCTGCGACTTCTTCTTGCGGTCGAACTCCTGCTGCATCTCGCGGTCGTGCTGCACGCTCTCGTGGCGCTTGTGCGCAGCCTGCCGCGCCAGCGAGTCTTCGCGCTCCCACTCGTCACGCGTCATGCGGCGGTCCGGGTCAGCCGAAACCTTTTGCAGGCGTTCATCTTCGGGGTACACGCGTTGATCTAGATCGTCGCTCATGCTCTTCTCTCTGCCTACGCGGGCTGCGCCTGCTGGTGTTCACTGCCTTCGTCGTAGGCGCGATCGATCTCTTCGTCAAAGTTGCGGGGTGGATCGGTGCGCAGCCACGAGTACATGATGGGCACCACAAACAGCGTGCCCAGCGTGGCAAGCAGGAGGCCACCGATGACGGCGCGGCCAAGCGGCGCATTCTGCTCCCCGCCTTCGCCCAGCGCCAGCGCCATGGGCAGCATGCCAATGATCATGGCCAGCGCCGTCATCAGCACCGGGCGCAGCCGCGTGTAGCCTGCATTGATGGCGGCTTCCACGCTGGTCTTGCCGGCGGCGCGTTCGTCGTTCGCAAACACCACCATGAGGATGCTGTTCGCGGTGGCGACGCCAACGGTCATGATGGCGCCCATCAGCGACGGCACGTTAAACGTGGTGTCCGTCAGGAACAGCATCCACAGAATGCCCGCAAACGCCACCGGCAGCGACATGAGGATGAGCAGCGGGTCAAGCCACGACTGGAAGTTGACCGCCATGAGCAGGTACACCAACGCGATGGCGAAGACCATGCCGATACCCAGCCGCGTGAACGAGCTCTGCATGGTTTCCACTTCGCCACGCAGTGCCAGGCGCGACCCAACGGGCAGCGTCTCCTCCTGCTTGTTCATGATCTTGTGGATGGCGCGTGCCACGCCGCCGAGGTCGCGCTGGTCCACGTCGGCGTAAATGTCGTACACCGGCTGGATATTGTAGTGGTTCACGATGGCGGGGGTCACGTCACGCTCGAAGTTGGCGACGTTTCCCAGCAACTGACTTACATTCCCTGCGGGCGAGGTCAGCGACGTGCGCGCAAGCGCCTGCAGTGTATCGATACGGTACTGCGGCGTCTGCACCACCACCTGATAGTTCACGCCGTTCTTCGGATTCAGCCATTCGTTGGGCGCGGTTTGGCCGGTGCCGGTCAGCGAAATGAGCATGCTCTGCGCCACGTCCTGCTGCGTCAGGCCAATTTGACGCGCTTTCAGCCGGTCCACGTTCACGTTGATGGTGGGCTCGGACACCAGCTGGTGGATGTGCGCGTCGGCCACGCCTGGGATGGCCTGCACCTCTTTCAACATCTTCTGCACAATCGCGTAGTTCTGCGGTGCACGGCCAGAGATTTGAAGATCGATGGGCGCGGGCAGGCCGAAGTCGAGAATCTGGTTGGTGATGTTGGCCGGCGTAAAGAAGAAGACACCGTCCGGAAACCTGGTGTGCAGGGCCACGCGCAACTGGCGCATGTACTCCTGCGTGTTGCGCTTGCCGGGCGTGAGCGAGACGAGGATGTCGCCATCGGAATCGCTGATGACAGCACTGTCGCCGAAGGCGAGATTGATGCCGCCGTTCGGCAGGCCAATGTTGTCGAGGATTAACTGGATCTGGTCTGCCGGTATCACGCGGCGGATTTCGCGCTCGATGGAAGCAAAATACTGCTCCGCATCCTCAGGCCGCATCCCCTCCGGCGGGTACACATGCAGACGCATCTGGCCAGAATCGACGTAGGGGAAGAAGTCCTGCCCGATAAGAAACACCAGCGGCAGCGACAGCAGCACAAAGAGCCCGAAGATGCCGATGGTCAGGCCGCGACTCTCCAGCGCGCGTTCCAGCAGCCCTTTATAGCTCTCGCGGCGGCGCTCGAACCACTCGTCAAAGCGCGTGTGGATGCGCCAGATCCAGTTGTCCTCCGTCTCCTTTTCGGCCGCCTCCGGGTTCTGATAGAGCGCAATCTCTGCGTCGAGTAGAAAGTGCATCATGGTGGGCACCAGCGTCCGCGAGAGGAAATACGACGCCATCATGGCGAACGCCACGGCCATGGCGAGCGGCGTAAACAGGTACCGCGCGGGCCCGCTGAGCAAGAGCACCGGCGTGAACACCAGGCAGATGGACAGTGTGGACACAAACGCCGGAGCCGCCACCTGCTGCGCGCTGTCCAGGATGGCGCGCACCAGCGGCTTCTTTTCGCTCATGTTGCGGTGCGTGTTCTCGATCTCCACCGTCGCGTCGTCCACCAGGATGCCGACCGCCAGCGCCAGCCCACCCAGCGTCATCACATTGATGGTCTGGCCCAACGCGTACAGGATGACCAGCGACGTCGCGATGGAGAGCGGGATAGACGTGCAGACGATGAGCGTCGAACGCCAGGAACCGAGGAACAGGAGAATCATCAGCCCGGTGAGGGCAGCGGCGATGACCGCCTCGCGCACCACCTCGCTAATGGATTCGCTGACAAAGATGGACTGGTCGAACAGCGGTGTAATCTGCAGCCCCGGTGGCAGCCCGGCCTTCACCTGCGGCAGCAGCTGCTTGACGCCCTTCACAATGTCCAGCGTGGAGGTTTCACCGTTCTTGAGCACGGTCAGCAAGGCGGCGCGCTTGCCGTCCTGTCGCACGATGTTCACCTGCGGCGCATAGCCCAGGCGCACCTGCGCCACGTCCTTGATGAGGACCACGGCGCCGTTGGCCGCGCGAATGGGCAGGTCGTTGAGTGCGGACACCTCAGGCGGCGATGAGTTTAGCTTGACGATGAACTCACGATCACCCATGCGGGCGACGCCAGCGGGCAGGATCAGATTTTGCTGGTTGAATGCGGTCGAAATGTCCGTTGCGGACAGGTGGTGCGAGTACAGCTGGTTGGGGTCGGCATCCACCTGCACCTGCCGCACCTTGCCACCGTAGGGCAAGGGGATGGACGCACCCTTTACGTTTGCCAGCCGTGGACGGATAAAAGAGGTCCCGAGGTCATACAGGTCTTCTTCCGTCAGGCCCTGCCCGGACAGGCCAAGCTGCACAATGGGCACGCTGCTGGCGTCGTACTTGAGGATGTTGGGCGGGTAGGTGCCAGGCGGCAGGATGCGCAGGATGGTCTGCACGACGGCGGTGATCTGCGCGATGGCGAGGTCGATCTGCACGTTTGGCTGGAAGTACACGCGCACCACGGCCACGCCCTGGTAGCTGGTGGAGCTGGTGTGCTCGATGTCGTTGACCGTCGTGCTAAGGGCGCGTTCGCACACCGTAACGATGCGCCCTTCCATGTCCTGCGGCGGCAGACCGCTATAGCTCCAAACAATGGTGGCGACCGGGATGTTGATGTAGGGGTAGATGTCCTTGGGCGCTTCGATCACCGTGCCGATGCCAAGCAGCAGCATGAGCAGCGAGAAGACCACAAAGGTGTAGGGGCGGCGCAGGGCCAGCCTGACAATCCACATCCGGGTAGAAGCACCTCAGGCTTCAGAATACAGGGTCATTAGGCTGAGTACGGGCTGCCAAGCTGCGTCTAGCAGCGGCATGGAACCGAAAACCCTAACTTGAATGGAGCCGAAACCTAGCGGATGGCACTCAGTTCAGAGCAGTACTCAGCTGAGCGGGCCTGCATCGTTTTGCGGTAACTCGCCAGAAAACGAAGAAACCTTCTGCGCTCGGTAATGGAAACAACTTCGTCCGCCGCACCCTTGGCGCAACAAGAAGCGTTATGTTTGCGATAACGCGCAACCGGCGTCCGTTCCGCATACAGGTGATAGCGCAGCGAGAGCTTGGCGTGAAAGGCCTGGTCGTCGTACAGGCCGTGGAACTCGTCGGCAAAGCCGCCTACCGCGCGTGCCGCCTCTCTGCGCACCATGACGGAACAGATGCACGGCACTAAGCTCTCATCCTTCAGAAAACATTCCACCAACTCGCCGGGCAGCACGATGCCATCCGGTTCGCCGGGCGGCAGCAGCGGCGGCAGGTAATTGCTGCCCCACCACGCGTGCCGGGCTGCCACTTCATCAAACGACTGCGCAAAATCAAACCAGCGTTCCGCCTCGCCAAATACCCCGGCAATCCCGGGCTCACGGTCAAGTATGGCCGCCAGCGTCTCCAGGTGATGGGGCAGCCAGACATCGTCCGAGTCGAGAAAGGCAACCTTCACGCCGCGCGCGTGGCTCAACGCGAGATTGCGCGACTTGCTGATGCCGCAGTTCAGGCCACCTGGATGGCGCAACACGCGGATGCGACCGGGGTGCAACGCCTGCAATTCCAATGCAAGGGACAGGCTGCCATCGGAGGAACCGTCGTCCACCACGATGAGTTCCCATGTACGGTGCGTCCGTTGTGCGAAGACGCTGTCGACTGCCTCTCGCAGGTAAGCCTGTGTGTTGTACACCGTCATCAGCACTGAAGTTTCAGGCGCTGGCCGGTGCCGGTTCCCTTGCGAGCCTTGCATGCTCTGTACTTGGTTGCAGTTCCAGCGCACAAGTTGTGCTCTGCACATGCCAGAAGCAAAGCTGCCGGCCTATTTTGATACGGACAACATTTGCCGCGTCGCAGTTCTACAGGCTGGTTTCGCTGGTAGAACCGTAATGCAGAAATTTATGGACGTTGATGGACGGGAATACGCGCCGGATACGCGGCAGGCCGGTGTTGAAGTAATCCACCACCTCACGCCATTCCGTGGCACGCGCTCCACCGCTATACTCTGGGTCGCCCAGCACCATGGCAGACCGGGCGCGCAGCAACAGTTCCGCACCCACCTCCGCGATGACGCCTTCCTTTTTGGAGATGCCGTCGGTCGTCTTGAGCCAGGGATTCAGCCGCGTCAGAAAGTCGTGTGAGTACAAACCCAGCAGGCAGCGTGCCAGCGGCGAGGCGGGCAGGTGATCCCAGAGTAGATGGTTGTTGAACGACTCCACCCTGCGCCGGAACCCGGGAAACACCACGCTAGTGTCGTGGATGAGGAATCCGTAGCGGAACCGCCAGCGCAGCGGCGCTTCGTACAGCGTGCTCCACTCCCAGCCGTTGTGAATGGAGAAGGCGTACTCCACACCGTTAATGGTGCGGTCGCTGTCTTCGTCGCACCCGTTCACCACCACCTTGATGCGCGCGGGCTCGATGCCCTCAGCGAACAACTGTTGCAGGATGGGCGGCACGGTGCGCTCGTAAAACTTGAGGCACGACGCGACCATGTACACGATGTCTGACGAGTCCGTGTTCACCGTGTGCGGCACAAGGCACAGCCGCTCCAGCGCCTGCGTGCTCTCCGGCTCATCGGTAAAGTAGCCCACGGGCACATCGCCCAGGCTTTGCGTCCAGGTGGAACTCGGAATCCACACGTTCTTCGCAGTCAAGAAGGCAAACGCCCGGTCCGCATCTACTTCGCCATGCAGGTAGGGCGACCAGCTGCCCTCATTGGGATGGGCATAGCCGGTCAGCCGGCCGTCCGGCTGCAGCGTCAGCACGCCAATCGGCTGCACCATATGCCCATTGCGCAACGACTTGAGGCGACCAAACAGGTGCGGCGTGCCGACCAGCCGTGCCATGTCAATGCCGTCGGTCAGGGCTGCAAATTGGCTTTGGTTCACTGCAAGGGCGACTTGGCTTGCTTCTCGGGGAACTGGTGTCACGCCGTCCAGTCTAAAGCACGAACCACTGGCGGAACGTAGCAGTAACGCAGTACCATTCCCGCGAGGCGATCATGAGCGAACAGGATGTCAAGCGCAGGGGTTTTCTGAAAACGGCAGGCATGGCGACCGCCGTGGCGGCCGTTACGCCATGGACCGCACGCAGTTACGCGTCTATTGCCGGGGCAAACGACCGTGTGCGCACCGGCATCGTGGGCTTTGGCGACCGCATGAAGGGCGCGCTGGTACCGGCTTTCATCGCCAACTGCAACGACATGAACTTTCAGTTCGCCGCTGTCTGCGACATCTGGAACATGCGCCGAACTCAGGGTGCGGAGTTCCTGTCGCAAAAGTCTGGCAGCAAGGTAGACGCGGTGCGCAACACGGATGAACTATACGCGCGCAAGGACATCGACGCCGTCCTTATCGCGACAGCCGACTTCCAGCACGCACAGCACGGCACGGATGCGGTGAGTGCCGGTCGTGACGCCTACGTGGAGAAGCCCACGGCGCACACCATGGAGGACGCGCGCCTGTTCCGCGCCGCCGTGCACAAGACCGGCAAAATCGTGCAGGTGGGCACGCAGCGCCGCAGCACGCCCAGCTACCAACGCGCGTATGAGTACATCAAAAGCGGTCAGTTCGGCGACATCGTCATGGTGGAAATGACCTGGAACGTGAATCAGCCCGGCCGCTGGCGCAGGCCCGACGTAGTGCCGATGTTGAAGGAAGCCGACACCGACTGGAACCGCTACCAACTGAACCTGCCGCGCGCGCCGTTCGACCCACGCAAGTACCTGGAGTTCCGGCTGTTCTGGCCCTACTCCTCCGGCCTGCCGGACCAGTGGCTGGTCCACCAGATCGACACGGTGCACTGGTTCACCGGTCTGCCGCATCCGCGCAGCGTGGTGGCCAACGGCGGCATTTACTCCTGGCGCGACGGCCGCACCAACTGGGACACGCTGACCGCCGTCTTCGACTATGGCCCGCTGGACGACATGAGCAAAGGCTTCCAGGTGAGTTACAGCACGCGCCAGACCAATGAGGCCGGCGGCGTGAAAGAGCTGTACTACAGCACCGGCGGCATGCTCGACATGGACAAGCAGCAGGTAACGCCCACCGGCGGCCTGACCGCGAAGTACGCTGCGGAAATGCACATGGAGCCCAAGCTGCTGAAGCCGTTCTCGCTCGCAGAGGGCAAGACCTCAGCCATGGCGACGGACGCCAACACCGGCAGCGACCCGCAGACCGTAGCGAACATGCGCAACTGGATGGAGTGCGTGCGCAGCCGCAAGACGCCGAATGCCTCCATCGAGGCGGGTTACAGCCACAGCATAGCGTTGTGCATGTGCATCGCGGCGATGCAGAGTGGCCAGCGCGTCACGTTTGACGACAAGGCGCAAGCCATCGTCATTGGCGGCAAGCGTGTCTAAGTCGCTTTGTCTCGCGGCACTTGCACTGCTCGCCGTACCCGTGTCTGCACAGGTCACAGTAACCCGGCATGATGCGGACCGCAGCGTGGATATCACCATCGACGGCATGCCGTTCACCTCGTACGTGTGGCCTGCAACGCTCAAGAAGCCGGTGCTCTTCCCGCTGATCACCTCGAACGGCGTAACGGTGACCCGGGGCTACCCGCTTGCGCCGCGTGACGGCGAACGCGTGGATCATCCGCACCACGCGGGCATGTGGTTCAACTATGGCAATGTGAACGGCTTCGACTTTTGGAACAACTCCGACGCCATTCCCGAGGCGCAGCGCCCCAAGATGGGTAGTATCCAGTTGGAGCGCATTGCCTCGGTTAAGTCCGGCAAGGACCAGGGTGAGTTGGTAGCCAACTCGGTGTGGACGACCGGAGCGGGCCAGGACCTGCTGAAGCAGACCACCCGCTATGTCTTTCGCAAAGAGGGTGACAGCCGCATTATCGATCAGGTCATCACGCTGACCGCGCTGGACCGTGCCGTCTTTCACGACGACAAGGAGGGCCTGCTCGGTATCCGTGTGGCCCACTTCCTGGAGAGCCCCACCGAGAAAGGCGGCACCTTTATGGACGCAAGCGGCAGGCCCACCATGGTCGCCAACGCGGACACGACAGGCACAACAGGCGTCTACCGCACCAGCGAGGGCATCGAGGGTGACAAGGTCTGGTCCACGCGCGGCACGTGGTGCTCCCTAACCGGCACCGACGCAACCGGCAAAACAGTTACGGTGGCCATCCTGGACGATTCACACAATCCCGGCTATCCCACGTACTGGCATGCCCGCGGTTATGGTCTGTTTGCGGCCAACCCGCTGGGCGACCACATCTTCAATCCCAAAGCACCGGAGCACAATTTCACGCTCGAGAAGGGCACGAGCATCACCTTCACCTACCGCGTGATCCTGTTCGCGCATGGTGCGACAGCAAGTGAGATGCAGCAGGCACAAGCGGTCTTTGCAGGCGAGCATCACTAGCTCACCTGCATACAAAGGCACTGAAGGTTGCTTAGCCGTGCGTTTGAGGATAGGACCCGCTACAAATCCAGGCTCTAAGGTCAGCTTCTAATGTAGTGTTGGAAGGTTTTTGGCGTCCCCGACGGGATTCGAACCCGTGTTACCGCCGTGAAAGGGCGGTGTCCTGGGCCACTGGACGACGGGGACGCAGGCCGCGCGCTGACACACCGCGACAAATCTTAAGGTAAATGGCCTGCTGTGCCGTGTCAAAGCGTGGTGTTCACTCGGTCGCACGTTACGGTCCGCCTGTTGAGGCTGCGCCGGGAACTTCGTTACGCTCGGAAGAAACAGCTCCTCCGAGGTTCCCCATGCTCACCACGTACTTCTCCCATGACGGCCACCTGTCGTCCCAGCAAGACGGCAACCTGCGGGATGCACTCTGGATCGACCTGTTTGAGCCGACTAACGACGAAGAACAGCGCGTCGAGGCTGACCTGCACATGGAGGTGCCTACGCGCGACGAAATGCGCGAGGTGGAAAGCAGCAGTGCGCTGTACACGGACCGAGGTGCTACGTTCGTCACCGTGCGCGCCGTTCACCGCGCCGACGACACTCACCCGCCCAGGCTCGCAAGCCTCACCCTTGCGCTGGTCGGCGATCAGTTCGTCACCATCCGGTACGCGACACCACGCGCCTTCCAGCAATTTGTCGGCCGCAGCCAGAAGCCCACGGCGCACTTTGCCAGTGCAGCCTCTGCCCTGTTATGCCTGCTGGAGACGCTTGTGGACCGCGACGCCGACATTCTTGAAGAGATAGGCGACGCTCTGGAGCCGATCTCGGCGGAAATCTTTGCGCAGAATGCCGCCGCCATGAAGTCGATTGCCGCCGCTGACCTAGGCGCTGTGCTCAAGCGCATCGGCAGCAGCGGCGACCTGGCTTCACGTGTTCGCGAAAGCCTTCATAGCGTTGCACGGGCCGTACCGTTCTTGGAGATGCACCTGGCAGACGAGGCTGACCTGCACCTGCGCCTGAAGACGCTGGGGCGCGACGTGCAATCGCTTTTGGAACATGACAATTTTTTGCAAACAGAGATCCAGTTCCTGCTCGACTCCAACATCGGGCTCATCTCCATCCAGCAGAATGCCATCATGAAGACGCTAAGCATCGCCGCTGTCGTCTTCCTGCCGCCGACCCTGATCGGCTCCATCTACGGCATGAATTTCGAGCACATGCCGGAACTGCACTGGCGCTTTGGCTACCTTTGGGCGCTGGGCGTCATGCTCTGCTCCGCAGCTGGTCCGCTCCTGTACTTTCGCGCCAAGCAGTGGCTGTAAGGCGCGACCCGGAGTCGCACGGGCGCACTTGTTGCGGGTGCCCGTCCTATGCGAGACTTGCAGAGTTCCCCGCTGTAGGTACCGCAGCAGCGAGGGCCGGGATGGCGGAACTGGCAGACGCAGCGGACTCAAAATCCGCCGAGGGCAACC
>CALMOM010000150.1 GCA_937873305.1 uncultured Terriglobus sp.
CCCGGTACTTGGGTGTCCGTGCGATGGCAGTCTTGATGCCGAAGAGCGGTTCCAGCACGGCCTTCGTATTGGTGATCGTTAGGCCGACACCAAGTGACATGAGGAAGGGCAAGTAGAGAAAAGTTTTATACCAGCGCTTGGGAAACAGTTCTTTTTGCGAGACCAGATAAAAGCTCGAGATAGACATGGTGCTAGCCATGAAGAGTGGAAAATCGATCAGCAGCATCTGCACCCACCCCTGCCAACTGCGAATAATCATGGCGGGCATCAGTAGGACGCTGAGAACGATCATCAATGGGTAACTTAGGTTTGCCGTGAGGTGGTACCAGGCTTCCAGTTTGGTATGGAATGGTGCGTCACTGCGCAACACGCGGGGCAGAATCTTTTTACTCGTTTGAATCAGGCCCTTTGCCCAGCGCGCCTGCTGCGTTTTGAAGGCGGTCATTTCAATCGGCAACTCTGCGGGGCACTCCACGTCCTGCAGATACTTAAACCGCCAGCCCTTCAGTTGTGCACGATAACTCAGATCAGTGTCTTCCGTTAAGGTGTCGTGTTGCCAGCCACCGGCCTCTTCAATGGCGCGTCGCTGCCACATGCCGGCGGTGCCGTTGAAGTTGAAAAACACACCCGCACGGGAGCGGCCGCCGTGTTCCAGCACAAAGTGTCCATCCAGCAGAATGGCTTCTACCTGGGTAAGGAAGCTGTAGTTGCGATTGAGATGAGTCCAGCGCGTCTGCACCATGCCCACCTCCTGCTCTGCGAAGTGGTGGACGACCTTTTCCAGCCAGTCCGGCGGAGGTACAAAGTCTGCGTCGAAGATGGCAATTAGCGAACCGCGAGCGGTCTTTAAGCCTGCGTCCAGCGCACCGGCTTTGAAGCCATAACGGTCTGCCCGGTGCAGGTAATAGATCGGCTGCGCTGAAAGGCCTGCAGTGCCCTCCGCGTATCGGCGTACTACATCAGCTGCCACCGCTTGCGTCTCGTCGGTGGAGTCGTCCAGCACCTGGATTTCAAACCGGTCGCGCGGGTAGCGCAAACGGCAGCAGGCATCAATCAATCGGTCGACGACATATTGCTCGTTGAAGATCGGCAGCTGCACGGTGACAAAGGGCAACTCGCCCTCTGCAAATACCTGCGGCGCGTTTGCGCTGAGTGCCTGCTTCTTTCGATTGCGGTAATAGAGCCACACCAGTTGATAGCGATGAATGCCGTAGAAGGCGAGAATCACCATCACAATGAAGTAGGGAATCAGCAACCCAAGATCAAACGCATTGAGATGGTAGAGGCCGCGAAACCGTCTTGCACGATCGCCGGTTTGATTGTTGACCCAACGTGCAATAGCACCGGGTTGCGTCAGCAACAATGTCATGGCGAACGTTTGTAAGGTGGTGAGCAGAAGCTTTCTCCACGGTTGGCTTGGCGGCTAACAACGATAGTACGCGACCGTTGCGGGCGAAGTGTGCTCGGGTATGACCTCGACGCATCTCTGACCGCAGCCTTGGCGCACGGCCTTTACCTGCGCAGAATCGAAAAAGAGACTTGCGAATTATCACTCACGGCGTGCCAAGATGCAGCATGGCCGCTCCTGCGGCGAATGCGCCAAGTTTCTGCATCATAATAAAAGTATGCAGGATAGTTCAGAGGTCGCCCGGCTGCAGGCCGCACTGTGTTTTTCTCACCTCCGTTGGAACTTCGTATTCCAACGGCCGCAACACCTCTTGACTCGCTTTGCAAAAGTGTTACCCGTCTACTTTTGGGAAGAGCCGACCTATCAGGAACGCGCGACGGCAGAGTTGCAGGTGCAGCGTGGTCTAGACGAGGTAACGGTACTAACGCCTCTGCTGCCGCACGGGCTTTCAACATCCGAAATTGATGCAACGCAGCGTAAGCTGCTCGACACTTTCATTCAGCAGTACAGCCTTTCCCGCTTTCTTACGTGGTATTACACGCCCATGGCGCTCAGTTTTACAGAGCACCTGCTGCCCGATGCGATTGTGTACGACTGCATGGACGAGTTGTCAGCGTTCCAGGGCGCGCCGCCAGAGTTAATTCAGCGTGAGCAAAAGCTTTTTGCAAAAGCTGATGTTGTGTTCGCCGGCGGTGCAAGTCTATACGAATCAAAACGCTCTCAGCATGGCAATGTGCATCTGTTTCCAAGCAGCATCGATCGCAAACACTTTGGCGCGGCGCGGCGCACCACCACCGACCCCGAGGACCAGGCGGACATCCCGCACCCGCGCGTCGGTTTCTTTGGCGTGCTTGATGAGCGTCTGGACATCGAGCTATTGCGCAGCGTTGCTGCAGCGCAGCCCGGCTGGCACTTTGTGCTGATTGGGCCGGTGGTGAAGATTCGTCAGGAAGACCTGCCACGCGCGGCGAACCTCCACTACCTGGGACCGAAGCAGTACACAGAGTTGCCACAGTATCTCGCCAAATGGGATGTGGCCATGTTGCCCTTCGCGCGGAATGCCTCCACGCGCTTCATTAGCCCGACGAAGACACCGGAGTACCTAGCCGCGGGTAAGCCGGTAGTCTCCACGCCGATACGCGACGTGGTGAAACCGTATGGCGAACGAGGCATGGTTCGTATCGCGTCGACTGCAGAGGAATTCATTATTGCCGTGCAAGCGTCACTCGAACCCGTGGACGGCCGTTGGCTGGCGAAGGTTGACGAATACCTGAGCTCCACGTCCTGGGATAAGACCTTCGGTGAAATGACTGCCGCAATCGATGCCGTTCTAAGCAACCGGTTGCAACCTGCAGCCGCTGGTTTCGCGAAACAGACAAGGAGCGGAACCCATGTTTGATTACTTGATTGTTGGAGCCGGATTTGCCGGCAGTATCCTTGCGGAGCGGCTTGCCGCCAGGTCCGATGCGAAGGTGCTCGTCATGGACAAGCGCAACCACATTGCTGGCAACGCGTATGACTTTTATGACGATGCTGGTGTGCTGGTTCATAAGTACGGACCGCACATCTTTCACACCAATTCGGAGAAGGTCTTCGAATACCTCTCACGCTTTACCGAGTGGCGGCCATATGAGCATCGCGTACAGGCCAGCGTTGACGGTCAGTTGGTGCCCATGCCCATCAACACGGACACGCTGAATAAGCTGTACGGCATGAACCTGACTTGCCAGGAGGCCGAGGGCTTTTTAGCATCTGTCGCTGAGCCGCGCGCTGAGATCAAGACTTCAGAAGACGCCGTGGTAAGCCGCGTTGGCCGTGACTTGTACGAAAAGTTCTTCCGTAATTACACGCGGAAGCAGTGGGCGCTCGACCCGTCAGAGCTCGATGCAGCAGTGGCAGCACGTGTGCCGGCTCGCACCTCAAAAGACGACCGTTACTTCACTGACAAGCTGCAGGCCATGCCGCTGAATGGGTACACACGCATGTTCGAGCGCATGCTGGATCATCCCAATATCCGCATCATGCTGAATACGACGTACCGTGAGGTTGAGCAGGAAGTGCAGTTCAAGGAACTCATCTTCACCGGCCCGATCGACGAGTACTTCGAGTACTGTTACGGCCGCCTGCCGTACCGCTCGCTCCACTTTAAGCATCAAACGTTCGACCGTGAGCTGTACCAGCCCGCGGCGGTGGTGAACTATCCGAATGAGCACGCATACACGCGAGTGACGGAATTCAAGTACCTGACCGGGCAGGAGCACCCGAAGACCAGCGTGGTGTTCGAGTATCCGCGTGCGGAAGGCGACCCGTATTATCCCATACCGCAGCCACAGAACGCGGAACTCTACGCGCGCTACAAGGCGTTGGGCGACGCGCTGCCGAACGTTCACTTTGCCGGCAGACTTGCGACATACCGCTACTACAACATGGACCAAGTGGTGGCGCAGGCGCTGATGTTGGCTGACCGGCTGACTGCGCGCAACCCGGGCACTTCACCTTTGGCATCAGTACATCCTCCATCGGCAACACGGGAAGAAGGCCGGACGAATGGCTCGAAGCTCAACGGCACTGCCACAGCGTAAGACAACCGGCCCTGTTGCACCGGGTGATCCATCCCCGGTGCAAACAGATGAGACTCTAAGAGTGTCACTCCCGATTTGGGGTGGCGTTGAGTGTACCTATAATCGCGTCCACGACACCTACTTTGACCAGACGGAGTTCTCAGGGCACAGTGAGCGTCCCTCAGACTTTGAGGCGATCGCCGCGCTCGGCATACAGGCGCTCCGCTTCGGTCTGCTATGGGATCGCCACGTGCGTACAGGCTCATGGGATTGGACAGACCGCTGCATTCACTCGATGCAGGCATGCGGCATCCGGCCCATCGCAGGCCTTCTGCACCATGGCAGCGGGCCACCACACACAGACCTGTTGGCTGCTGATTTTCCAGAGCAGCTTGCAGAATTCGCAGGCGTAGTTGCACAGCGTTACCCCGAGATCGACGCCTACACGCCGGTGAACGAGCCAAACACAACGGCCCGCTTCAGTGGGCAGTATGGTCTGTGGTACCCGCATGGCCGCTCGCCCCACCAGTTCCTGCGTGGGCTACTCAACCAGGTGAAGGGCACTGTGCTGTCGATGCGGGCCATCCGCCGCGAACGGCCCGATGCCCAACTTATCCAGACAGACGACGCTGGCAGTGTCACCAGCACGCCGGAACTGCGCTCCACGGCAGAACTGCTGGAGGCGCGTCAGTGGCTTACCTTCGATCTGCTGTGTGGCATGGTGGACCGCGCGCATCCCATGTTCCATTACCTGCGGGATCGCGGCATTCCAGAGCACGACATCCTGTGGTTCAGTGATAATCCCTGCCCGCCTGACATTGTGGGCCTGAACTACTACGTGACCAGCGATCGCTTTCTAGACCATCGCACGCACCTGTACCCCAACGAACTCCGGTCCAGCGAAGGTCCGTTCATTGATGTAGAAGCCGTCCGCGTGCATGGTCTGCCCGAGCCTGATTTCGGCAGGTCAGTTCGTAAAGCATGGCAGCGGTACGGCAGGCCCGTGGCACTGACAGAGGTTCACCTGGGCAGTCAGCCTGCGGAGCAGGTGCGCTGGCTGGCTGCAGCCTGCCAGGCAATGCAGCAGGCGCAGCAGGAGGGTGTGCAGTGTGCCGCGCTGACGGTGTGGGCACTGTTGGGTTCGTTCTTCTGGAACGAGATGGTCACGCGTGATAACGGCCACTACGAAGCTGGCGTGTTTGACGTAAGCAGCGGCGCGCCCCTGCCTACGCCTCTTGCTCAAGTTGTTCAGCAGATCGCGCAGGGCGAAGCACCGCACCACCCGGCACTCGCCGAACCCGGCTGGTGGCAGCGCGCCGACCGGACCTGCTACCCATGGCTGGGTGCTGAAGCGGTCGAGCGCGCTGCATAGCGTCAGTTCAGAAAAAGCGTAGTGTACAGCGTGTCGCGCTGCACTGGCTTGAAGCCCGCATCGCGGATGACACGCCGTAACTCCTCTTCCGTGGTGCAGTTGGCCGTGCCCGCTGCCTTGACGACGTTCTCCTCCAGCATGACGGACCCCACGTCATTACCACCGAAGCGCAGGCCCATTTGCAGGACCTTCAGGCCCTGCGTCACCCAGCTGCTCTGCACGTTTTCGATGTTATCTAACATCATGCGGCTGATGGCCAGCGTCTTCAGATACTCCACAGACGTGGCTTCTTCCCAGCCGCGGCCACCCAGTGCCGTGTTGTTCGGTTGAAAGCTCCAGGGGATGAAGGCGGTAAAGCCGCCAGTCTCTTCTTGCAGGCGGCGCACGACTTCAAAGTGGTTCACGCGCTGCTCCATGGTTTCGCCCACGCCAAACATCATGGTGGCGGTGGTGCGCATGCCCAGTTCGTGCGCGGTGCGGTGAACGCTGACCCAGTCCTCGGTGCGGCACTTCAGCCGTGCAATGCGCTTGCGCACATCGTCATCCAGGATCTCCGCGCCGCCGCCCGGAATGGACTGCAGACCGGCGTCGCGTAGCCGCATGATGGTGTCGCGCAGGCTGAGTTCACTGTACTCGGCAATGGCGAGAATCTCGCTGGCGGACAGGCAATGGAGCCAGATGTTGGGAAAGCGATCCTTGATGCCGCGAAAGAGTGACTCAAACCAGTCGATCTTGAGGTCAGGGTGGATGCCGCCCTGCATCAGCACGCCGGTTCCGCCCATCTCCTCGGTTTCCGCGATTTTGGCGTAGATCGTCTCAAAGTCGAGGATGTAGCCTTCCGCGGCCTGCTTGCCTTTGAGCGGCCGGTAAAAGGCGCAAAAGGTGCAGTATTCCGTGCAGAAATTGGTGTAGTTGATGTTGCGATCGATGATGTAGCTGACGACGCCCTCGGGATGGAGGCGACGGCGCACCGCGTCTGCCTCCATGCCAATGCCGATCAGGTCGTCTGACGCGAAGCAATCCAGCGCCTGCTGCCGTGTAATACCCATGGGTTTTAGACTACGCCGATAGACACCGCGGCTCTGCCCGTGTGCGTGATGTTACAGCGCAGACCGAGGCTATGCAGGCCGGTGAAACAGCAACAACAGCAGCAGGGCCACGCATCCCGACAGCAGCAGGCCCAGCCCCGCACCCAACAGAAGCATGGTGCGCCTGAGGTCGTCCAAGCGCCGCGAGAGGCCGTCCAATTGCGACTCTGTCGCCCTGGCGCGCTGGTGCGCGAGGTCTATTTGCCGGGTGAGTTCCTGCAGCAGCCCGGCCTGGCTGCGAACGGCATCTGCCAGGCCGCTGTGCTGCTCCCCGGCGGAGGCCAGTTGGCCCTTGATGGCGCCGGAGAGCCGTTCCAGCGCATCGGTATCAGCGCGACCGCCCGCTCGGGTTGCCAGAAACGTCTCCAGCATCGGTGCGAGGCGTCCCAGCAGCGGAGCGATGCGCTTGAGCAGCGCCAACACTTCCATCCAGCCCATACTTTGGGTCTCCTAGGCTGCGCGCAGGTGTAAACCCTCGCGCGCGGTGCGGCGACGGCTCACATAGAAGTTCCAAGCGCTCAAAACGAGCATGGTAGCCATCAAAACCTGCGACCAAACGCAGTAGATACACCACTTTTCGAGCACATACTTTTCTAAAAACGTCAGCAAGAGCGCTCCAAAGGTGCCGATTTGTACCACCTGGAACGTCCAAAAATCCCACCGGACGAGCGTAAGAATGGCGATCAGAAGGTAGCCGACGATGCCCAGGATGGCAACCGGCATGTGCCCCCGGCTGTCCAGCGCTTCGTCGAAGCCGCGCGGCGGAAAGACGGCAAAGCGGGAGTGGTTGACCGCGCCACAATCCCAGTGCTCGCTGACGGCGCAGGGTGGGGCGGCGTTCGGGTCCTGCAGGTGCACCCGGAGGGCGAGCACGGAGACAACAGTGCCGGCAACGGCCAGCAGGGCAATCAACACGCGAAGGAGACGCATACCCCTTTGACTCTAGCCACGCCCAGCCGCTACAGCAAATTGCAAAGCCGGTCTGCCAGCCTTTGGAGCGTGAGTGTCGTGGCGGCTTACTGTGCGTAACCGCATCGAATAAACATGTCATTGTTGGAGAAAGCACAATCACCCACCGAGTCGTACCTTCGCTACAGCCCGTCCGTTGAGCAGCCAGCGGCTAATGAGAACGTCATTTTCGACGAGCTGTCGCGCACCATGCAGCACATCACGCGCACGATGGCCAGCCGCTACCGCCATGCCTACCGGCCTGTGCACGCCAAATCCCATGGCATTCTGGTGGGCACGCTGCAGGCGCTGCCCAATCTGCCCGCGGAGCTGAAGCAGGGTCTTTTCGCGACCACCGACCCGCGCCCGCTGGTCATGCGCTTCTCGACCAATCCCGGCGACATGCTGGCCGACAGCGTCAGCAGCCCGCGCGGGTTGGCCATCAAGGTGTTGAATGTCGAAGGTGAGAAGGTCGCGAACCACACCGGCGAGACGACGCAAGACTTTGTGTGCATCAACGGCAATAAGTTCACCGCGCCCGACCCGGAAGGCTTTCTAAAGCAAATCAAGCAGTTCGACAAAGGACTTAACGTGGGCGAGGGCGCCAAAGAAGCGGTTTCTACGGCAGCGCGTGCGGCCAACGCCGTGCTCAAGGCCGTCCATCTCCCGTCCGCGACTCTAGAGGGCATCGGTGCTGCCGCGGTGCATCCGCTGGGTGAAAGCTTCTCCACCATCGCGCCGGTGCGTTACGGCGAGTATGTGGCGAAGATCGGGTTCGCGCCTGCGAGCGAAAACCTGAAGGCGCTGGTGGGCAAGAGCATCGATCTTCATGAGGACTTCAACGCGCTGCAACTCGAAATTTGGAAGTTCTTCCGGCACGAAGACGCGGTGTGGAACGTGAAGGTGCAACTGGCCCTGGCCGATGAGCCCGGCACCGACGAGAAGGATAAGAAGTTTCCCATTGAGAAGGCTGACGTGGAGTGGCCTGAGAAGGAAAGCTCGTGGCAGACCGTCGCCACCATCACGGTAAAGGCCCAGGAGACGTACAGCGACGCACGCCAGACCTATGTGGATGAGCGGCTGTCGTTTACGCCCTGGCACGCGCTCCTGGCGCACCAGCCGCTGGGTGGCATCATGCGGTCGCGATTGAAGGCGTATGAGGAAGCCATTAAGTACCGTGTGCAGCGGAATGAGCGTGAAAAGGCGGAGCCGAAGTCGGTGGATGAAATACCGGCGTAAGCGATTCGAACTGTACGGCCTCGAAGAAACAGCCCGGGGTCAAGCCCTGGGCTGTTCTGCGTTCGGTTGAAGGCGCGGCCGGATTGCGGGCGATATTTCTCTGTTCCGTACCCGCATGTCATCCCGCAGCGAAGCGGAGGGTTCTGCATGTGTGCTGGTTCGGAAGGCAATCTTCGCTGATTCAAAGCTTGCAGGTGTTCGCGCCCTGCGCGAACGGGACCACGTCCGCTGCATTAGCGAGAACTCTCGAGGGCGAGCGAGCCAACAAGCAGATCTCTCCGCTGCGCTGCGGGATGACAAGTAGAAGTAATGACGCGCCTCCTCTCCTTGTCAAAGGTAGTGGTGCGCTTCTTCAACCTGCTCACAGAGTCCACGTGCGTGTTCGATGTGGCGAACCGCTCAGCCAAGTGCGTCCAGCACGGCCTGCTGCATGGCCTCGCGTGGCGCGGCGGTGCCTGTCCACAACTGAAATTGCCGCACACCCTGTTCCACAAACATGGCTACGCCCAGAACGACGGCAATGCCGCGCTGTTGCGCAACTTGTATCAGAGAGGTTTCCAGCGGGTTGTAGACCAGGTCGAAAAAGAGATCGCAGTTCATTTCGGCTGCTGCGATGGGTGCTTCCATGGTCTTGCCGCGCATGCCGTACGGCGTGCTGTTGACCATGATGTCGAATCGGGCTGCCGCGAGTGTTGCCCGTGGCTGCACGTGCGCACCGGCTTCCTGCGCCAGCGCTGCGGCACGGCTTTCGGTACGATTCAGCAGGTAGACCTCTGCACCGCGGCCGCGCAGACCAAAGGCAGCCGCCCGTGCCGCGCCACCCGCGCCCAGCACCAGCACGCGCTTGCCATCGAGTGCCATGCGCTGCTCCAAGGGGTCTACGACACCCGCAACATCGGTGTTGTCGCCGTGCCAGCCGCCGCCAGGCAGGCGCACCAACGTGTTGCAGGCCGCCATCTGCTCCACTGCCGTGCTTCGGGTCTGAAGCGAGGGCAGGACGCTCTCCTTCAGCGGCATGGTGATGCTCATGCCCCGGATCCCGAGCCACCGTGCCACTTCATTCATTTCGTGCGGGTCTGCTGTTTCCAGTGGCAAATAGACGGCGTCCAGCCGGGCTGCGGCAAGGGCAGTGTTGTGCATGCGCGGTGAAAGCGACGCACCGATAGGGTCGCCCGCAACGGCGTATACGGCGGTTTTTGTCGTAACACGGTCGATGCGGTACAGGTCGCGCAGCGTACGGAGAGCGATTTGGCCGGGCGCTGTGCCCTCGGCCCCGTCCGGCGCGGCGAACGTGAAGGCAGAGCCGTAGCGCGGCCCCAGCACGCGGGTGGGCACGCCCTTTTGGCCCATGCTCATGGCCACCAGCCTGCCGTCGCCCCCGTGCTGCTCCAACAGGTCAAACAGGCGCAGCGTGTCGGCCAGGGTCTGCGCAAACGGCACGATTTTGAGGAAGTCAGGCTGGTGGGTGGCGAGGCGCTGGTAGACGGGCTCGAGATCCGGCGTGGCGGCGAAGTCGTGCCAGCTCAGGATGACGGAGGCTCCGGCGGTCCTCAGCGTCTCGAGGGCTGCCGGGCCAAGCTCCTCGGCGGTTTCGACCTCCACGTCCACCAGTTGGCAGCCTGCACTCGCGGTCTGCAGCAGCAGTTCTACCTGTTGCCGCGCCGTACCGCCATACGCGCCGCCAAAGGCCGTTCTGCGGCAGGTTGCGACAGCGGTGACGTCGGGGTAGTCGACCAGGAACGCTCGCAGGTCTGCTAGCGCCAGTGCGGGGTCGGGCAGGGCATCCAGCCGGAACTCAAAGAAGCTATGTGTAGGTGCTGCGGCTGCCGCATGGGCGAGCATGTCTGGTCCGGCTAGGGCAACGCAGACGATGCCCGCGCGTGCCCGCAGCTGGGTTGGGGCAAGCCGGGGGGGTGAGTGCAAGTCCTGGGACACCTGCGCGATGGTACCGGGACGGCGGCGGGCCGCGCAATCCGGTATGTCGGCCCTGCGCAGGCTGGGCGGTGCATCCGCTATACTCCGGTCACGGAATCGAACGGAGCGAGCAGATGGCAAAGGGCGTCAACAAGGTAATGCTGCTGGGCAATGTTGGCAAAGACCCGGAGATGCGGGCGACACAGGGCGGCATGGTCATCGCGCAGTTGACGCTGGCAACAGCGGACCGGCAAAAAGATCAGACCGGCAATTGGACCGACAAGACGGAGTGGCACAACTTGGTCTGCTTTGGCCGCACCGCAGAAATCGTGCGGGACTACGTCAAGAAGGGCACGCAGCTGTTTATCGAGGGCAAAATCCAGACGCGCTCCTGGGACGACAAGGAAAGCGGCCAGAAGAAGTACCGGACCGAAATCCTGGTGAATGACCTGTCACTGCTGGGTGGGCGAAACAGTGAGGGCGGCGGCGGCGGCCAATACACCGGCGGCAGCAGTGCCGGCGGCGGCAGCAGCTACGGCTCGCAGGGTGGCGGGTACGGCGGGGCTGGTAGCCGTGGCGGGGGTGGCTCTGCTG
>CALMOM010000151.1:0-6526 GCA_937873305.1 uncultured Terriglobus sp.
CCTCAGAATTCTCCCACTTATTAGCTTTCTGTGGCAGCAAACAGGATCAAACACGCGGCAGTGATGCCCAATCCCTATCAGTCAAAGAGAATGGTGCTTATTCTGCGCGTGCCTGCGGATGTGAGAGCGTCGGCAAAGCTCCAACACCTCCGCCACCGGAGTGCCCGTCTCCGCCTGCTTCAGCGCGAACGCAATCTGCTCGTCCGTGTGCCCTCCTCTTATTCATGTCCCAGCTCCCTGCCCGCAGGCTCTACAGGGCCGGAAAAATCTCGCTCACCATGGATGAAAAAACAGGGAGGACGTCAAGATTGCCACAATACGGGAAATCCGCAACTCAGCCGAGTCCACGCTCGGGGGTCCTGTCCCAAAAACAACAATTATACCTCATCGCGAAGTTCTCAATCATTTCCGGCTTCGGCCCTTTAAGGAGCAAATAATTGTCCTTCTCCATGTCATACTGCACCCACGCCGGCCCGCTAAACTTTCCTACGTTAGGTGAGCCGCTCCTTGCAAAGTTCGTCCAATAAGTAACCATTGTCTCGGAGAGCTGCTGCTGTTGCTCTGTTAGAGTTGTAGATGATCCACTCGCGCCTCGGAATCCCTTGAAAATGAAAGCCAGTTCGCCGGTATGATAAGAGAGGTAAGGAAAGGAAACCGATGGAAGGTAGGACGGTGCATTTCTCACCTCGAAGTCGTATGCGTATACGGTTCTTTCGTGGGACGTTGCCAAGCGAACCGATCGACGAACTGGAGCAATGAAGCCGGAGTCTCCCATCGCAGCCGCCAGGGCGTTGCTCGCCGAGGCATGGTTCTCAACCGGGTAGCGCCGAAGGATTTCAGAGGTGGCGTCTCCAAAGACATTTGTCACAGCGAGTTCATAGTTGAACGCTGTGACCGCCTCTCCGGAGTCTATTTCCATCAAAGCTACAAAGAACGTCATTTCGTCACTGTTCGTACCCGTAATCACGGGGATGTCGGCGATTGCTCCCTGTTCGAATGCCGTAACGACACTCAACAAGATCGTTTCACCGTCGATCATAGGCGGGAAGTTAAACCTCCCGAAGTGTGGCACTAGGATCCCAGTCGGAACGATGCTGGGTGGCGAGTTGGTAGCGAGTATCTCCTCAACAGACAATGCTCTCAACTCTTGCGACGATTGATCCGTGCAACCGGCTTTCGTTGCAAACTCAATGCCGATCGGCTCCATCTGCTTGAGCGTCGGTGTTTCTGTTACGCCAAGTGAGCTGTGGATGATCGCCTTATTAAACAAGCCCGTTGCGGTCGGCGATATCATCTGGATAGTTACACTGATCGCACCCGCTGATTCACCGAAGATCGTCACGTTCTCGGGATCACCGCCGAAGCACGCTATGTTTTCCCGAACCCACCGCAAAGCCGCCTGCTGGTCCATTATGCCGTAATTCCCGGAGGAGTGACCCTCCACATTTATAGCGGGATGCGAAAAGAAGCCTAAGACGCCAACGCGGTAGTTGATCGACACAAACACAACGCCTCGTTCAACGAGATATGCTGGATCGTATTCGTCGCCCGATCCCGAAAAGAACCCTCCTCCGGGGATCCAAACCATGACAGGTAGACAAGAGCCGTCCTTGTGCGAACCGTCGCTTTCGCGGAGGGGAACATAGATATTGAGGTACAAGCAGTCTTCCGAGCCGCTCGCTTTCGAAAAGCCTCCGAGTTCATGCCATTGCGCGCAAGACGGCCCAAACGCGACCGCATCTCGTAAGCCTTGCCAAGGCTCAACAGGTTGAGGAGGCGTCCATCGTAGAGTGCCGAGAGGCGGTGCCGCATATGGCACGCCCAAGTAGTATTCGACTTTCCCTCGCACCCCTCCCCTCAAAATCCCGTCGCTTATCTCAGTCTCAACGTACCGCATACACCATATCCTTGACCAGCGGCCACACAGTCAGATTCAGCCACTTGCTTCGGCGTGAGTCCACCTTCGAGCTTAGTGCAGTCCAAAGTAACCTACGCTCTTCCGTGAGGGGCCTTGCCACGTTGGCCTGACAGCTCCATGAGCGCGCGCGAAAATCCTGGACGTCGACCCCTACAAACTCCTAACGATCATCGTGGCCATCAAAGCGAAATCTGGAATCCAGCTTCCGCGGCGCATTGCATTGCGAATCCAAGCTGCTGAAGCTGCAATCCAGCAGCAACGTGGTGGAAGTCCATGCAGTGACCGGTGCTCGGCACCCTCGCCGCATCCACACGTGCGGATCGGCCGAGCGCACGCGCGAAGCCCGCGACCTCGCCTTCGTCGACTACCCATAGCCGATCGCCCTCCGCCTGACGGTAATGGACGGGAACGACGATCCGGCCGAGCACGCCTACCAAGTCATCTTGCCAAGTGCTGACGATATCGATCAGCTCGGCTTTCGGCGCGGGAGAGTTGGCCTGGTGGCTCGCTCGAGGCATGACCTCGGCATCGAAGCTGCCCGGCGGACCGAACATCACCGCATCCTTGACCTCTCTGGGCATCTCGACGCGTGCCAGATCGGGCAACGCATCCCACATTCCGCGATATTCAGTCGGCGTACGCAGTCCAACCCCAGATATTGCGAGTCCAATCAACGGCAGATCGCCCGGATCACCTGCCACCAGAGCGGCGATCGCGGCTCCGATCGAGTGGCCGATCAGCACGACGCCGGCGCAGCCCGCGCCAAATTTACTCCAGACGGCAGGCAACATGTCACGGAGGTAAGCGGCTTGAGCAGCGAGCCCCGCCTCGCCACCCGGCAGGGCCGGCGTCCGCCCGTACGTCGGTCGGTCGATGGCGACGATCGGAATGGCGTTTGCAGCTGCGCGTTCTACGAGCGAATAGCCAGGGACGTCGAAATAGCGCGACGTGTAAGTGCCGCCATGGATCGCAACGACAAGCGGATAGATGCCGGCCGACGCAGCAGCGCTGACACGGCTCAGGCCCGAGACTTCGCCGAACAGCATCTCGCTCATATGGCTGTCTCCAGCGCCGGCGTGGAACTTGCCGCAGCCGACGATCCTTGTTCGCTGCGAATGTATCGCTCGAACAGCCGGCGTCCGAGGACGCAGACGCTGTCGGCGCGCAGCAGCAACTCGCTCGGGTGACCACCCGCGCGTTCGATCATCTCTTCAATGTAACGTCCGGCTGAGATATCCTCCTCAAGCGCAGGCTTGATGCCGGTGGCGATGTTCGCGGCGTGGTTCGGGTCCGAGTGATCCCAATCGTGACCTGTCGCCCAGAAGTAATGGGTGGAGTGGCGCGTCGCCGGCGTCACCCCGTGATAGACGCGGAACGAGCCCAGATGCTGGCCCGGCTCGGCCTCGGCGCTGCCGGCGAACAGTTCCTCGCCGCCGACGTGCAGGCACGGCATGTGGAGCTTTAGGCCGAAATGCCGCGTCACCGTGCCGGTATAGCCGATCATCGCACTGAAGAAGGGCGGACAGTCGATATCCGGCTGCTCGAACCGACTCTCGATCCAGTCCGGCCCGCTGGCGTGAACAGGCACCTGATCGGCCTCCGCACCTTCACCGAACGTGGCCTTGTGAAGATAGCCCAGATGCGTGAGGTCGAACAGGTTGTCGTGCATGAGCATGTACCGCGCCGGCACGAGATAGTAGATGTCGCCGGCGCTCTTGTATCGAGGGTCGGTCAGCCCGATCGCGTGATGGTCGGGAATGAGGCTCTCGTCAGCCAAAGCGGGATCGCCGGGCCAGATCCAGATCCACTTCCACTTTTCGACCAGCGGATAGGCGCGGACGCTGCACACCTTTGGAATATGGTCCTGGCTGGGGATCGCGGCGCAAGAACCGTCGGGACGGAAGGTGATGCCGTGATAACCGCATTGGATGTTGTCGCCGACCACGCGACTTCGTCCCAGGGGGAAGCTCCGGTGCGGACAGCGCCCGTCAAGCGCCACCGGCGTGCCGTCCTCCTTGCGATAGAACGCGACCGGTTCGTCGAGGATCATGCGCTCCATCGGCTCGCGCGTGACCTCTTTCGACCAAGCCGCGATGTACCATTGGTTCCTGGGAGCGAAGCACCCTTCAGCTAACGGATACATGCCTTGTTCTCCTTCTCTCACGCCGAGCCGCCCGAACGACGTCACGGGCCGGCTAGAACTTGAATCCGGCAGTCACCCCATAGGTTCGCGGAGCGGTATACTCGCCGACGTGCGTGCCGTTAGGGTTGGTGGTTTCGAACGAAATAACGCGCTCGTTGTTCAGGTTCTTACCGAACACGCCGAGCGAGAAGCGCTTGCTCGCATCGGTCCATTTGGCGGTGAACGCGAGCTGAGCATAGCGGCCTTGCTTGATGTTGTTATCCGCCTCGAAGTAGAAGCCGCTGTTGTAATAAACAGTCGCGCCGTAATCGATCGTCCCCCCGGCAAGCGGCATCGTGTAGTTCAAGCCAAAATTGGTCGTGAGCTTCGCTGCCAGAGGCAGCCGGTTACCAGCGGCCGATCCGATGCCGGACGGCGTTCCGCCAAGCAGGCTGCCGAGCGGGGCGTTGGGATATGAACGATAATTCGCGCTGATCGCGCTAAATCCTCCGCTCAATCTCAGACGGTCGGTGATCAGCGCTTGGAAATCGACGTCGGCTCCATAGAGATGCGCTGATGCCGCGTTGATAACCGTGATCGCCCCCCCGGTCAGGAACTGACTCTGAATGTCACTGTAGTTATAATAGAAACCAGCGATGTTCAGACGGAGATGACGATCGAGCAAGTCGGTTTTCACGCCGCCTTCAAACGCGTCAATCGTTTCTGGCCTGTAAGGCACAGTGCCGGGCGTCCCGGTATTGAAGCCGCCGCTCTTAAATCCTCGGTTGAATGAGAGGTACCCAAGGACTTCAGTGGAAAACCGATGATCGAGCGACACGCGGAAGGTAAGCTTATTAAACCTTGCGCTCTGATTGGGCGCATAAACTACGGGTAAAGCGAGCGCGATCGGTTCGACGAATACCGCCGTACTTCCATCAACGGCTTCTCGTTTCTCGGTCGTGTAGCGCAGACCCACGGTGAGATGGGTCTGATCGAACAGTTCGTAGGTGGCTTGGCCGTATCCGGCTAGCGATTGCGTACGTTGGGTATTGCGGATCGTGATCTGGACACCGGCGTCATCCAAGCCCAGGAACACTGGAGAGTAGCGTCCCACAGCATTATAGTAATAAAGCCCGGCAACATAGGTGAGTCGGCCCTGTGAAGGCG
Source organism: uncultured Terriglobus sp. (assembly GCA_937873305.1). Classification (GTDB taxonomy): domain Bacteria; phylum Acidobacteriota; class Terriglobia; order Terriglobales; family Acidobacteriaceae; genus Terriglobus. The sequence goes on from CALMOM010000151.1 coordinate 5,208, forward strand.
ACGAAAGCTGAAACTCCTGACTGAACTGGTGCGCGGGTTGGGTATAAGAAACTTGCTCACCCGGCGTCAAGGTGCTGCCGTCGTAATCAAAGCTGACGGAATAGCGTGAGCTGCGATAGGCGGTGATGCTCGCAAGCGAAATGCTACCAAGCTTTTGGTCTAATCGCACGCTACCATCAGCGCTCCATCCGTGTTTGAAGCTCGGTGTGTCGAGCCTGACATCGTAGCCCAGGTCGGGTGCTTTGAAGGCGCCGGGGGTGCCCGGCGGGGGCGCAAATCCCGAGTACGTTCCGGCAAGGATGCTGAACGGACTTAACGAGTCGGACGAGTTCGAGTAGTCACCGATCACTGTCAACTTGGTCGCATCTGTTGGCGTGAACACCCACTTCGAGCGAACGGCGACATTGTGGTTAACTTTGTAGACACTTTGGCCACTCGCGAGGTTTGTTCCAAATCCATCGCCCTGATGCACGACCCTGACCGCCACGTCTGCGGCCAAGGTACTGCTGATCGGTCCAGCCAGGTATGCATTGCCCGTGACTGTCTGGTAGTTGCCGTAGCTGATGTCCCCTTCGGCTGCGAATTCCTGACCCGGCGTTCTCGTGGTGACCTGGACAAGGCCGCCGGTGGCGTTGCGGCCGAACAGCGTGCCCTGCGGCCCCTTCAGAACTTCGACCTGGGATACGTTGTTGAAGTCGAGGTAGGCAGAAGCTTGGTCGCCCAGGTAAACTCCGTCGACGTAGATCGCTACCGGGTTTTCGAAACCGGGCGCTGCAGCGGTGGAGCCGATGCCGCGCAGGCTCGTCTGCAGGATGTTGTTGCTGTTCACGATATTCAGGGATGGGACGACGTTGCGCAGATCAAGAACGTTGCTGATATTCGATCGCGCCAATTGAGAGCCCGTCACCGCCGTCACTGCGATCGGTACGTTCTGAAGGTTTTCCGAACGTCGTTGTGCGGTGACCACAATGTCGCCCAAGCCACCGGTCTGCTCAGAATTGTTCGCGTCGATGATCGAAGACTGTGTGGCAGGGCTGCCGGGCACTGGTATCGCCGGTTGTCCCGGTACCGGGTCTGCGGGCGGGGGCGTTCCTGTTGATACCTGAGCCGCCGCTGGCGTCGCTGACAGAATTACCGCAAATCCGGTAACCGTAAGCAGATGCGCTTTGTTCATAGCTCTCTCCTCCACCGTGCGCGCTTGTCGCGTCACGCTCACCGATCGATTTCCAATGCGGAGCCGTCGGTATTTTTTTTGTTATATATAAAACAAAAAAAAACGCCGGTGAAAGGGTTAGGCGCCACCGGCGGAAAAGCACAAA
>CALMOM010000151.1:6536-8521 GCA_937873305.1 uncultured Terriglobus sp.
ACAAATACCGCGTGTCAAGGTGTTCGGCGCAAGCTGCGTAAAGGCACTAAGCGGTTATGTTTGTTCATGAAGCTTGCATTGGCAGCTATGTGACCACGCCGACGAAGAAGCGAATTGGGGTGGGCCAAGCTACCAGCGAGCCGGTTTCCGAGCTCTACCGTTAGATCGCATCAGAATAGGTTCGTCAGCCACGGCCGAGGTGCGCTATGGCGTTTGTCCCTACTATGTTCCACGGAGGTATGAAGAGCTGGTCGTTCGGATTGCCGACACGGATCGCTTAGCCTACGAGCCCCAGCGGCACTTGACGTGGGCATCGGAGATCCGGGTGAAGACGATCGTCACAGTAGTAAAGCGATCAGTGTGACCGCCTACTCTCTATTTCAACGCGAATTTCGGATGGGCAAGGCTCCCAAAACGATGGCCGCACTACATACGTGTTGCCGCCCCCCATGGTAGGGCGGATCGCTTTCGAAAACTTGCGACCCGTGTCGCGAAGTTCAGAGCGCGCGAACCGAGGAGTTCTGTCGCCGTGCCTGTAAAACGGAAGCAAAATGGGAAGCATAGTGATGCAACCGTGCAGCGGCTGCGAGGTCGACCCCTAGTCGCGCGCGAGAAACTAATAGTGTCAGCTTACAAAGTGATGAGCAGTAAGGGGTTTGCGGACAGCACCATGGCTGAGATCATCGAGGAAGCCGGCGTCGGCGTCGGCTCTTTTTATAACTATTTCTCTTCTAAGGAGGATCTCGCGAGGGCAGTTTTCATGGAGCGGGCCGAAGAGTTCGGCGCGACAATGGAAAGGGTCGTGGTCGGTTCCTCAAACATAGCCGCTGCAACGTGCTACGTATTTCGTAGATTCATTGAGCAGGTCGAGAAGGATCAGGTCTGGGCATCGTTCATCATTCAGCTAGAGCCTTCCATGCCGATGTTTGACACGAGGCTGCGGCGTCATGCACGCGTTGGCCTCGCGGGAGCGGTGGCAGATGGCCGCCTCAAGATTGACAATATCGAGGCGGCGATCACGGCGATGCATGCGATGATGCTCGCCTTCGCGAAGGCGATGCTTCAAGGGGCGTTTGACCCCGAAGAAACCCACCGTGCCTCGCTGTTCATCCTTCGGATGTATGGCGTAGCGGAGCCGGAAGCGTTGCGGCTTTCCATGCTGTCCATGGAGAGCCTGCGGCAGGAGCTTGGCCAGCCGCCACACGAGCCCGAGATTGCCTCTTGACTTGGCGAGCCGGCCGCTCGGGGCAGGTGAGAGGAGGCTCGAAGCGTACGCTAAGCTCGGCAGTCGGCGGTAGCGGCGGGAGGCCGCCTGAACCGGCCGCGGGGGCGGTCGATCTCGCACCATAGGTAGTCGCCCGTGAGCCCGACATGCTTCCAGCCGAGCGGGGAGAAGTGGGCGAGCGACTCCGGGCCTGTCAGCGCCCGTTTCGCGGAGGTGGTGGACGCTTCAGGAATGCGTTCACGCGTTCGTCGATGTCCTTCACAGCTTCGACACACCCGAGTTGGAGATGCCGTTCATCCCCATCGCCTGGACAAGTTCGTCGACGCGGCGCGCGCTGACGCCGGCGATCCACGCCTCCCCGATCACCGCACCAGCGCCTTCGCGGCGGCCTTCCTGGGCTCAAGGAAGCAGAGAAAGTAGGCGCCGGTGCGCAGCTTCGGGATTTCCGGTTGAGCGTGCCGAGCCGGGTGCCGAGCGCGCGATCGCGGTGAACGTTGTGCCAAGTGTTGTGCTCGCCGGATCGCTGGTGCTGGCCGGCGCCGATCAGGCCATCAGCGTCGGCTTCCATGATGATCTGCAGCACGCTCTCGGCCACGGGTGCGCAGGAAGTCGCTGTCTTCCGGTCTTCGCCATCAGCTCGGCAAATGGTAGTCTGTCGTCGATCATCGGGATCAACTCCTCGACTCGGGCTGGCTTCGACATCTCACCTACCGATGAGCACGGTGACCACCGAGGCGATGCCGCCGGGTTGGGGCTCGGC
>CALMOM010000152.1 GCA_937873305.1 uncultured Terriglobus sp.
CTCGGGCGCAACGATGCCGTGACCCACAAAGACAATGGGCGCATCCACATCGGCAGTCTGTTCGTGCAGCTGGTTATTGACGACGTAATCGGTCCCGAAGGTAAGGTCCATGGCAGGTCCGCTCTTTGGCACCAACGCAAACTTTGTGGAGGCGGCATCCGTCTTCACGCCGACGAGCGGCACCTTTTGAAAGTACGTGCCGTTGTCACCGGCAGGCTCCACGCCCGCTGCCTTGAACGCATCTGCAATGTACTGCGCAGCCTTCTCACCACCGGGCTGACCGGGTGCGCGGCCCTCGAACGCGTCGCTGGAGAGTGCCTTGACGGACTGCCGCAGGCGCTCCGGCTCAATGCTTTTCGACTCCTCCTGTGCGGCGGGCGGCAGCGAGAGATTCAGTTGTGCAGAGAGCGCGGGAGCAAGCAGCAGAGCGGAAGCGGCAAGTGTGGCAAGGCGCATGAAAAGGTGTCTCCGGAGTGACACCAGTGTAATGGTGCGATTTGCCCGTTTGGAAAGCAGCCGTCAAGGCAGCGTGAACCTGCTCAGACGCGTCTTGGCAGCCACGCTTCCATCTCAATCTGCTGCGAGTAGTGGAGCAGCGGTGCGATGTCCGGCAGCTTAAAGCCGAAGCTTTGCGGCAGCGTGTTCACGCGGAACTCCGCCTCTGCCTGCTGCAACTGCCAGGGCTGGTGATGGATGTTGCCGATCTGCACCGCACCGAAGCGCCGCACAAACAGCGCATAACGTGCGGTAAGAAAGCGCTGTAGATCATCGTTGGGGGCCGGTTTGCCCAGCGGACGGTAGCTGCCGTCGAAGTTACCGCCTGCATGCCGTCCGCTCAAGCGGCGCTGCGACGTGTAGTGGACCGTATCGCCCTCGATCTGCTCTGCCATGCGCGCCCAGAAATACGGCAGGCCGAAGCCGATGCGCGCACCCACCACGGCTAGCAGGCTGCCCGCGTCCAAGGAAAAGAAGTACACACCCGCACGCCCGTCCGGCGCGATGACGTAGGTCCGCAGATTCAGCTCCGGAAAGCTGGTGCCTTTCGGTACGCTCACGCTGCGGTCACCCACCGTGCGGAAGCGAACCCGCTCCATCCGGAACGGCACCACGCCAAGCCAGGCGTAGCCGTCGAAAGTGTCCACTGCAAGCCCAGGGGGCAGCTTGGCCTGCACCTCTGCCGCAGGGACAGGCCAGTGTGCAAACAGGAGGCGTGACCATCTCTGCCGCAGCCGCCAAGGCTCTGCGGGCTTCGGCCAGGGGCGGTGCGACGTGTCCAGGAACGGGCCGTTGTCTTCCATACCAATGCAGTCTGATGCTGTGCAACTCCGGTTTGCGGGGCAGCGATTTGGCCACGCTGGAACGCCCGCCACGGTATTCTGCTGCAGACCATGGCCCACACGAAAAACACGACGGAGCAGCAAAACGGAACAGAGGTGTATGCCATCCACGGCGCGGACCCGGAGGTGCTGGCCTATGCCATGGCCAAGTACTCGCGCTCCGCGCTCACCCTGCGCGAGTCGCTGGCCGAGATCAGTGCGCAGCGGGCTGAGCAGTTCCTGAACACCTTCTATTTCGAGTATGGCCATCGTTCCATCGCCGACCTGGCGCACGTTGCGTTTGCGGTCGAACGGCTGTCCCTGCTGGCCGCCATCGCGCTGGTAGACGAACCGCGCTGGGACGGCCAGGAACGCTCCACCCGCTACCAAAACTTCCGCAAGGCCGGCTACTACACGCCAGCCTTCGACACACCCGAGCATGCCGCCGAGTACACCGCGCTGATGGACGCGCTGTTCGACGGGTACACCACCGTTGGCGAGGGCATGCTGCAGGAGCTGAAGCAGCACACGCCTCGGCCCACCGCCATGGATGAAGCCGCGTACACCCGCACCCTGCGTGCCCGGGCCTACGACATGGCACGCTACCTGCTGCCGCTGGGTACCAACACGTCGCTGGGCCAGATCACCAACGCACGCACGCTGGAAGGGCAAATTTCACGGCTGCTGGGCAGCGACTACGCTGAAATTCGCGACCTGGGCGGGAAGCTGCGCGAGGCTGCCGCCGGGCCCGCCTGGAACGTGCAGCACCGTGCCGGCGAGCAGTTGCTGGAGGAGGTGCGGAGTCTCCATCCGCAACTGGCCACGCGCGCCAGTGACCACCTGTTGCGCGAGGTGCGCACCAGCCCCACGCTGGTCAAGTACACCGCGCCCAGCGACTACCAGCGCGAAAGCCGTGCCGCACTGCAGCAGGCCGCAAATGCGCTGATGGGCAACACCGCCATCCAACCGATGTCACCCGACTCGCCCAATGTCGATCTTGTTCTGACACCGGCAGGCGAACAGCGTTCGCTGGAGATCGACCTGGCGGCTTCCCTGCTGTACCCGCACACCCACTACCGCTTCCGGCAGCTGCGCGAGGCCGTGGCGGCGCTGGACGAACACCGGCTGGATGAACTGATGGCACTCGGCACACGGCACCGCGGCAAACATGACGAGTTGCTGCGCGCATTTTCTGCCGCGAACGGCCTGCGCTTCGACATCCTGATGGACATCGGCGGCTTCCGCGATATGCACCGGCATCGCCGCTGCACGCAGCTGCTGCAGCCGTACACCACGGCCCACAGCTTCGAGATGCCGGACTTTCCGGGCCAGCCGCAGGTCTTCGGCTCGCCTGTGGAGCAGGTGTACACCAGCCTGGTCCAGCGCGCGTTCAACGTACACGGGCAGCTAAGCCTTGGGGGCAGCAGCCTGCCTACGGCGGACTACGTGCTGCCGCTGGCCACACGCTGCCGTTCGCTGTTCACCATGGACTTCGCCCAGGCCGTGTACATCAGCGAACTACGCTCCACCTCGGCGGGGCACTGGAGCTACCGCACCGTCGCGTGGCAGATGTTTCAGGCGGTGCAATACGCCTACCCATCGCTGGCCCGGCACTTCCGCATCAGCGATCCAAGGGGTTCCGTGGACCTGCTGCAGCGCTGATCTGCTCCGCGCAAGGCAGCGCCTTCATTTCGCCTTTTCTTTGCCGCAGCCTCTCGCCGGGTGCTAGGATTGGTTCACGCTCACAGGAGAACACCATGGCCGAAGAAGCTCGGAATAAAGCTGTAGAACTCGCCCTCGCGGGCATTGAGAAGCAATTCGGCAAGGGCTCCATCATGCGGTTGGGCGCAAAGGACGCCATCGTACCGATTTCCGTGATTTCAACGGGATCGATCTCCTTTGACCTGGCGCTGGGTGTGGGTGGCGTACCGCGTGGACGCGTCATCGAGATCTACGGCCCGGAGTCATCCGGGAAAACGACCATCACCCTGCAAATCGTGGCGGAAGCGCAGCGGGCCGGCGGCCTGGCGGCGTTTGTGGATGCCGAGCACGCGCTCGATCCCGTGTACGCGCGTAAGCTGGGTGTTGATACGGACAACCTGCTGATTTCACAGCCGGACTACGGCGAGCAAGCACTCGAAATTACGGAGGCCCTTGTGCGCTCCGGCGCCATTGACGTGCTGGTGGTCGATTCAGTCGCGGCCCTGGTACCTAAGGCGGAACTTGACGGTGAAATGGGTGACAGCCACGTCGGTCTGCAGGCCCGGCTCATGTCGCAGGCACTGCGAAAGCTTACCGGCACCGTCTCCAAGAGCCGTACCTGCCTCATCTTCATCAACCAGATCCGCGAAAAGATTGGCGTCATGTTCGGCAACCCGGAGACCACCACCGGTGGTCGCGCGCTGAAGTTTTACTCGTCCGTGCGTGTGGACATCCGCCGCATCGGCGCGGTCAAAGAAGGCGACGTTGTGGTCGGCTCTCGCACCAAGACCAAGGTGGTGAAGAACAAGGTCGCTGCGCCTTTTCGCGAGGCGGAGTTCGACATCCTGTACGGTGAAGGCATCTCGCGTGAGGGTGATGTGCTCGATTTGGCGGTGGTACACAACATCGTAGAAAAGAGCGGTGCGTGGTACAGCTACAGCGGCGAACGTATCGGCCAGGGACGTGAGAATGTGCGTAACTTCTTGAAGGCGAATCCTGACATCTTCGAACGGATGAACACGGAACTGCGCGCAGCCCTCAAGATCGGCGCGGGCGCGGCGGCACCCATCCCAGCAGCACCAGCCGACGGCGAGGTTCGCGCACAGGAAGCGGTTCGGCCGGGCCGCCGCTAGGCAGTAGTTCTAAGTCGGGTCGGCAGGCATTCACACGGGCTGGGAGCCTGGCATTATCCTCTCGGTAGCCATGCAGAGCGTACGCGCCATCTATCCCGGCACCTTTGACCCGCCCACAAACGGCCACCTCGACCTGGTGAGCCGTGGTGCCAAGATCTTCGACCATCTTGTCGTCGCAGTCCTACGCAACTCCAGCAAGGGTGCGCCGCTGTTCACCACGGGGGAACGCGTGGAGATGCTGGCCGAGGCGACCCGCCCATTCGGCAACGTGTCCGTAAAAACATTCGATGGTCTCCTGGTGGATTTTGCGCGCACGGAAGGCGCGTCCGCCGTGCTGCGCGGTATCCGCGCCATCTCCGACTATGAGTACGAATTTCAGATGGCCATGATGAACCGCAAGCTCGACAGCGCGCTGGAAACGGTCTTCATGATGCCCGCAGAAAAGTACACCTACGTCTCGTCGCGGCTGATTAAAGGCGTGTACCAGTTGAACGGTGACATTAGCGAGTTGGTGCCGCCCTTGGTGCTCGAGCGGCTGCAGCACAAGCGAGCCGCGCAGGCCGCGACCGTGGCCGGTCAGGTTCCTGGCGACGTGTAACCCTGCGGGCAGCCGTTCCGTAGACGCTCTCTATAATTTGGCAAAAGGCAGGAGATCGTAAGGATGGCTGCAGGATTGGAAGGAAGGGTCGCGCTGGTCACAGGCGCATCCCAGGGCATTGGACGGGCCATCGCCGTGGCGCTGGCCCGTGCGGGTGCAACGGTAGGGCTGGCCGCCAGGAACACAGCAAAGCTGGCAGAGGTGAAGGCCGAAATCGAAGCCGCAGGCGGCACAGCGGAAAGCTTCGCACTCGACATCAGCAACGAAGACGCCATTAAGGCCGTCGCGAAAGAGATCATCGGCACGCTGGGCCCGGTTCACATCCTGGTACACAATGCGGGAGTCACCCGTGACGGCCTGGTCCTGCGCATGAAGTCGGCCGACTGGGACGATGTGTTGAACACCAATCTGAAGGGCGCGTTTCTGCTGACACAGGCCCTGTTGCAGCCCATGATGAAGACGCGTTGGGGCCGCATCATCCACATCACATCGGTAGTGGGCGAGACGGGACAGGCGGGACAGGCGAACTACGCCGCCTCCAAGGCCGGGCTCATCGGCATGACCAAGGCCATGGCGCGCGAGTTTGCCAGCCGCGGCATCACGGTAAACGCCCTTGCACCGGGGTACATCGACACCGAAATGACAGGCGTTCTAACCGAGGAACAAAAGCAGGCCATGTTGGCCAACGTACCGCTGGCGCGAGCGGGTACGGTGCAGGACGTGGCGGCTGCCGTCTGCTTCTTGGCCGGGGACGGCGCGGGCTATATCACCGGCCATACCCTGGATGTCAACGGCGGCATGTACATGGGGTAGAAACTTGGCCACGATTCAGCAGGGACCGGTCACCATCCGTGAAGCGCGCTGGCCAGACGACGCAGACGCTGCGGCGGGGCTGCTGCGCCGCTATGCTGAGTACCTCACCTCAGGCCCACGACGGGCCATGGGGATCCAGTTGCGCGGCTACTCCGAGGAGCTAACCCAATTGGAACAGCTGTGGTCCCTGCCGCACGGAGTCTTCCTGCTGGCGTTTGTTGCGGACCAGCCCGCCGGATGCGTTGCGGTCAGGTACGGACGGACCGCCATTCTGCCGCGTGCGAGATGAAGCGTCTGTGGGTAGAAGAGAGCGCGCAGGGCCATGGGCTTGGCCGCGGGCTTGTAGCCGCGGCCACCGAGTGGTGTCTCTCACAAGGCATCGGCACGCTGCTGCTGGATACTGTTCCTGCCGCCATGCCCACGGCCGTTGCCCTGTACCGGTCCATGGGGTTTACCGAAACGGAGCGCCACAACGAAAATGACGTCCCAGGGCTCCTGTTCATGCAGAAGGTGGTGGCGATGCAGTCCGACTCCACTGGACCCGCTGCCGGCAACGCTCTCCGGGGCAAGCACCTGTGAGCACGAATCCGCGCTGGTACGCTTCTCTGGCAGAATACGATTTCCTCTTGTCAGCACTTCCGTGGCTGGGTAGCGTTGTGAGGAATGGCTGACATGTACATCATGCCGCCGGCACCGCCGCCGGCTAAAGCAATAGGACTGGCGGCGATGAACATCGGAACGACGATTCGCGGCTACCGGCTGCAAAAGGGCATGTCGCAGGGCGACGTAGAAAAGCGCACCGGGCTGCTGCGCTGCTACCTGTCGCGGGTGGAGAATGGCCACACGGTCCCATCGCTGGAAACCCTGCAGAAGATTGCGGCCGCGCTGGACCTGCCCATGAGCCAATTCTTCGCAGACGAACCTGCACAACGCGATATCGCCTCTATCGCTCTGTCAGCCGACGAGATCCGGTTTCTTTCGGAGGTGCAGCGCTACAGTTCCCACCTGTCGGAGGTGGACCGTAAACTGTTGCTGGCCATGGTCAAGAAGTTCTCCCAGACCAGCCTCATCTAACGCCGTGCCCGGCAGAACCGCTTAGCGCAGTGATCGTAGAAATGCGGCAAACAGCACCAGCAGGAACAGCCCCACAGCAAAGGTAAGCCGCTGACGCTGCAGGTAGCGCCGGCGGCCACTCAC
>CALMOM010000153.1 GCA_937873305.1 uncultured Terriglobus sp.
GTGCAGGAATACCTGGCCGGGCGTACCCCCATCCCCTGCACGCTGTGCAACAACCACCTGAAGTTCGACGAGCTGCTGAGAACGGCGCGCGGCATCGGTGCGGAACGCGTCGCAACCGGGCACTACGCTCGGGTTCGGTTCGATGCCGAGCGTGACCGCTGGCTGCTGCTGCGCCCGCAGGATCGCTCGAAGGACCAGACCTACTTCCTCTTTGGCCTCACCCAAGAACAGCTAAGTCGAACGCTGTTTCCGCTGGGCGGGTTTGAGAAGGCCACCGTACGTGAGCTGGCGCAGGAGCAGGAACTGGGTGTGGCGCAGAAGCCCGACTCGCAGGAGATTTGCTTCATTCCCGGTGGTGACTACAAGGCCTTCATCGCGGCTTACCTGGAAGAGCAGGGTAAGACGCTGCCCGACACGTCCGGCAGCTTGCAGACAGCTTCCGGAGAGATTGTCGGCCAACATAACGGCTTTCAGTCGTTCACGGTGGGTCAGAAGAAGGGCGTCCAGCAGTTGCTGGAACATCACCCTGCAGAGGCGATGTATGTACTCGCAATAGAACCGGCCTCAAACAAAGTGACAGTTGGACCGGAGCGCGCGCTGCATACCACGGTGGGCTTTGCAGAGCGCCTGAACTGGATTGCACTTAAAACGCTTGATCGACCGACCCGGGTAGCCGCAAAGATACGCCACCGTCATGAGCCTGCAGCCGCTACCATCACGGCAGTCGGACCTGACCGCGTGCGCATTAATTTCGATGAGCCCCAACGTGCCATCACGCCGGGTCAAGCGGCGGTCTTCTACCAGGATGATGTCGTGGTCGGCGGCGGCTGGCTCACGTAACTGTTGCAGCTACGCGTGGTAGTCATCCTCGTACCCTGTATAGACTGAATCGCCTTCGAATGCGACAGGTTTGGGCGTACGGGGCCGGGTTTCACGGTGCAGCAGTGACTCAAACGCTGCCCTTGCCCCACTGACCAGACCTGCGGTCTTCACAAAGGGTGATGCGATCGCGTGCTGGAAATTGCTGACGACATCTCCCGTCTTTGTCAACGCGCTAGTCAGCATGCTGTCGACGCGGTCTGTTTGGCGGTGAGCCTTCTCTGCGGTGTCGGTTAACAGTGAGTCGACCTGGGCGATTTTTGCGCGGTAGACATCGGATGTGTCTGCGATGTTGGACGTCACACGTTTGATCTTTGGCTCGGTGTCGGTGGCAATGTTGCGGGCCACCTCTGCTATGTGCTGACCCTTTTCAGAGATGTCACGCACCGACTCGAGGATTGGGTACACCTTGCCCTTAGCTTCACTCGACAGTTCTGCAAGCTGCTTCAGAAACTTCGCAAGCGCAAGTGCCAGCGTGCCAAGTGCAACAAAACCGAACAGCACAGCGAAGGTGAGAATGCCCGTATACACAAGCAGGTAAAAGGATTGGTGCTCTGTCATCGGGTGTCGCCTTTCGAACTGGTGCTAAGAAGAAACGAGGCCCGCGCCAACTGCGCGGGCCTGTCATAAAGCGCTATTACGCCTGGTTACCGTCGACTTTTTCTTGGTAGACCTGCTTACCAGCCTCGACCGCTTGGGCAACTTTGCCCTGCTGCTCCTGGACGAAGTCCTTCCCTTTGTCCACGTACTGGCTCCACTGCGTGCGGCCTTTGTCGTAGTAGTCACGACCCTTGTCCACGTAGTCGTTCAGCTGGCCTTTGCCCTGCTCAACATACTGATTTGCTTTTTCCTTGGCGTCGCTGACCTGTGACGCCAGATCGTCGCGTGTTTCCTGACCACTCTTGGGCGCATACAGAACGCCAAATAACGCTCCGATACCGAGTCCCGCGATAAACCATCCCAAACTGCTGCTGCTCTCGTCTGCCATTGCTTTCTCCTTGGGCGTCCGTGCGCGACCCCTGCTGAAATGCTGCGTTGAATGGTTCCCTACCTGCCGTACGGTATGGTACACACTGCGCAGCCAGGACTAGGAAAAGGATGCCACTGTGGACGCCACGGTTGCCGCGTTTTTGTCTGACGCAACAGCGATGAGCATAAATGGCAATTCAACTATTGATCGTTATTCTGAACCGGCAAACTGCCGACGTCTCCCGGACGTCAGAGGTGTGCAGGGAAATTGCGGGCAAAGACCCGCTGGAGGTCAGCTGATGAAGCGTCTGTCGATGAGACCAAGTGTTGGACCGAAACAAGTGGCGTGCTCCGCGGTGCTGCTGCTGTCAATGGCGGGCTGCCGAACCGCACCTGTGGTTGACGATCCCACGCTTACGGCACAGGTTCAGCAGCGCCTGGCCGCAGACAGCAGCATAAGCAGCGAACCAGTCCAGATACTGGCACATGCCGGGATTGTGACACTGACCGGTGCCGTCAGCAATCCCGCAGCACGCACGCTGGCTGCAAATGACGCCGCAGGCGTTGCAGGCGTCAAGCAGGTGATGAACGACATCACCGTAAACCCTGCCACCGCGCCTGCCTCTGCCCTTTCCACGACGCCACTGCAACCGGCAGAGCCGATTCAAACGTCCCGTACGCGAGAGATCGTTCGAGCCGCCCCACCAGTGCGTGAGGCTGCGCCCATCTCGCGCACGCCCGCGCCATCCTCAGCGCCTGCTCAGAGCTATGGGCCACCACCGGTGGCTTCGCAGCCCAGCACGCCACCGCCTCCAGTGGCTCGGGTCGTGACACTGCCCGCTGGCAGCACACTCCCTGTTCGCATCACGCAGACGCTGGACAGTGCCACAAGTCAGCCCGGCGACACGTTTTCCGGGGCGCTTGCGACAGATCTGATTGCGGACGGCATGGTTCTGGTCGCCCGCGGAGCCAATGTGAATGGCCGTGTCTCTGAAGTGCATGAGGCGGCACACTTCAAGGGTGCGGCCCTGCTCACCGTCGAGTTGACCGGCCTCACCGCACGAGGTGAACGCATTACAGTGTCCACGCAGCCCTACAGCGTGGAGGGCAAGGGGCGTGGCAAAAATACGGCCGTGAAAACAGGTGTTGGCGCTGCCGCTGGCGCGGTTCTAGGCGGTATTTTCGGGGGCGGTAAGGGCGCTGCCATCGGCGCTGCGGCGGGCGGCGGCACAGGCGCTGCCGTTAATGGCGTTACCCGGGGCGAGCAGGTGCAGATACCGAGTGAGAGCGTAGTCCGCTTCGTGACGACAAATGCCATCGCTGTTCGGACGTCGGTCCACGCGGGTGCTGGGGCGCAAAACGACCCATCGCTGCAAACGCGGTAGCGGTTCCGGCACGCTTACACTTTAGAGGTGTCCACCGCTGTTTCAGCGCCGGCGCGCACGGCGCAGGGTGCCAGTCCTCTTGTGTACTGGCACCTGTTGAGCCTTGACGCGCCGTGCGTGGCAGCGCTGTGGACAGTGTTCATCGCTTGGCAGTTTCACGTGCGGTTGCCCGTTGCGGCGACGTTCGCGCTGGCGTCAGCCGTGTGGGTGCTGTACGTTGCTGACCGCGTGCACGATGCGGACCAGGGCGAGCTTCTTCAAGACCGTCACCGCTTCCACCTTCAGCACACGCGGCTATTGCTGCTCGGAGCGTTAGGGGCTGGGTGCCTGGTGTTGGCCCTGCTGCCAGAGGTACCCGCTTCCCTGCGCACTGCCTGGCTGTGGCTTGCTTTGCCTTTGACGATGTACGTGGGTGCAGTGCATGTGCTGCAACTCTGTCGGGTTCCAAAGGAGCCGCTGGTGGCGATCTTCTTTGCCGCCGCCGCATCGCTGCCTGTGTACGCCTTGGGCGGAGTCACAGGTTTCGGCCTGCCCCTGGCTGCATCGAGTTTTGGCCTGGTGTGCTGGCTGAACTGCGCCGCCACCGCGCGTTGGGAGGGCATGCTCGGCTCTGCCGACCCGCTGACTCGGTGGCTTGGGACGCACCTGAATGCGGCGGCCTGGCTGGCTGCGCTGCTGATGGCACCAGCACTCTTCGTGCGAGGGAGCGCCACCATCGCAGTGGCGACGCTTGCCGCGGCTGTCTGCCTGATGCTGCTGCATAGAAAGCGCGCACGGGTGTTGCCGGCGACGCTGCGGGCGCTGGCCGACGCTGCACTGCTAACGCCACTCGTGGTCTGGCCCGTCTGTGCGTGGCTGCGCCTGCGATGAAGCGCAGCTTCGACCTGCTGGCGCGGCCCTATCGCTGGATGGAGTACGCCACATTTGGGGGCGCGCTGCAACGGTGCCGGACCTGGTATCTGCAAGACCTGTCCCGCGTGCGTAGTGTGCTGGTGTTGGGCGATGGGGATGGCCGGTTTGCGGCGCGTTTGCTGACCGCAGCTCCGCAGGCGCGTCTGGTTGCGGTGGACAGCAGTGCGGGCATGCTGGCCGCACTGCGTGCACGGTGCGAGGTACAGGATGCAGGTGGACGCGTGACCACGTGCCAGGCCAATCTGCAGCATGGCCTGCCGCAGGCTGTGTGTCGCCAGCAGTATGACCTCGTGGTGAGCCACTTCTTTTTCGATTGCCTGTCCGAAGCGGAGCTTGCGCGCCTCGCGACAGACTTCGTTCCCCTGCTTAGGCCTGAGGCCGCCTGGCTTGTCTCGGAGTTCCACGTGCCGCCAACCTGGTTGCGGCTGCCTGCACGTCTTCTCGTCCGGTCGCTGTACCTTGCGTTTCGCCTGTTGACGGGTCTGCGGACCCAACGCCTGCCAGACCATGCGCGTGTGCTGCAACAGCACGGCTACACGCCACAGCGACGTGACCTGCTGCTGCGTGGCCTTTTGGTCGCAGAGCTTTGGACCGCACGGGCATCCAGTGTTGAGGCACAGCCGGTAGAATGGAAGGGATGAACCTGTACGTGATGCGGCATGGATCTGCGGGAACGCGTCGCAGCAACCCGCTGCTGGAACTAAGGCGTCCGCTGGACAAGGCGGGCAAGCGCGACTGCCTCCTGCTGGGCAACACGCTTTCCTCCATGAACGTCAGCTTCGACCTGATAGTTTCATCTCCCCTCAAACGCAGCCTGCAAACAGCGTCGTTGGTAGGCACAGAGACTGGTTATGAGCAGAAGATCCTGCTCTCCGATGCCCTGGCACCCACAGCGCAGTTCGCGCAATTTGAGAAGCTGCTGGTGGAGTGTGGCGGGCACGAATCCGTCATGGTAGTGGGTCATAGCCCGAATCTGGTGCAGTTTCTGGGTATGCTGATGCAGCCTGTGCAAGCCACCAAGGCCAGCCGACCGCCCGCGGCAGTGCGCATGCGCAAGGGCTCCATTGCGCGGCTCAGTTTTGAACGCGGCGCAGCCACCCTGCAGTGGATGCTGGATCCCCGGCTGGTTCGGACGCTTTACGCGAGTTCCACACTCAGGCCGCGCCGGAAGATTTCGTGGAAGTAAGCTGCTTCCTTGTTCAAGGCCCAGCGCTCGAGTTCTGCTGCGCCGCCACGACCAGGATGCAGCACCAGCAGCACGCGCTTTGGGTAAACCTGCACGTCGAAGCGGATGGCGTCGTTGGCACCATTGCCGTTCATGGCAACGGCCAAGCGTAGCAGCACAATGGCGCGTACCACATTGCCCTGCTGTTCTACACATATGCTCCGCAGAGGCCTGTCCATCGCGTCAGGCCTGCTTTTGCCCAGGTAGCGCGCGATGGCACTGATCGCAATGCGTTCCGACGGCGAATAGCCAAAAATCTCTGAGTTTTCAATGATGTACTGCGTGTGGCGATGATGCCCCTGATGGTTCATGAACTTACCCACGTCGTTCATCATGGCCGCTGCGGAGAGCCACTCGCGGTACTGCGGCGGCAGCCGGTGCACGCGCTCCAGGGTGTCGAACAGCTTGACTGCGTGGGTCCTGACGGGCTCGACGCGTTTGGGGTCGATCGCGTAGCGCTGGCAGACCTCCAGCACCCCCTGGAGCCGCTCCTGCTCCACCGCTTTGTGTACGGAGGCATGTTGATCGCTGTCCGACAGCATTTGCGCCAGCATGCCATCACGTAAGCCCAGCGGTGAGTAGCGAAAGCCGCGGAGCTGCAACCGTTCCAGCACCTCGGCATAGACGAACGCACCGCCAATGATGATTTCGCTGCGCTTGGGTCCGATGCCGGGCACCAGCAGCCGGTCTGCGTTTTTCATTCTGGCCAGGCGGCCTGCCAGCTTGCGCACCGCGCCGGTTTCCGCCTCCAACAGGACGGTCTTGCGGCTCATCTTCGCCGCCGCCTTTTTTGCGGCTCGCTTCACCGGGCGGCGCTTGACCATGGCAGGCAGGCTGCCACTGGCCTCAGCCAGGGCCGCCGCAGAACCGGAGGTCGCGACGACCATTTCCACGTCTGGTTTGCCCAAGAGGCGCTCCAGCTTGCGCAGTTCACGATCAATATAAACGTGCAGCTGGCGCAACTCGTCCGCCGTGGGTGGATCGCTGCGCAGAAACTCCTGCTGCAGCCGCACCGCGCCCAGCGGCATGGACACCATCTCGCGCACCCGCCCACCCTCGGACAGGGTGATTTCGCAGGAGCCGCCGCCCAGGTCGATCAGAAGGCAGCGGCCCCTGGCACCCGGCTCATGCGTGACCACGCCCAGGTGGATGAGGCGGCCCTCTTCCAGGCCGGAAATGACCTCCACCGTCCAGCCCGTGGCAGACTGCACCCATGCGATGAATGCGGCGGCGTTGCGCGCATCGCGCATGGCGCTGGTGGCCACCACTCGCACGCTATCCACCACGTGCGTCTGTACGGCTTTCTGAAAGCGTTTCAGCGCGCGGATGGTACTTGCCATCGCATCCGGTGAGATTTCGCCAGTCTGGAAGACGCTGTCGCCCAGCCGCACGATCTCACGGTCTTCATGCAGCAGCTTGAGTTTGTGCTGGTATACGGAGGCGATCGCCAGTCGGCAGGAGTTGGACCCGATGTCGATAGCGGCAAAGGTTGGCATGGCGTTCTCCTGTGTCTTGTCTGGGTGGCTGAGTGCCGGTAATCTTCTGCACTGTACATGAGGCAGACGTACCCCGTGCGGAGTCCCGGAACCTTTCCTGTCAAAGAGCGTTTGAAAGAGGTGCCGGCGAAAACGGTACACTGAACCTGCAGGGGAATCGCAAGAGGCATGATCGAAGAACGCAGGACCATTCAGCGGCACGTCCTGCTGATGGTGTGCTTGTGGCTGCTGGTGTACGTGGCAGCGTTGTTTTCGCCTCCCTTGATGGACGATGCGGACGCGACCCACGCCAACGCCGCGCGCAACATCCTTGTCACGCATGACTTTGTCACATTGCGCGTAAATGGCATCCGCTACCTGGAAAAAGCGCCGCTGCCGTACTGGCTGGCAGCGATGTCGTTCAAATTGTTCGGTGTGAATGCCTTCGCAGTGCACCTGCCGCAGGCGCTCGCGGTGTTGGGCCTGGCGCTGCTCGCGTACAGATGGGCCTGGCGCGGATGGGGCAGCCAAACCGGCCTGTACGCAGGCCTGGCCATCCTGACCTCCATAGGCGTTTTCCTCTTTACGCGGATTTTTATACCGGAAGTGCTGCTGTCGCTTTTCCTGGCTGCCGCGCTGTACTGCGTGCAGCGCGCCCTGCAGGTGCGTGACTCGCGCAGAATGTACGCGGCCTACGTGCTGCTTGCCCTGGCAGTGCTCACCAAAGGCCTCATCGCGATCGTCTTTCTGGCGGGCACCGTTGTGCCGTACCTGCTGTTGACCGGTGAAGGGAGGCGCTGGCGCGAGCTGAGGCTGCTGTCAGGCGGCCTGCTGTTTCTCGTCATCGCCGCACCGTGGCATGTGCTTGCGGGCCTGCGCAACACAGACGCCTACCAGGGGCATGGCTTCTTCTGGTTCTACTTTGTCAACGAGCATTTCCTCCGCTTTCTGGGCCGCCGCATCCCGCATGACTACAACAAGCTGCCAGGCGGCTGGTTTTGGGCCCTGCATCTCTTGTGGCTGTTTCCGTGGAGCCTGTTCCTGCCGGCGGCACTGGTTGCGGCCTGGAAGCACGCTGGCAACCTGCGAGGCTTTTCGAAGACGGAAACGCGCAAAACGGTGCTGCTGCTGAGCCTGTTTGCCGGGCTTGTGCTTGTCTTCTTCTCGATTTCGACCAACCAGGAGTACTACACCTTCCCTGCGTACCTGCCCTTGGCGGTCCTGCTGACCGCAGGCCTTACCACGGCAGAGCAGAGCGAGCGTGTGCAGGGCTGGATCACTGGAGCGCATGCTGCCCTGGCCGTGCTCGGTACAGCCATCGCCGTGACGCTATTCGTGGGCCTGTGGCAGTCGCGACACCTGCCCTATGTGCCCGACATCGGCGCTCTGCTGGCACACAGGGGCGTCGGCGGCTACACGCTCTCGATGTCGCATTTTTTTGACCTGACCACGGCGTCGTTTGCCGCGCTCCGGCTGCCCGCAGCTTTGGCGGCACTCACCTTTACCATCGGTCCAGCCGTGGCCTGGTTGCTGCGTCGGCGACAGCAAGCGGTAGGCAGCACGGTGGCCGTTGCCGTCACGTCCGCGTTGTTTCTGGTGGCGGCGCACATCGCACTGGTACGGTTCTCGCCCATGTTGTCGTCCGCCGCGCTGGCGAGCGACTTCCAGCAGGCAGAAGCGAAGGGCAGCATCGAACCTGACAGCCAGCTCATGCTGTATGGAGATCAGGCGTATGGCTCATCACTGCCCTTCTACACTGCCAGCGTTCTGCCGTTGGTAGAGGGCAGAAGCACGTCCATGTGGTTTGGTTCGACGTTTCACGATGCGCCGCCCATCTTTCTCTCCAACACCGACCTGCTGGCGGAGTGGGGCAACGGCCGTCGCAAGGTGCTCTTTGTGCCGGAGGAAAGGCGCGGCGACGTCGACCGCCTGCTGGGTTCGCGTGAAGTCATTCTTGCGGAGCTCTCCGGTAAAGCCCTCATCACGGATCGTGCGCTGCTCCATTAACCGCATTGCACCCTGCCCAACATTCCCGTACAGATAGAGCATCCATGGCGCTTACAGAGGCACGAGAGCAGCATAAAGCCCCGGCCGCAGAGGGAAAGCGCCCCTCCGGCAAGCGGCGATCGGCCGCCGTACTCGTGCTGCTGTGGTGTGTGCTGCACCTCGGCGGCCTGTTTTCACCCGGCCTGCTGGACGATGTGGACTCCATCTACATTGAGGCCGCGCGTGAGATGCTGCACCGTCATGACTACGTGACGCCGTACGTGGACGGCATTCGTTTCTTTGACAAGCCACCCCTCATGTATTGGCTGGCGGCAGCGGGCATGAAGCTGTTTGGCGAGTATGACTGGGCCGCTCGGCTGCTGCTGTCCGTCTGTGTCCTTGGTCTTTTTCTGGCGGTATACGCGCTGGGCACACGGCTGTTCAGTGAGCGCGGTGGTTTTTACGCTGCGCTGGTGCTAGCCACCAGTTTGGGACCGTATCTTTTTACCCGCTTTTACATTCCGGACATTTTGAACGCGTTGTGGATGACTTTGGGCATTCACTTCTTTCTGCTGGCGCTTGACCGCGCACAAGGGGGCCGCCCGGCGCGGCTGCCGCTCTGGGGCTTTGCCGCTGCCATGGCTCTCAATCTGCTTACCAAGGGATTGATCGGCATCGTCTTCCCTGCAGCGTTTGCCGTGCTGTACGCGGCTCTGACCGGGCAGTTGCGACGGCTGGCGCGCCTGCCGCTGCTGTCAGCCGTTGTGCTCTTCCTGCTGATTGCTCTGCCGTGGCACGTGTTGGCAGCGCTGCGTAACCCGGCGATCGCCATGCCGCCAGGGATGGGCTTGCCGGCACGCGCGGGCTGGTTCTGGTTCTACGTCATTAACGAGCACTTCCTGCGCTTTCGCGGGCTGCGCATTCCGCACGATTATGGGCAAGTGCCACTGCTGCTGTTCTGGGCGATGTTCTTTCTGTGGCTCACGCCGTGGTTCGTCTTGCTACCAGCCGCGGGTGCGCGCTACCTGCGGATGTGGCGCAACCGTCATGCGGAGACAAACCATGCGTGTCGTGCCGCACTGGCCGTCGTGCTGTGGAGCGGGCTGGTGCTGGGCTTCTTCTCACTATCGTCGCGGCAGGAGTACTACTCATTACCGGCGCTGCCCGCGCTCGCCCTGATGGCGGGTGACGTGCTTGCCCGCGCGGAAGGCACCGACGTGGACCTGCGGCAGAAGGTGCATCACCTGTTTACGTGGCTTTTGCTGCCCACCAGCACGGCCATTGCAGCCGTGTGTGCAGTGCTGGCAGCCATGTCGCTTACGGCTCCGGCTGGCACCGATATCTCAGAGGTTCTGACCAGCAACCCGGATCAGTACAACCTCGCGCTGGGCCACCTGCACGACCTGACAGCATCTGCCATGAGCTTTTTCCGTGCACCGCTGCTGGGCATGACTGCTGCCATGCTGGGTGTTGGTCCGGTCGCATGGATGCTGCGGCGAAGACATGCGGGCGAGACCAGCGAGCGCATGGCCAACGCGGTCATGGCGGTGAGCATGTGCGGCGCGCTGCTGTGCGTCCACACCGGTCTTTCGCGCTTTTACCCGATCATCGGCTCGAAGGGGCTCGCCACTCGCCTGGCAGCCGCGGTTCGGCCCGAAGATGCTGTTCTGTTGGACGGCGAGCTGACCAGCGGCTCTACCCTGCTGTTCTACACGCGTCACCCCTTGCTGCTGGTGAACGGCCGGGTCAACGGCCCGTGGTTCGGTTCGTTGTGGCCGGATGCGCCGCCCGTGTTTGACGATGAAGCGGCACTTCATCGTGCATGGCAGTCGCGGCAGCATGTGTACCTGCTCACCTATAACCGCGCGCGTATTGCCGATCTCGAGCGCGTCGCGCCGGTGCACCTGTTTGCGGCAGCGGGTGGCAAGCTATTGCTGAGCAACCAGTAGGCGTCAGCCCACCCGCGATGCGTCCAGCAAACGGCCGTCCGGCATGATGCGAAAGCGCGTGCCATGGTACCGCGTGTCTGCCGGCAGGTAGCTGCAAAGCCACACACCAAACCCAAGCAGGTCGCGCAAGGGATACAGCAGCGTGTACTGCACGAGCTTGCGCTCTTCGCCGAGCGCACGCAGCAGCAGGTACGCCTGCACCCACCGATTGAGCAGGGCAAGTCCCAGAAAAGCCGCAGACAGCGCCCACCGTCTGCGCCAGCCTGCAGCCATGCAGCCAAGCAGGCCAAAGGGCATGGCAAAGGTGAGCCCGGTGCCCAGGTGGCCCCATGGCCGCGAGCGCCGGGTACTCTGCATCCAGCGCAGCTGGTCCTGCAGCGAACGCAGCGCACCCCGGTCGGTCAGCACCATCTCCACTACTTCTGTGCCGATCTCAACGCGTTCCCCGGCAGCGGCCAGACGATTGCCAAGAACATAATCCTCTGCCCAGTACCCGCCTAAGTCGTCAAAGCCTCCGGCTCGGCCAAAGCTGCCGCGGCGCAGTGCCATGCTGACGCCCAGTGCAAAATCAGTGCCGCTCAGCATGTCAGCCACCAGCACGCCGGACGCCATCTCCACGCTTTTGCCTGCAGCATCCAGGTGCGTGAAGAGGCCCCCACGGTCGACCGCACCCCGGTAGACAGCAAACGAAAGCGCCGCTGTTTCCGGTCCGTCTTGCGACAGCGGGTGCACACTTTGCAGGAGGTAATCGCGCCCTACCCGGCAATCCGCGTCGCTGGGCAGCACGACGTCGTACGCTGCCGCATCCCCCATCACGCCCAGCGAGTACATCTTTGGATTGGGATACTGCGGTTCGCCGCACGCCAGAAAGCGTACCGGCCGGGATGGATACCGCGCTGCGACGGCCCGTGCCACCTGCAGCCCGGCGTCATCCTGCTGCCGCGCGCAAAACAGTACTTCGTATGGTGCGGGATAGCTCTGCTGAAAGTAGCTTTCGAGGTTGGCTGCGAGTTCCGGGTCTGAGCCGTGCAGTGGCTTGAGCACGCTCAGCGGCGGGGTAAAGCGCGCCGGTATGGCACCTTCCTTGCGCCGTCTGCGGTGGAAGCGCAGGGCCGCAGTTACGGCCAGTCCGCAAAAGATCGCGGATGTGACGGTGCCTGTGGCGGCTGTCCAGAACAGCATGCGCCCAGCCAGCCTCTTCACCGCTTCTTTACCGGCTTGCCCACAAGCACAGTTCGCTTGAGTGGCACCAGGCCTGCTTCTGCCCGGGGCGGCTGCTGCATGCGGCTCAGCATCTCTGTGCGGACGTAGCTCACGAAGTTCTGCATGTCGGCATTCATCTGCTCCATGCGCTCGCGCATTTGCAGGATGATGGCGATGCCGGCAAGATTTACGCCCAGGTCTCGCGCCAGGTTCAGGATGAACTCAAGCCGTTCAAGGTCCTCGTCCGTGTACAGGCGCGTGTTGCCCTCTGACCGTGATGGGCGCAGCAGGCCCTCACGCTCATACAGCCGCAAGGTCTGCGGATGGATGGCATACATCTCTGCCACGGCAGAGATCATGTACGCGCCCTTGGATCGTCGTCTCGTTGCCATCGTCGGCCTCAGCTATCTTACCGGCTTCTCTTTACACAGGAACCACGGCAACAGCCCCGCCGCACCTGGCGTCACACCCACCATGATTCGAGCGATCCTCAAGAACAGTGGCAAGGCAGCCTGGTGGCTGGCAAAACGGCGGCTTCGCAGGCACCCGGTGGAGAGTAGCCTGCTGCTTGGCGCGGTCGGCGCTGCTGTTACAGCCAACGCCTTCTACCAGGCCAACCGGCGTGACGTTGCGATGCACGGCAAGGTCGTCGTCATCGCGGGGGGCAGTCGCGGACTGGGATTGGAGATTGCGCGGGAGTTCGGTCTGCACGGCGCGCACCTGGTGCTGGCGTCGCGTCACGAGGACGAACTGCACGATGCACTCGGCAAACTGCGCGAACAGGGTGCCATACCCAACGGCAACGCTGCGCACATCGTCGTGACGGACGTGAGCAAGCAGGAAGAGTGCGAGCGCCTCATCGCCAGTGCCACCGAGCGCTACGGCCGCGTGGATGTGCTGGTGAACTGTGCCGCTGTCATGCAGGTTGCACCCATCGAAGATCAGACCACTGACGCCTTTCACAAGGCGATGGACATCAACTTCTTCGGCCAGCTTTATGCCATTCAGGCAGTGCTGCCGCAAATGATTGAGCGCGGCTCAGGCCACATCGTCAACATTGCCAGCATCGGCGGCAAGATCGGTGTGCCGCATATGCTGCCGTATGTCGCCAGCAAGTATGCCCTGGTCGGCTTTGGCGAGGGTCTGCACGCGGAGCTGCGGCACAAGGGCGTGCGTGTGACCACAGTTTGCCCCGGTCTCATGCGCACCGGCGCGCACGTGCAGGTGCAGTTCGCGGGCGATGCTGCAAAGGAATATCGCTGGTTCGCGTTTGGCGCCATGATGCCGGGTGTCTCCATCGCCGCGCGTGCTGCCGCCCGCAGGATCTACGCAGCCACGGTTGCAGGCAAGGCAGAGATCACCATTACGCCGCAGGCATGGCTGGGTGCGCGCCTGAACGGCCTTGCACCTGGCGCGTCACAAGCCTTCGCCGCAGTGGTGAACCAACTGGTTCTACCTGCGCCCAATGGCAATAAAGAGACTGTAAGCGGTGCAAAACTTGCCAAGAAGCAGCCCAGCGTTCTCGACGGTTGGAATCGAAAACTTGTCCATGAGAACAATCAGCGCGGTTAGACCTTTCTGCCTTCGCTTCGGTACTCTTGCGGCAACGGGAGACGTGCGCAATGCGGCTGGATGAGACAGCAACAAAGACTGACGGGCTGAGCCGTCGTGACTTTATGCAGGCCGCCAGCCTGGCAGCGACCGGGGTGTTAATGCCGAACGCTCATGCCGCGGTAGAGGCGGCTGCCGCGCCCAAAGGTAAGCAGCCAAACATCGTCTTCATTTATGGCGAAGGCCATCGCGCGGACTGCCTATCCGCTGCCGGACACCCCATCGTCAAGACGCCCCACCAGGACCGCATCGGCAATGAGGGCGTGCGCTTCGAAAACGCCTTCTGCACCAACGCGCTGTGCGCCCCGGCACGCTCCAGCGTGCTGACGGGCATGTACTCCAAAAGCACCGGCGCACTGGGCAACGGCGACCTCGACAAGCCGCTGGACGTGCCCTACTTTACCGATATGCTGCGCTCTGCCGGGTATGACATTGCCCTGGTGGGCAAGGCGCACTGCCGCGCCGGTGCCGCCGACCGCAATTGGGACTACTACTTCGCCTTTAACGATGCCGTTGCAGATTACTACGAGCCCAAGTTCTTTGAGGGGCGCGGCTCACAGATGGGGTCGGAGAAGACCTACTACGGTTATGCGGACGACATCGTGATGGACAAAGCCATCGCATGGCTGCAGGAGCCGCGCGACAAGCCTTTCTGCCTGCTGTTCTGGCCCATGACACCGCACGCTCCCTTTTACCGGCCACGCAGACATTTGGACTTGTATAACGGCGTCGCCATACCGAAGCCGTCGACCTTTGACGACGACCTGAAGGGCTGGCCTGGCCGCAGCAAGTGCGTCATTGAAGCCAAGAACAAGATCGGCACGCATGTAAACCCGGATGGCACGCGCTCCGTGGAAGAGTTGTGCAAGGACTACTACGCGGGCCTGGTCGCGGTGGATGACATGGTGGGCCGCCTGTTTGCACAGCTGGAAGCCATGGGGAAGATGGACGACACGGCCATCGTCCACTCATCAGACCACGGCTACTTTCTCGGCGAGTTCCGTATGTTCGACAAGCGGTTGATGTACGAGCCCAGCATCCGCGTGCCCATGATGATTCGCTATCCCAAGACCATCAGGGCAGGCAGTGTGCGCGGGGACATGGTGCTGGACCTTGACATCGCACCCACCATCCTTGAGCTCGCAGGGGTAAAGCCGCGCAAGGAGATGCAGGGCAAGAGCATGGTAAGACTCGCCAACGAAGGCGATGCACACTGGCGCAAGGAATGGCTGTACGACTACTACGAGTATCCCGGCTATGAAGATGTGCGCCAGCACCGCGGTGTGCGAACAGAGACCCACAAGATCATGCACTTCTACACGGTGGACGAGTGGGAAATGTACGACGTTGCGAATGACCCGGAGGAGAAGGACAACCTGTACAACAGGCCGGAGCACACGGCCAAACAGCGGGAACTTGTCGCCTCATTGGAACGCGTCTTCAACGCGGTGCCGCAGCGGCAGGGTGGCCCAACGGCTACCGAACCGTCAAAGTCCTTCTAATCGACGCCAGGGGTCTAGGCCACACACACGTCGAACCGGGTAAATCTTTACCCGCCCTGTCGGGTATACAGATAAGTAGCAGATTTGCATGCTTGATCTCTCCAGTAGCCGGTAGTTGCGCCGATGTATCCGGTATGTCGATCGAATGCTCCGCCTGCAGGGACGGAGTGCAAAAGCCCATGGACTTCAGCATGGCGTTTCAGCCTATTGTGAACGTCGAGAGCGCACAGGTGTACGCGTACGAAGCGCTGGTCCGCGGCCCCCGGGGTGAGTCCGCTTACAGCGTGCTATCACAGGTCACCGAGAAAAATCGCTACAGCTTCGACCAGAGTTGCCGTGTGCAGGCGATCCGGCTGGCCAGCGAGCTGCGCCTGCAAGACACGGGCGCAAAGCTCTCCATCAACTTCCTGCCCGGCTCTGTGTACAGTCCGGCGGCGTGCATCCGGCTCACATTGGAGACAGCACGGGAAGTGCAGTTCCCTTGCGACCGGTTGATCTTTGAGTTCACCGAAGCAGAGAAGTTGAACAATCCTAGGCACCTGGAAGCGATTGCGCGGGAGTACCACAAGCACGGGTTCGCCATCGCCATCGACGATTTTGGCGCGGGTTTCGCAAACCTGAGCCTCTTTGCCGACCTGTCTGCCAATGCCGTGAAAATGGATATGTTGCTGGTACGCAATGTTCATTTGCGACCGAAGTCGCAGGCGCTGATACGCTCCTTTGTCACACTCTGCGCACAGTTCGGCATGTCCCTGGTCGCCGAGGGTATCGAAACAGAAGAGGAGTACACCGCGCTGCGCGAGTGCGGTGTAATCCTGATGCAGGGCTATCTCTTTGCCAAACCAGCGTTCGAGCAGCTGCCCGGCATCCATCTGCCAACGCCGGGTGCGCCAAGCATGCGCATGTCGGCTGCCCTGCTGCCAGCGATCTTCACCAACGTCATCTAGAACGCAATGCTTTAACTAGAACAAGGAGCGGAAAGCCCGCTCCTTGTTCTGGTTTGTTCTAATTTTCCCTGTCATCAGACCGTTGCAGGCTCTGCAGTCGGTGTCTCGGCCGCCCGGGCTGCGGCCTTGGCAGCCGCCGCTCGACGATCCGCCAAGTTCTCGCCCAATTCCGCCGCCATCTTCTCGGTGGAGAATGCCTCGATCAGGTCGCCAACACGGATATCGCGCAGGCTGCCAAGGTCGATGCCGCACTCCATGCCCACGGTAACTTCGCGCACATCGTCCTTGAAGCGCTTGAGGTTGGTGAGCTTGCCTTTCCAGATTTCCGCACCGTCACGCAGCACGCGCACCTGCGAGTTGCGCGTGATGGTGCCGTCGCGAACGATGGAACCGGCAATCTGACCGACCTTGGTGATCTTGAAGACGTTCAGCACTTCGGCCTTGCCAAGGTAGTTCTCGCGGAAGACCGGATCCAGCAAGCCAAGCATCGCCTTGGTCATCTCGTCCTGCAGCTCGTAAATGATCGAGTGCAAGCGGATTTCCACGTTGTCCTGATCCGCCAGTTCCTGCGCCTTGCGCTCTGGCCGCACGTTGAAGCCGATGATGACGGCATTCGATGCGGTGGCCAGCAGCACATCGCTTTCGGTGATGGCACCCACGCCGGAGTGCAGCACGCGAACACGTACCTTCTCCGTGGACATGCGTTGCAAGCTGTCGATAAGCACCTGCACCGAACCCTGCACGTCGCCCTTGAGGATGAGGTTGAGGTCCTTGACACCGGCCTGCTTGATCTGCTCGGCCAGGCCCTCGAGCGAAACACGGCTGGATTTAGCCAGCTGTGCCTCGCGCTCCTTGAGCGTACGGTAGCGTGCAATTTCCTTGGCGCGGTCGCGGTCGGCCATGACGATGAACGTGTCGCCCGCGTCTGGAATGCTCTCCATACCCAGGATTTCGACCGGGGTCGAAGGTCCTGCAACCTCAATGGAGCGGCCACGGTCGTCGAACATCGCACGGATCTTGCCGAAGGTGTTGCCGACAATGTAGCTGTCACCCACCTTGAGTGTGCCATTCTGCACCAGGATGGATGCCACCGCACCGCGGCCGCGATCCAGCTTGGCTTCGATGACTGTGCCGACCGCCGGGCGATCGGCAATCGCCTTTTGCTCGTTCGTGTCGGCGACCAGGCAGATCATCTCTTCCAGTCCATCCAGGTTCTGCCGCTGCTTTGCAGACACCTGCACGAACGGCGTATCGCCGCCCCAGCTGTCGGGCTGCAGACCACGGTCGGCAAGTTGCTGCATGACCTTGTCAGGATTTGCACCCGGCTTGTCGATCTTGTTAACCGCCACAATGATCGGCACCTTGGCCGCGCGTGCGTGGTCGATGGCCTCGATAGTCTGAGGCATCACACCGTCATCCGCTGCAACCACCACGACGACGATGTCCGTAACCTTCGCACCGCGTGCACGCATGCGGGTAAATGCTTCGTGACCCGGCGTGTCGAGGAAGACAATCTCACGGCCAAACGCCGGTGAGTCGGGCTTTTGCACATGGACCTTGTAGGCACCGATGTGCTGCGTGATACCACCGGCCTCGCCGCTGGCAACGTCGGTGGAGCGAATGGCGTCGAGCAGCGAAGTCTTGCCGTGATCGACGTGGCCCATCACGGTGACCACGGGCGAACGCACCACCTCGGTCATGCCGCTGGTGTCTTCCAGCAGGCCCTCGATGGCCTCGTTCTCCAGCTGCTCTTCCACGGTCTGGATCTGCGTATCTGCACCGTAGGACGCGGCTACGCCTTTCACAAGATCGTTGTCGAGCGACTGGTTGACGGTGACGAACACACCGCGCATCAGCAGCGTTGCAATCAAATCCTTGCCACGCAGGTCCAGCTTCTCTGCCAAATCCTTGACGGTAATACCCTCCGTCACCGTAATGGTGCGGGTGATGGGCACATCGCCGTTCATGCCGATCTGCGCTCCGCCAAACCGCGACGGCGGCGCAAAGCCCTTCATCGGGCCTTCCTTGCTCTTCTCATACCGCTTCTTGTTCGCAGCGCCTTTTTTGGCGGCGGGACGCATACCGGGCTTCTGTGCGCCGGGCGTACCTTCCGCTACGAGGCCGGGGGAACCTGGACGCGGTCCACCAAAGCCGGGACGACCGGCACCAAACCCAGGGCGTGCCCCGAAACCGGGCCGCGCACCGGGCGCGCCAGTCGGTGGTCCACCTGGGAAGGTGCGCGTGGGATGCATCGGGCGGCGGGCACCTGGAGCGCCGGGCGCGCCACCCGGTCCACCCTGGTACGGCGGACGTGCGCCGCCAGGACCACCCTGATACCCGGGAGCACCGCCAGGCCGCTGAAAGATAGGCCTGCGTGGCGGCTGGTTTGCAGCGGGAGCAGGCGCGGTATAGGTCGGCCGCGGTCCTGTTTGCGGCATAATCACGCGACGAACCGGTGCAGCCGGTGCCTCAGGCACGACGGGCTGAGCAGGCACCGCTGCCTCTACCGGCGCTGGAGGTGCGATCGGCGTAGGGGCAACGACCGGTACTAACGGCGCTACAGCGGCGGGCGCACGGGCTACAACAACGCCCGCTGGAGGAGGTGTGCTGCTGGCGATGGCTGGGCGCTCACCCGCGGGGCGCACCACAACGCCGGAAGGTGGCCTCGCACCTGATGCAGGACGCGGAGCAGGTTGCACCACGTTGGGTGCCTGACGCACCTGTGGCAGAATCCTGCGTGGCGCGTCTCCCGTACCCGCAGACGCGTCTGTGCGAGGCTGTGCAATCTTGAGGCTCGGCATGACCGGACGTGCATTGGGCGCGCGCGCCGGAAAGGCCGGGGCAGACGGGGTCGGCGGAGCCTGCGATATAGGTGCGGCGGGACGCTGTGGAGCAACCGGCGCAGCGGCCACCGGCACTCGAATCACAGGGGCCTGCCGTGGTTGCGGTGTAATCAGGCGCCCGGTCATCGGCACAGCTGACGCTTCCGGTGCGGGCGTGGGCACTGGCGATGCTTGAACTGGAGTCGCAACCACCGGGGCGGACCCTTCAGGCGGTGCGGCAGCCGCAGGAGCTACAACAGGCCTGCTCACCACGCCTGGCGCCACCGAGACCACAGGGCGCGCCGGTGCTGCGACCGCCACAGCTGGACGCGATGCTGCGGCCTGCTCAGCCTGTTTGCGCTCAAGAATGGCCTTCATAACATCGCCGGGCTTGGTCGCTTTTGAGAAGTCGACCTTTTGGCGCGCTTCAGCCGCAACGGTCATCGCACGCTGCGTGGGCCTGCCACCCGTTAAATGGCCGCGCACCTTCTCGGCTTCGTCGAACTCGATGGAACTCGAGTGTGTTTTCTTTTCTATGACTCCGACTGCTGTAAGCGCGTCAAGAATTTCCTTGCTCTTGACCTCAAGCTCACGCGCCAGATCGTTGACCCGAACTTTACTCATCCGCCCTCGTTTACTTCGTTGCCCTCTGCTAGCTGTTCATGGCAGCTCCACTCCAGAAGGATTCAAATCCTATCGTTCTATTATGGCGCGAAATCATGAATTCTGCGCCAAATGCGTCACCCGGCGGCGGGTTGCGGCGACTCGTTTTCCCGAGCCGCCCCTTTCCGCTAGCCACGGGTGTTCTCGTCCGGGTCGATTGTTTCGTTGCCGGTCTCTTCAGACTGCTCGACCAGGTCTTCCATGGTCTGGTTGTCCATCTCAATGCCAGCCTCGCGTATATCCGCGTCGCTGCCAAAGCCGTCCGTCTGGCTCTCCGCATCCTCACGCGCGATCAACTCGTCTGCCGTCTCCTCAACCTCGAGCGGCTCAATGCCGTCGATGCCCCGCTCTGCAATGATCTGTTCCGGTGTCTTGCTCATGGAACTCCTCTCCGTCAGGTCCGCTTCGTCTGCTTTCTCAAGCTCGGTCGCGTCCTCGGCCAGCTGCAGGGTCTCGCCTGCCTCTGAGCCTTCCCTGTTGTCTGTTGCCGGGTCGTAGAGCTTGCCGTCCGCCTCAGTAGGCGCGGCGTGCGACACAGAAGATTCAGATGCGGCATTGTCACCCAGCGACGCGGCAACCTCGCTGACCGGCTTCTCCGGCCGCTGCTCGCCCTCTTCGTACTGGCCAAAGTAGTGACGTACTGCCACCGCGATCTTGTCCACCGACCGCTCGCCGATGCCGGGTACCTCACCCAGCTCCTCTGCCGTCATGTCCGCCAGGTGCTCCACCGTCGTAATGCCCGCGGCAATCAGCTTCTCGAGCACCTGGTCGCCCAACTCCGTCACTTGCTCGATTGGGGTCTGCGGTCCGCTGGTCATGGCAGACATGGCCTGCTCGACTTCCTGGCGCTTCTCCTCTTCGCTCTTGATGTCGATCTTCCAGCCCAGCAGCTTGGCCGCCAGGCGCACATTCTGGCCCTTTTTACCGATGGCGAGCGAAAGCTGGGTGTCGTCCACAATCACTTCCAGTTGCTTTTCGCCCAGGTCGACAATGGTCACGCGCGATACCTTGGCGGGCTGCAACGCCTTTTCCGCAAAGGTCGTGATCTCTTCCGAGTGCTCGATAATGTCGATTTTTTCACCGCGCAGTTCGCGGATGATGCTCTGCACGCGCATGCCCTTCATGCCGACGCATGCGCCTACTGGGTCAACGTCCTTGTCGCGCGACACCACGGCGATCTTGGTGCGCTCGCCCGCCTCACGCGCAATGGCGCGAATGGCCACGGTACCGTCATAGATCTCCGGCACTTCGCTCTGGAACAGCGTTTGCACCAGCGACGGCGCGGCGCGGCTGACAATGACCTGCGGGCCCTTGGCGGCGCGGTCCACCCGCAACAGCGCCACGCGGATACGCTCGCCTACACTGAACTGCTCCAGGCGCGACTGCTCACGCTTGGGCATGCGTGCCTCCGCCTTGCCCAGGTCGAAGATTACGTCCATCGGTTCCACGCGCTTCACGGTGGCGTTCAGGATTTCGCCGACGCGGTGGTTGTACTCCAGGAACACGGTGTCGCGCTCTGCCTCGCGCACCTTCTGGAAGATGACCTGCTTGGCCATCTGCGCAGCAATACGGCCCAGCGGCGAGGTGTCCTTGTAAAAGCGCAACTCCTGGCCAACCTCGACCTCCGGCGCCATTTCCTGCGCCTCGCTCAGCGCAATGTAGGCCTCCGGCTCCTCGCCCTCTTCCAGTTCCTTGCCATCCTCCACGATGGTCTTGTAGGCGTAGGCGCGAATCTCGCCGGTTTCCTTATCGAACTCGCCGCGCATGTTCTCGGGCGTCTTGTAATACTTGCGCGTCGCTAGCGCGATGGCATCCTCAACGGCGCCCACCACGATCTGCGGGTCGATGCCCTTGTCGCGGCTCATGGTCTCAATTGCCTGGTACAGTGCGCTTGCCATTCTCGTTACTTCTCCTGCGTATTCAGTTGTGTGCTGCATTTGAACGAACTGCTTGGCTTCCGGAAGGGCATGGCTTTAGCCATGCCATAAACCTGCCCGGCGTGAACCCCGACTTTAGCCCATCCCTAGAACTACCTGGATGGCACAGCTGAAGCTGTGCCCTTCCGAAAACCTTAGAGCTCCGCAAGAAGGTTCGCCTTCTCCACATCCCTGAGCGGAATCTGCACCGTATCCGGTTGAGCCACTGCGCCCTTTTTGCCCTTGCCCTTCACTTTGACCGCCGACAAATCCAGCGTGACCACATCCCCCGCAAACGTCATGCGGCCCTTCAGAAGCTTGACTCCATTCAGCGGCTGAAACAGCTTCACCTGCACCAGAAATCCCTGGAAGCGATCCCAGTCCGCAGGGCGCAGCAGCTTGCGCTCGATGCCAGGTGACGACACCTCCAGCGTGTACTCCGCCGTGCCGGGCACCAGCTCCTCCACGTCCAGCAGCGTGCCGAAGTCCTGCGCAAAGCTGGCACAATCCTCGTGCGTGACGCCGGACAGCGCCTCCACCGGCACGCCGCTCGGCAGCCCGGTGCTGTCCTCAGCAGCCTGCGCCCTCAGGGCCTCGCGCCCCGCGGCATCCTTTTCGACGTACACGCGCAGCGCTCGGTTCTTGCCCGCACCGGCCAGTTCCAGCTCAACCAGTTCCAGCCCGTGGCTCGCCGCCACCCGCTCGGCAGCCGCGCGAACCGCATCCATCTCTACCGCCATTCTGCCGTGCTCCCGTCCGCGCCTTGCGCTTGACATCAAATTGCAAGCAAAGAAAAAGGCGGGCTGTTAGCCCACCCAGCGCCAGCGCTGTGCGCGAACAATTGAACTGCTTTACTATACGCGAAGACGCAGCAGATTTCCAACCAAATGTACTTAGGGCTTTCGGCACTCTCTGCCGATGATTCTGTGATGAACATGCAAGACCAGTCATGTTGATTTGATGACTAAGGAGGCGCATTTGCCACGCATGTCCGCTTCGTTCTCGCGCGGCAACACCGGTTCGGAGCGCGAGGCTGCCGTAGAAATGGATCCGGTGCCAGAGATGCGGCAGTCGCCGCGCGCCACAACCCTCACATATGTCATTGCGCTCTTGGCTATTGCAGCCTTGTCCCTGTTTTCTGACAGGTTGACCAGCCGCATCGTAGCGCGGCAACACAGTACGGCACGACTGGTTAACACCGCTGGGCGACAGCGTATGCTGGCCCAGCGCTCTGCCCGGCTTGCCGACGAAGTCGCCTACGGCGCCGTGGATCGTGCAGCCGGCCGGCAGGAGATGTTGCAGATGGCCACTCGCATGCAGGCCGCCCAGCAGCAACTTGCCTATGGCGATGCCGCGCATGGTTTCCCACCGCCAGACAGTTCACAGCTGCATGCCATCTATTTCGGTGAGCCATACCACCTGGAGCAACAGGTAAATTCCTACCTTACCCACGTTCAGGCATTCGCCTCCAAGATTGCACCTGATCCCCACGATCCTGATCTGCTCGCGGTACGCCTGGCGATTGTGACGACGCTGCCAGAGGCGCTGGACGCGGCTGTAAGCCAGTATCAGGCGGCGGCGGAAGACGACATCCGGCACCTGCAACACATCCTGCACTCCCTGACCGCCGCCATGCTGATGGTGCTGGTACTGGAAGCGCTGTGTATCTACCGTCCCCTGTTTCGCAGGCTCAGCAAAGCCATCGCGCTGCTGTTGCAGGCGTCCACCACGGATTTCCTTTCGGGTGCGATGAACCGGCGTGCCTTTCTGTCCTCCGCAGCACGCGAGTTGTCACGCACGCAGCGCAAGCACCAGACGCTTTGCTTCATCATGGCGGACCTGGACGGATTTAAGCAGATTAATGACACCCATGGCCACGCTGTGGGAGACATGGTCATCCAGCGTTTTGTGGCTGAGGCAACAGCAGCACTACGCAAGGAAGACCTCATAGGGCGCGTGGGCGGCGAAGAGTTTGCGTTTATACTGCCCGACACTTCGCCAGACGGCGGCCTGCTGGCGGCGGAGCGCCTGCGTGAGCGGTTTAGCCGGGCAGAGCTTCCTCTGCCCTCTGGTGGCGCCCTGTTCGCCACGGTAAGCATTGGCATGGTGTGTGTGGACGGCGGCAGCGTGGAGAGCATTCTGGCACAAGCCGATGCGGCCCTATACCGAGCCAAGCACCTGGGCAGGAATCGCACTGAGGCAGGCGCTGCGACGCCTGACATTGCCCAACACCAGCTTGCAGGCGTGTCGCCAGCACCCGCTTAGCCGCCGGCGTGATGCTGGGCGCTGCTGATACGCTGCCCGGCGTTGCGCTGTTCACACGGGCCGCCTACAATCCTTGGAACTCTATGCTGGCAAGCCCCCTTCCTGAAGCCCTGACGTTCGACGACGTTCTCCTCATTCCTGCCTACTCCGACGTGGTCCCCACGCAGGTCAGCACGGCAACGCAGCTGACCAAAAACATCACGCTGAACACGCCACTGCTCTCCGCCGCCATGGACACCGTCACCGAGTCACGGCTGGCCATCGCCATGGCACAGGCGGGCGGCATGGGCGTGGTGCACCGCAATCTCACCATCGAGCAGCAGGCCGCCGAGATTGACAAGGTCAAGCGCTCCGAGAGTGGCATGATTGTGGACCCGGTGACCATCTCGCCGGAGGAGCCCATTGCGTCGGCACTCGAGGTCATGCGCAAGTACAAGATCAGCGGCGTGCCCGTCACGCAGAACCGCCGCCTGGTCGGCATCCTGACGAACCGCGACCTTCGCTTCGTCTCGCGCACCGACATCCCGATTCGGGACGTGATGACCAAGGAAAACCTCATCACCGTGCCCGTGGGCACCACGCTGGAGGACGCGGAGCACATCCTGCACCAGCATCGCGTGGAAAAGCTGCTGGTGGTCAATGACAGCTACGAGCTCAAAGGCCTGATCACCGTCAAGGACATCCAGAAGAAGCTGAAGTACCCCAACGCCAGCAAGGACAGCCAGGGCCGCCTGCGGGTGGCCGGGGCCATTGGTGCGACGGGCGACTTTCTGGAGCGTGCCGCCGCTCTGGTGGAGGAGAACGTGGACGCGCTCGCCATCGACAGCGCCCACGGCCACTCGAGCCGCGTACTGGAGGCAGTTCGCGAATGCAAAAAGCGCTTTCCAGACGTTGACCTTCTCGCGGGCAACATCGCCACCTACGACGGATGCGCAGCCTTGATCGACGCCGGTGCGGATGCGGTCAAGGTCGGCATCGGGCCGGGCAGCATCTGCACCACGCGCATGGTCACCGGCGCGGGCATGCCGCAGGTCACGGCCATCAGCGAGGCGTACCGCGCAGCGAAAGAACGCGGGATCGCCGTCATCGCCGATGGCGGCATCAAGTACTCCGGCGAGGTCACCAAGGCCATCGCGGCGGGCGCGGGCGCGGTCATGATCGGCTCGCTGTTCGCGGGTGTGGACGAGTCGCCGGGCGAAACCATCCTGTACCAGGGCCGCAGCTTCAAGAGCTATCGCGGCATGGGCTCACTTTCCGCCATGGCGCAGGGCTCCGGCGAGCGCTACTTCCAGGGCAAGGACGACATCGCCTCACGCAACGAACCCACCCGCTCACTGACTGCGCCGGAGCCGACCGTGAATAATCGCCTGAGTAAGTTCGTACCGGAGGGCATCGAGGGCCGCGTGCCCTACCGCGGCCCGCTGGGCGACATGGTCTACCAACTCGTCGGCGGCCTGCGCAGCGGCATGGGCTACCTTGGTTGCAGCTCCATCCCAGAGCTGCAGGAGAACGCCCGCTTCATCCGCATCAGCGGCGCAGGCCTGCGCGAATCGCACGTCCACGACGTCATTATCACCCGCGAAGCACCCAACTACCACGTGGAGTAAGTTGATACCCAGTAGATTTGGCCCCTCC
>CALMOM010000154.1:0-4010 GCA_937873305.1 uncultured Terriglobus sp.
CTTCCAAAACGGTGCGCTCTTTGATTCAGTCTCCGTAGGCGAGAATGTTGCATTCCCACTTCGCGAAAAGGGGGAGTTTGACGAGCAGCAGATTCGTCAAGTGGTAAAAGGGCTATTAGAGATGGTGGGTGTCGCGGGTATGGACGACTTGCTCCCGTCGGACCTCTCCACCGGCATGAAGCGCTCGATTGCAATTGCTCGAGCTCTGGCTGCCCAGCCCGAGGCTGTGCTCTACGATGAGCCAACCACCATGGTTGACCCGCTCATGGGTCATTTGCTCGGTGACTTAATTGAGCGATTAAAGCGGCAGCTTCATCTGACCAGCATCGTCGTAACGCATGACATGCGCTTCGCACGTAAGCTGGCGGATCGTGTGCTTTTTCTACACGAGGGGAACGCACGGTTCTTTGGCACGCTGGAGGAGTTGGAAAAAAACGACGATCCGGTACTGCGGGATTTTATGGCGATGGACGAACTCACTTTGCCCAAGTAGAGATCAACGCCAGGGCCTCCTAATGAGTATAGAGCGACGTACTCGCAAAGAAGGGCTCCTTTCAGAGCCCTTCTTTGTTGAGGTTGACCTTATAGGTTAGAACGCGACTCGCAGGCTGAATTGGAACTGACGGTCCGCACCGTAGGTTCCGCCCTTGGTTCTGCTGTAGCCAAAGTTGCTGGAGGTTGGATTCGTGTTGGGATTGTCTGCTGTCGGATGGTTCGCCAGATTGAATGCCTCGGCGCGGAAGAGCAAATTCTTGCTTTCCGATCCAGAGACGAGTGGGATTGTCTTGTTGAGAGCCGCACTATAACTTTGGAAGCCAGGTCCGAAGATCTGATTCCTTGAACCGCGCGGCGCGAACGTACCAGCGGCCGGTGCTGCCCATACCGATGTGTCGAACCATTTAGCAGTTCCGGTCTGGTTTGCAAAGCCTTTGCTCACAGTTACCGGAGCAGTATGCAGAAATAATTGCGTTCCCGAACCGGGTCCGACGCCTGCATAGTCATTACCCGTGGAAACATTAAGCGGACCACCTGTCTGGGCCTGCAGTGTCCCAGAAAACTGCCAGCGGCCGAAAAGAATACGATTTGCTGCGAAGCTGGAGTGATCAAATTCGCTGATATTGTAAACAAAGTTAGTCACAAAAACGTGGCGACGATCAAAATCGCTGGGTCCGTAGTAGATGCTCTTGTCGAATGCGTTAGGTATGTTTGTGCCCAAGCTAGAACCAAAGTCGGTGCTCTTCGACCAGGTATACGCCACTCCAAACAAGAGACCTTTCGTCAAGCGGCGACGCAGGTTAGCCTGAAGCGCATTGTAGAAGGATGCACCACCGACACTGTCCTGGTTGATGTTCGAAAAGCCCTTAAAAGTGCGCAATGCATCTGGGTTGATACCTTTATTGGCCAGAGCAGTAGTAGTTCCAGGTTGTAACTGGTTAACGTTCAACAATTCTTCCAAATGGATGCCGCGTCGGCCCGCATAGGCAAGGGTGAAAACGCCCATTGCTGGGATTTCCTGCTCCATTGTTACGTTCCAGTTATAAGCTTCCGGACTAGGATAGTTATAAGCCTGGGACGAGTAGTTGAAAGGAAAGTTGTTTGTACCAACGCCTCCGGGTGCATCTACGCTGCCATTTGTAACGGTCGAGGATGGTTGGAACGGTGCGTTACCGCCTGTAAATACGCTGTCTGAAATGCCTAAACGCTGAACGTAACGTCCACCACCCGCTCGAAACACCATTCCAGGTTGGAGCTGGTAGGTCAGGCCGACGCGCGGTTGAATATCGGTCTTGACGGTTGGAGAGTAGGTATTACTGAATCCATGAAAAAGGCCGTTGAAGCCGGACAGAATAGCCGGATCAACGTGTCCTTGTGCACTGGATGGGAATCCGCTACCGGGGATGACAACACCGTTGTAGCGGTCCCCACCAGTAACAACGTCTGTAATGGGGTTGACTGTAGCTGCATTAGCGGGGTTGTAGACACTTGCATTAAAGACCGACTGGTTGCCCCATTTAGCATAAAAGGGGTTGTAGATGCTGTAGCGTAGGCCCGCCTCAATGACTAAGTGCGGCGTAGCACGCCACTGGTCCTGCACAAAGCCCTCGTAACTGGTGCTGCGATAGAGAGTATAAGATCGTTGCCCAATTTCACCGTAGGTATCGAAAAGACCGACTGCGGCGTTAGCGACCGCCTTGGTTGTTGTCACTGGGACGTTGTTCGCGTTGGTAAGATTGTTGTGGGTGTCGGAGAAGCGAAAGTAGCCGTTCTGATTGTTCGTCGCGCCCGGCGTTGTACTCGACACGCTGATCTGATCGAAATTGTTTTCGCCCGTGTATTCAAAATTGAAGCCGGCCTTGATCGTGTGGTTTCCGAGCACCTTGGTCATATTGTCAGAGGCGCTGTAAACGATACCGCCAGAGTGCGACGGGTATGGACCACCATCTAGCGTGGTGAATCCACCCTGCAAAAATTGGATTGTTGGGATCTTGTTGGGTATGGTCTTGGTTGCAGCAGAGTAAAGAAATGGGTAGTTAATCCCATAGTTGTTTCGGTTGTACAGCCCGCTCGAAGTGTCGATCGAGATGAAGACGTGGTCTGTGGCTGCCGAAACGACGAGTTCGTTGATTAGAGTCGGAGACGCCGTCCAAGTGTAGTGCAGCACGCCAATCTGGTTTGGGCGGTTGAAAATCTGGGGGTTCCGGTTAAAACCACCATAGTGCGGCGAGTATGAGTAGTACGCATAATCCAGCACCGTCAGTCGAAAGCGGTGCGCATCGGCAGGGATGAAATCGAATACATAGGTGTCTTTGCGCTGTGTCTGGATCGCCTTGGATGCGTCTGCCCAGTTGTAGGTCGGAGCGGAAGCATTTGGGACCGGAAATGCATTTAACAGGGCAAGGCCGTTCGGACTCAGATCCCCTGGTGAAATGATGTTTCCGGCGTAGGCTACGCCAGTCTTCGGACTGACGACAGTGCTGCCAGTCGGATAGAAGATGTTTGGGCCGAGCAGTTCGCTAAAGTTGCCCTGGCGCATGAGTGCAGTCGGTGCCGTGTCAAACACAGTGTCTTCGTTGTTGTAGCGAATATACTCCTGGCCGAAAAGGAAGAACAGGTGGCTCTTGCTCTTATTAAAGCCCTTGAAAGAAACCGGCCCATTGACGTTATACCCAAACTGATTGAAGTTGAAGCCTGGTGGTCTGGAACGGATACGCAGAGCATTCGATGGCAACTTGCGTTGCCAGGTGTTCGCGTTGAAGAAAGTATTGCGAAGATACTCATATGCAGTTCCGTGAAATTCGCTTGTGCCGCTTTTGGGAACGATGCGGACCTGTCCGCCATCTGTCCGGCCGTACTCTGCTTGATAGCTGTTGGTTAGTATCTGCACTTGGGACGTCGCGTCCACGTCTGCAACGCCAACGCTTGTGCCATTGCCACGAGTACGGGTCGCCGGCGCACCATCCAGCGTGATCAAACTTTCGGTGGCTCTCGCACCACCAATGTTGAGACCGTTATCCAAGCCAAAATTGAAGTTAGCCATGGGTGCATTTCGCACAACGCCCGGCTCAAGCTGCGCAAGATACAAGGGATTACGACCATTGAGCTGAATACTCTTGACTTGCTCCTGCGTCACTAATTGGCCCACTACGGCGCTTTCGGTCTGGACGGTATTTGCCGATGCCTCCACGGTCACGGTGGATGAGGTGTCACCGACCTTCAAGGCTACGTCTACACGTTTACCAATGCTGGCGTCTACGTGCACGTTGCTGACGTTGTACGACTGAAAGCCCGACGCTTCGACCCGGACAGTGTAATCACCTGGCTGAATGTTAGGCACATTGAAGTTGCCGCTCTCATTGGTCGTGACAACACTTTCAACCTTGGTGGCCTGGTTGCGAACGCTGACCCTCGCGTTGGGCAGAAATGCACCCGATGCGTCTGTGACGGCACCGGTCAACGAAGAACTGTCCGATTGTGCTCTCGCAGACTGCGAAAACGGAACGGCGAGGGAT
>CALMOM010000154.1:4020-4392 GCA_937873305.1 uncultured Terriglobus sp.
GCGAGGGATGTCGCAAGCAGGGAAGTAACTGCCAGGGTGCATCTGCGCATGGCTTCTCCAAAAGTTCGTGCAAAGAATCAATTTGCTACGCTGTGCGTAGTTGCTGATGTTCCGTGCCTACTGTCAGTCACCGCAAACTACGTTGTCAAGCGATTTGGTTGCTTTCACGAAGTCTTAAAAATGGGCGAACTTTCCTGCGTAGGAGGAAACGCGGGACCGAAGTTCGTGACGCGTCGATAGGCCAAGCGCGTGCAGTATCCAAGCTAGAGAACCGTCGGAGGGAAACTTGAAGAAGGTGGAGGCGCGGGTCGGGATCGAACCGACGCATAAAGGTTTTGCAGACCTCTCCCTTACCACTTGGGTACCGCGCCA
>CALMOM010000155.1 GCA_937873305.1 uncultured Terriglobus sp.
TTCCGCTTAAACCGTCCATGCGGCCGCGAATACCGTCGGCCAGCAGGGACCCTCCGCGGCGATCAGCATGACTCCCGTAGCGAAGCCGTCACACCCATGCACTACCCTGACACACAGAGGAGCCAAGCCATGCCCATCCAGAACTACAGCCTGCTCAAGGGCACACCCACGAAGGGCCAGGTCGTGAGCGGCTCCAGCGCGCACTATCAAATCACGATACAGGCGACGGGCGGCCCGTTCACCGTCGCGGTCAACATCCAAAGCGTAGATGGCAGCGAGGTGCTGTACGCAGTTGAGCCGAACTTCACGCCACCCGCGCCGCTTACGGCGGTCGCAAGCGGTATCCACGCCGTGCCCAGCAAGCCGGGCGGCCTGGCCATCGACTTCGTGCGCGAGACGGTTCACGGCAAGCCGCTCATCCAGCGGTCGCAACTGTTACTGCTGCCCATCGCCAGCGACACCGCGAAGTTTGTCGAGGAGGTACAGCGTGCAGACCACCGCCACGAGCAAAAGCAGCACGCGCTCGGCAACGCCGTCGTCACGCTGCTGAACCAGGCCGTCAGCCAACAGGGTTCGTTGGTCTACGCCTTTGGCAGCGCCTTTCAGGACAACGGAGTGACCGACGGCATTCACGACATTCACATGAACCAGGGCAATCCCCTGAACAACCATGGCGCGGACAACGGTATCTGGCAGGACGGCGCGCTGTTCGTGTACCTGCCCGAGACCAAGTCGTATACGGCGGTGTTTATTGCGTTCCAGACGGAAAGCTGGCACACGGACAACAGCGGCAATCCCATCGCCGGTGGTTTGTAGAATTAGGATATGCCCCCTTTTGAAGGCCACGCATTGAGTGGCGGCTCTGTGAGTGCACACGAAGAGAGCAGAGAGCGAACGACTGTTGGCAGCCGCGGCATGGCCATGCTTGGTAGGTGGACAGATGCTTCGCTTACTTGGCTAGGACCTGGGCAGGGAATGACTCCGGCAAAGATGGTCGTTCTGTTCTGCGCCTTACTGCTGCTTGTATTCACGCACAGGCCAGCGGATCTGCTTCACCCCGTGTTCTACGCAGAGGATGGCGTGCTGTGGTACGCGGACGCGTACAACCTGCACTGGGCGCGTGCACTGTTCATTCCGAACGCCTCATACCTGCAGTTGCTGCCCCGCATTGCGGTGGGTCCGGCGCTTTGGTTGCCCTTGCGATGGGCACCCTTGTTCCTGAATTTACTGGGTGCGTCGCTACAGGTGCTGCCCGTGCTGGTTCTACTGTCGCGGCGTGCGGAGACGTGGGGTCCACTGCCGTTGCGCGCTGTCATGGCCGCGATTTACCTTGCAAGCCCGAACACAAGGGAAATCAACATTAACATCACGAATGCGCAGTGGCATGTTGCGTTTTTGGAGTTGCTGCTGGCCCTGGGGTGCACCGCGCGCGGATGGTTTCAGCGTACCTCTGAGGCAGCGCTGTTTGCCCTGGGCGCGCTCAGCGGTCCCTTTAGTTTCGTGTTGTTGCCCGTGCTTGCCATTGCATGGCTGCAGCGCCGCAGCCGGTGGCTGCTGGTACTTATCGCGCTAATGGTGCCGGGCCTGCTGTTGCAGGCGCACACCATGCACTACGGCTATGCATTTGAGTCGCTGCATCAATACGCTGGCAACCCGGCACAGGCCCGTGTCGACGAAGCCCTGGGCGCCTCACCCAGTCTGTTTGTGCGTATCGTGGGTTGCTGTGTCTTTCTGGACAGCATGATTGGAAACTCGCCCCTGGACCGTGGGCCAATGCTTATTCCGGCGCTGTTTCTTTGCCTGGGGCTCTTCGTGTTGGGCTGCGGCATGGTGTACGGTAACAAGGCGTTACGCCTGTTGACGTTGTTTACCGTAGTGCTGCTGGCGGCAGCCATGCACAGCCCCATGATTGCGGACCCGGTGTCACGTTGGCACGGACTGTCACTCGATAGTGGGCAGCGTTACTACTTCTTCCCAATGCTGGTGTACCTGTGGTCGGCAGCGTATACCGTGTCTCGCAACCCGCCCCGGTGGGTGCGGCGGGTGTGCATGGTACCGCTCTGCCTGTTGGTGCTGGGGCTTGGCCGATGGTTCTATAAACCGTTCCCGCCACGACCGTTCTTGGCAGGCGTGCATCGCTTTGAGCAAGCCCCTCCAGGCCAGCAGGTGCGTGTGCCGATTAACCCTGAGCACTGGGACATGGTCCTGATCAAACACCCGTGAGCCTGATCGGGTGGATACAGTAGGTGTATGGCTGAACATCAAAAGCGCGCTCTTGTCACCGGCGGTGCCGGACTCATTGGATCTCACCTTACCGACCTGCTGATTCGGGAGGGTTGGACGGTCCGCATCCTGGATAACCTGGAGCCGAATACGCACAAGCAGGGCAAACCCGCGTGGGTGAACCCGCAGGCGGAGTTCTGCCAGGGTGAGGTGCAGGACTACGAGACCATGCGTGCGGCACTGCAGGATATCGACGTGGTCTTCCACCAGGCGGCGTACGGCGGCTACATGCCGGAGATGGCGAAGTACGTGCTGGTCAACAGCTTTGGCACGGCGCAAATGCTGGAGATCATTCGCGACCACAAGCTGCCGGTGAAAAAGGTGGTTGTCGCC
>CALMOM010000156.1:0-2613 GCA_937873305.1 uncultured Terriglobus sp.
CACCAATAGCTGGCATGGCGCGGCGTACGAGTACAACCAGAACGACGCCTACAACGCCCGGCCCTATGATTTCCAGCCTGGAACCATCAATAAGAACCGCGTCCGCTTCAACAATTTCGGCGGCTCCATCGGTGGCCCGGTGTTGAAGGATCGCGCGTTCTTCTATTTCAACTACGACCAGATCGTGAACAACTCCGCAGTCAGTGGCTACTCCACCGTGCCTACGCTGCAGCAGCGCGCGGGTGACTTCTCTCAATCTTTGATCCCCGGTATCGCCTGCGCTGATACCGCACCCGGCGGAGCCAGCAGCCCCGGCTGCATTTACGATCCGGCTTCGACGCAGGTTGTCAATGGTCAAATCGGGCGTACACCCTTTGCTGGCAACATGATCCAGCCAGGCCGCTTCGACGCTGTCGCCAAGAACATTCAGGCGTTCTTTCCGACACCGAACCGGCCCGGTAACGTGACGGCTGCCTCCTATGCTCTAGTACCCGGCAGCGCGGTTACGACTCCTGTCTACACACCTTTTTCCGACACCAACAACTACTTCTACCAGGGCACACAATCCAACCCGTACAAGAAGTACTTTGGTCGCCTCGACTTCAACCTTTCTAGCAAGAACCGCCTGACCACGACGGTTGCCAAGCGCGACAATCCGGCGTTCACCATTAATCAGAACATATGCCCCGTCAACTGCTATGCGGGTGACGTGGATAGCTACAACGCCCAGATCACTGACGTACACAGCTTCAGCGGCACCACCATCAACGAACTGCGCGTGGGCTATACCAACCAGCTAAACTTTTTCGTGGGCAACAGCTTTGGTGGCGGCTACCCGGCGAAGCTCGGTTTCCAGTACGCGAAGGCAGATGGCTTTCCATCGGTCAACTTTAGCAGCGGCATTCTGGGCCTTGGACCGGGCATTAACGCCATTTACAAGGAGCATGTGTTTGACCCATCTGATGTTGTCACTCTCCTTCGTGGGCGGCACATCCTGCATTTTGGCGGCGAGTTCCTTATCAATGAGGACAATTCGACCGCATGGGGCAATCTCAATCCTGGCACCTTTGGCTTCACAGGTGACTACACCAAGGGGAGCCTGGCAGACAAAAACTCTGGCCTGAGTTATGCAGACTTCCTGCTGGGAACCGCACATGACTGGAGCGCGCAGGCACAGCCTGAATACGCCGGCCGGCAGAAGACACCGCAGGTCTTCATTCAGGACGACTTCAAACTCCGTCCGAACCTAACATTAAATCTGGGCTTGCGTTACCAGGTTCAGTTGGGCTGGAAGGACGCTAAGAACGACCAGGCGACCTTTGATCCCACGATCATGAATTCCAAAACCAACACCCTGGGCGCTATCTGGTTTGCCGCAAACCAGACGAACGGCCGCACGGCACTACAGCAGAATAAATACAGCATTGTGCTGCCGCGCGTGGGCTTTGCCTACACTCCGAAACCAAACACTGTGTTCCGTGGCGGCATCGGCTTGTACTCGTACAACTGGAGCCTTGACCAGTATGGCCAGGGTGAAGGTCAGGCCATTAACACCACTGGTAGTGCGAGCGACAACTCAAACGGCACGGCGTATGTCACGACGTTGGCGGGCACAGGTGCGAACCTGCCCTATGGACCCACCAGCACGGACCCGGCAAGCCGCAATGGTCAGGGCTTTAACTATGTGCCGTACAACACACCGGTGGCGCGCATCCTGCAGTACAACTTCAGCATGGAGCGGCAGCTGGGTTCCGATTTGGCCTTCCAGATGTCCTATGTTGGAAGCCATGGTTACAACCTTGTTTTCCCGTCGAGTATTAACCAGCTAACCCAGGCCAACCTTGGCAAGGGACAGGCGTTCCGGCCATACTCCCAATTCAACGACCTCACCGGCTACCAGGTAGGTGCCGTTTCCAACTACAACTCGCTCCAGGTGTCCGCTAACAAGCGGCTGTCTCACGGCATTAGCTTCGACACGAACTATGTATGGTCGAAGTTCCTGGATGACATCGATTCATCGGGTTGGGGCGGTCGTGCAGGAAACATTTCCTATCAGAACGCCTATGACTTCCATGCAAACTACGGTCCGTCGAACTTTGACATCCGCAACGCATGGAAGGGCAGTGTGATTTACAACCTGCCGTTCGGCATCG
This sequence comes from uncultured Terriglobus sp., assembly GCA_937873305.1. Taxonomy (GTDB): domain Bacteria; phylum Acidobacteriota; class Terriglobia; order Terriglobales; family Acidobacteriaceae; genus Terriglobus. The sequence goes on from CALMOM010000156.1 coordinate 2,154, forward strand.
GTCAGCAGTTCCTTAACAGCAACCATCTGCTGGACACATTGATTGGCGGCTGGCGTGCTTCCTCCACCTTCCAGGTGCAGGGTGGTAACCCGTTCACGCCGACCATCAATGGTGGCATTGCCAACGACAACTCGCTGGCTGGCAGCAACTTCCGTTTACGTCCAAACCTGGTGGGCAATCCAACGCCGGCAAATCGTACGCTGCTCGCCTACTTCAACACTTCTGCTTATCAAACGCCGGCTGCCAATACCTTTGGGAATGCGCACCGCAACAGCCTGATTGGTCCTGGCTACGAGAGCTTTAACGCCTCGCTTGGCAAGACCTTCCACTACAGCGAGCGCATCGGTCTTTCCATCCGGGCAGACGTCAACAATGTCCTGAACCACCCGACCTTTGGCGTGCCGAACACCGACACCACCAACGGTGGCGGTCAGATCACCTCCACCTCCAACCAGAGCCG
>CALMOM010000156.1:2623-13444 GCA_937873305.1 uncultured Terriglobus sp.
CAGAGCCGCAACATGCAGCTGAGTGCGCGCTTCGCGTTCTAATTGCAGGTGGTACCAACCCCGGCGGAGAAGCACTTCTACAGTGCTTCTCCGCTTTTGCATGTGTGCCCCTGTGACGGATACTAGGAGTGCTTTGAAACGAGTCGTATACAGTCGGCGCATCTGCAGCAATTCCAGCGCATTCGGTCTTCTCTGTTGCCTGATGATGCCGTGTACGGCAGCTCTGTCGCAGGTGACAGCAAATGCCTCGCTGGAGCAGCATTTGCAGCGGGCGCATGCGTTGCTATCCCAGCGCAAGCCGCAGGAGGCTGCAGCGGAGTTCCAGGCGGTTCTCACGGCAGACCCAAACAACGCGGATGCCACCGCCAACTTGGGCGTGTTGCTGTACTTCGCAAAGCAATATCACGAGGCAGAACCGTTGCTACAGCGCACGGTGGCCGCGCAGCCTATTCCCAAGCTGCAGGCGCTGCTTGGTCTGTGCGAGCGGCGTAACGACAACACAGAATCTGCCCGGCGCGATCTGCGCGCAGCGCTGCCGGCGCTGGACGACGCCGCGGTTCGCCGTGAGGCAGGCTTGGAATTGGTCGAACTCGACCAGGCCGTGGGGGACTTGCCGGACGCTGTGGGGGCTGTCTCGCTGCTCAAGGCAAAAGCGCCGGAAGACCCGGTCATCCTATATGCCGCGTACCGCATCTACACCGACCTTGCCGGTGAGTCGATGCTGGGGCTGTCGCTGGTCGCGCCCAAGAGCGCGCAAATGCACCAGGCCATGGCGCATGAACTGCTGCGTGCGCGTGACCTGAAGGCCGCCGTCTCCAACTATCGCGAGGCGCTGGCTGCAGACCCAAACCTGCCCGGTATCCACTACGAACTGGCGGAGGCGTTGCGTGGTTCACCAGATCCGGCACTGAAGGCCGAGGCGGAGGAGCAGTACGCGCTCGCGGTGAAGGCCAACCCTAACGACGCCCGCTCCCTGACGCAGCTGGCGGACGCTGCCGCCGCGCGCGGCGACCAAGACAAGGCCAAGGGTCTGTACCGTCAGGCGCTGACCATCACGCCTAACGACACGGACGCGGGTGCGGGCATGGCGCATGAACTGGTGGAGACGGGCGACCTTTCCGGTGCGCTGCAACTCCTGCAGACGCTCGAAACGGCCGCCCCCACGGACGTGCTGGTGCACTTCCGTCTCAGCGCGCTGTACCGCCGCATGAAACGACCGGACGATGCGAAGCGTGAGCTGGCACTCTACGAAAAGTACAAGGCTGTCAAGGAGACCATGCGGTCGGTGTACAAGGCCATGCGGGTGGAGGCGCCAGGTGGCGACGCTCCACAGCAATAGTCTTTGCTTTGCTGCGAAGGCCCTGATCGCAGCGCTCGGCTGCGTCATTCCTGCGCGTGCGCAGAACGCAGTGCCCCAGATCGTGGACATCACCGCCTCCACTGGCATCCACTTCGAGCACCGGTCCAGCCCGGACCAGAAATACATCGTCGAGTCCATGAGCGGCGGTGTGGCGTTGATCGACTTTGATGGTGACGGCTGGCTCGACATTTACCTGACTAACGCTCCCAGCGTGGCCTCGGCACTGGCTGGCAAGGGCGCGCAGAGTGCGTTATACCGCAACAACCGGGACGGCACCTTTACCGACGTAGCCGAGCACGCCGGCGTTGCGCAGCCGTGCTGGGCCATGGGCGCGGCTGTGGGCGACATCGACAACGATGGCTGGCCGGACCTGGCGCTTAGCTGCTTTGGGGGCGTGGCGCTCTACCGCAACAACCACGACGGCACGTTCACCGACGTGAGTAAGACGAGCGGCCTTGCTGCCGACACGGGCTGGGCTACAGGCGTTGCCTTTGGCGACTACGACGGTGACGGCTTTGTCGACTTGTTCGTGCCGCACTACGTCGATTTCGACCTCAAGAGCCTGCCGCAGTTCGGCTCTGCGAAGACGTGCCAGTACCACGACATCGCCGTGCAGTGCGGCCCACGCGGCCTCGCTGGCAAAGGCGACACGCTGTGGCACAACAACGGCAACGGCACCTTCACCGAAGTCTCCAAGCAGGCCGGTGTGGACGATCCAAAGCGCTACTTCGGCCTGGGTGCGCTCTGGTCAGACTTCGACAACGACGGCCGCATCGACCTCTTGGTGGCCAATGACGGCGAGCCGAACTACCTCTACCGCAATCTGGGCAACGGCCACTTTCAAGAGATGGGCGCTGACGCGGGTGTGGCCTTCAGCGAAGAGGGCTCGGAGCAGGCCAACATGGGCCTCGCTGTGGGTGACTACACGCGCAGTGGCGACATGAGCATCGCCATCTCGCACTTCAGCGACGAGTACATGGAGTTGTACCGCAATGATGGCAAGCTCAATTTCACCGACGTCGCGCACTCCGCCGCTATCGCAAAAAGCAGCACGCCCTACGTGGGCTGGGGTGACGCTTTCCTCGACACCGGCAATCGTGGCTTGCTCGATCTCCTGCTGGTGAACGGGCATGTCTACCCGCAGGTGGACACGACCAAACTAGCCGTCTACCGCGAACCCAAGGTGCTCTACTGGAATGAGGGCAACGGCAAGTTCCGCGACGTAACGGCGGAGACTGGCACGGCACTGCGCATACCGCAGGTGAGCCGTGGCCTTGCGGTTGGCGATCTGTTCCACCGCGGTGCCTTGGACATGGTGGTCGAAAATCTGACCGGTAGCCCCATGATCCTGGAAACTCGACCCGACCCGAAGAATCACTGGGTGCAATTCCGGCTGCTGGGTACACCCTCCAACCGGCTAGCGCTGAACGCACGCGTGTACGTCACCAGCAGCGGCAGCACGCAGCTGGCGGAGGTGCGCAGCGGCGGCAGCTACCTGTCACAGAGCGATCTCAGCCTGCATTTCGGTCTGGGCGGTGCCCCAGTGATGGACAAGGTGGAAGTCCTCTGGCCAGACGGCAAGCGGCAGCAGTTCACGAACGTCTCTGCCGATCGATTCCTGTTGCTGGAAGAGGGAAGCAGCAGCTTACAGACTGACCCGCTCATCCGCAAACCGTAGGCAACACGCACGCGCATGCCTCCCGTGTTTCTGTGCGAGTACCATGCTGCTATGGCTACGGTGCACGCGCCCAACAGCTTTGAAAGCACCCTCAACTCTGCGAAGAGCACCATGGTCTTCTCCGAGACCGTGCAACTGGCCCTGGACAGCTTTCGCGCCAGCAAGGTGCGTTTTCTGCTGACCATGCTGGGGATGATTATTGGCTCGGCCTCCATCGTTCTGGTGGTGACCGTCGGCCTCACCGGCCGGGAGTACGCGCTCAAAACGCTCAGTAGCATTGGCCCCAACATGGTCGAAATGCAGTACAACGGCGGTACCACGAGCGGACCAGACAACACCTCCACACCGGACTACATGACGAAGGAGGACGAAACCGCCGTCAATGACCAGGTGCCCGGTATAGCGTTCAGTTCGCCCATGCTGGAGTTCCACGCGCCGGTCAGCATTGGCAACGGCCGCACCAAGGACGTGCAGTTGCTGGGCGTGTCACCCCGCTACAAGGATGTGCGAAACCTCGCGGTCATTAGCGGTCGCTTCTTCGACGATCAGGATGCAGAGGCACACGAAAAAGTGGGCATGATTGTGCTGCCGCTGGCTAAGGAACTCTACGGTTCGGCGGCTGCGGCGGTGGGCAAAACCATCAGCCTGAATGGCATTCCAGTGGAGCTGATCGGCACCTTCAACCTGCGGGTCGACCTCTTCGGCCAGTCGGAAATCAGCGATCAGACCATCCTGCTGCCGTATCCCGTGGCGCGCTACTTTACCGGCACGGACACGGTCAAGGAAATCTTCTTCACCATGAAGAACCCGGAGGACGTTCCCCGGGCGTCTGCCCGCATTCTTGACCTCATCCGCAACCGCCACCGCAAAACCAGTAGTTACACTCCGTTCACCATGGTAGCGATCCTGGATACCATGAACAAGGTTGCCATTGAGCTAACCTACGTGCTCATTGCCGCTGCCTTCATCACGCTGGTGGTGTCTGGCGTCGGCATCATGAACAGCATGCTGGCAAACGTGACGGCGCGCATCCGTGAGATTGGGATCCGTAAAGCGCTGGGAGCCACCCGGCGCGAGATCCGTCTGCAGTTTCTGACGGAGGCGGTGTTTCTTTCGCTCTGCGGCGGCGTCGTGGGTACGCTGCTGGGGCTGGCAGTACCCGTCAGCGTCAACCTGCTGACGGACATTCACATTCCCATGTCCGGTTTGTCCGCTGTGATCGCCCTGCTTACCAGCGCCCTGGTAGGAGTCATCTTCGGAACGCTACCCGCAAATCGAGCTGCAGCCCTCGATCCTGTGGAAACGCTCAAATACGAGTAGAGTGTGGCAAATGCGCGTTTGGCTAGACGAAAAGCGCAAGCCGTTCTAGTTCTGCCTTCATGCCGTCCAGGTTGCAGATGGCTGGGTCCATGCGTGCCAAGGCGCTGCGCGCGCCGTCGCTCGAAATACCGTAACCGCGCGTGCTCAGAAAGCTGGACACCAGTTCCGCCGCCTGCCAGCTATCAAGCCCGGACTGCTGCAGCTCTGTGCGGAGGTCTGCAATGTCCTGCGCTGTGAACTTCTCACAACAAGACGTGATCGTCATGGGCTCTCCCTCCGCGTACTGTTCCAGGGTTAGACGTTGTGTCCAGATGCGGGTTGTAGTCGAGCCGGCGATTACCACGCCAATCCCGCACCTTTGCTCTTGATTGAGCCCCGATTAGGTACGTTTCTGCAAACTGTATCCTGTAGCAGCATGAGTACGCGCATTCTTGACGGTCTGGCCATCGCCGCCGGTATTCGATCCGACATTAGTCAACAAGTTCAGCAGCTGCCACCGCGGGTGGGTAGCCCGGGGCTTGCCGTGGTCCTGGTGGGCGACAATCCTGCTTCGGAAATCTACGTAAGAAACAAGGTCAAAGCCTGCCAGGAGTTGGGCATCCGCAGCATCCTGCTACGTCCTGAGCGCACGCTGGCCACGGAAACCTTGCGTGTCCTGATTGACGAACTCAATGGCCGGGACGACGTCGACGGCATCCTGGTGCAACTGCCCCTGCCAGCACAGATCGATGCAAAGCGCATCATCGAGGCCATTTCGCCCGCCAAGGACGTGGACGGCTTTCACCCGGTCAATGTAGGGCGGCTGCATACCGGACAGGAATGCCTTACCCCATGTACCCCGACCGGTGTCCTCGAGATCCTGCAACGCAGCGGCATTCCACTCACGGGTGCGGAAGCAGTGGTGATCGGACGCAGCGACATTGTGGGGAAACCGACGTCTGCCATGCTGCTGCGCGCCAACGCCACCGTCACCACTTGTCACATACACACCGTCGACCTCCGCAAGCACACGCGCGAGGCGGATATCCTGGTCGTCGCGGTCGGCAAGCCCGGCCTGATTACATCGGACATGGTGAAGCCCGGCGCTGTACTGATCGATGTCGGCATCAACCGCATCACGAGCAGGGAAGAACTGGAGCGCTTTTTCCCTGGGGACGCGGCGCGGGCAGGCACCTTCGAAAAGCGCGGTTCTGTGGTGATGGGCGATGTGGATCCCGCTGCCTACGCGGTCTGCGGCGCTTACACGCCCGTGCCGGGTGGGGTGGGCGCGCTGACCATTGCCATGCTGATGCACAACACAGTCAAGGCCGCTCGCATGCGCCGCGGCCTGCAGTAGCTGCCATGCTGCGCGTCGCACTGACGGGTGGTATCAGCAGCGGCAAATCGGCCGTCGCATTCATGCTGCGCGAGTTGGGCGCGCGTGTGTCACAGTCCGACGAGGTCGCGCGCGGCATGATGCAGCTCGGGCAGCCGCTGCTCCACAGCATTGCAGCCCACTTTGGACTGGCGGTCGTCCGGCCCGACGGCTCGCTCGACCGGGCGCAACTGGCACGCCTGGCCTTTGAGGAGGGCAGGCTGGACGAACTGAACGCGCTTGTGCACCCTGCCGTGATCGCGGAGCAGGCCCGCTGGCTGGACTCGATTGGGCAACTGGAGCCATCTGCTGTGGCAGTAGTGGAGTCGGCACTCGTGCTGGAGACGCGGCATATGCCCGCCGGTGGCGGCGAAGCGCCCTGGCGGACGCGATTTGATCGCATCGTGGTGGTCAGCTCGGAGCAGCGCCTGCGCCAGCAGCGATATCTCTCCCGCGTGGGGGCTGCCGACCCGCAATGTGCGCTCGAGGCAGCCGGCGACTTCCAACGGCGGCTCGAGGCCCAGTGGGGCGACGCAGAGCGAGAGGCGCTGGCGGACCATGTGCTGCGAAACGATGGCAGCCTGCAGGATCTGCGCGACCGGGTTGCAATTCTGTACAGATCGTTGAACGCAGAGGCGATGGACCGGCAGAACGAAGCCATGTAGTGGCTCCCGGCGTCTAAGATGGGCAAGACGCTGTGATGGCACACGAGCCGGTCGCAGCAACACTGTGGAGTTTGACGGATGAAAATGAGACGGGTGCTGCTGGTTTTGCTGCTGGTGGGTAGCTTCTACTATCTGACGCAGCACCTGTGGCCTGCGGGTGCTGTCTCAAATCTGATGGGCCGTTACGTGCCGTCGCTGGGTGGTGCCAGCATGGTGGGTACCAGTGGACCGCTGGGTGTCTTTGACCTGAACGTGGCCAACGCGGAGCCTGCGTACGACGCAGAGGAGCAGAACAACATCGCTGTGTACAAGCGGCTGACGCCCAGCGTAGTCAACATTACCACCACGACAGTGTCGTTCGACTTCTTCTATGGCGCTGTGCCAAATCAGGGGCAGGGCTCCGGCTTCATTTTGGACAAGCAGGGGCATATTCTTACCAATAACCACGTCATTGGCGAGAATGCCCAGCGTGTCGAAGTGCAACTGTTCGACAAACATAAGTACAAAGCGCAGGTTCTGGATGTGGACAAGGTGCACGATCTGGCGCTGCTCCAGATCAATGCGCCCAACCTGCAGCCGGTAGAATTGGCCGACTCGAAGACCCTTATGGTCGGCCAGAAGGTCTTTGCTATCGGCAATCCGTTCGGGCTCTCCGGCACCATGACACGCGGCATCATCTCAGCAATCCGCAGCGTGCGCGGGCCCAACGGCAACGCCATCGACAATGCCATTCAGCCCGATGCGGCTATCAATCCCGGCAACAGCGGTGGACCGCTGATGAATTCGCGCGGCGAGGTGATCGGCATTAACACCATGATCGCCAGCAACAATGGGGCCGACCAGAGCGCAGGCATCGGCTTTGCCATTCCTATCGCCACGGCACGCGCCGTGCTGGACGACTTTTCGAAGTACGGTCATGTTCGCCGTCCATCACTCGCCATTCTGCCACTTGAGATCGGACCCGATCTAGCCGAGAACATCGGGCTGCCGAACGACTATGGCGTTCTGATTCAGCGCGTGGTACCCGGTGGCGCGGCAGATCGCGCCGGCCTGAAAGGCGGTGCGCAGCGCGCCTCGCTGGGCAACACGCCCATCATGCTGGGTGGTGACTTCATTGTCGCCATCGATGGCCAAGAGGTGACAAGCTTGCAGGACATCAGCTCGGTCATGAATGCGCACAAGGCTGGCGACACGGTGACTGTGACCATCTTCCGTGGTCGTCGCCGGTCAGACGTGCGGGTGACCCTCGGAGAAGCGAACAGCGAACAACAGGTGTAGTGGCACCGTGTTCGGTGCAAAAACGACGTGCGCAAAGAGCTGGATGACGGACTTAAAATGCTTCTTCGAGAACATAGAGGTCCTTCCTCAACGTGCAAATCGCGCCCATAACGCCCTCCAGCAGCGCGAAATTGCTTCTTGGTGCGTTGCCTTTCGCGCGCTATGTGGCCTGAGCGCACGCTGTCGCTTCTTTACTGCACAACTCGGCCCATCGAAGGCTCCACCGGGAGGTATCGCCTGCCGTGTACAACGTATGTGCCGCTGAGCACCCGGGCAATCGCCTCCGGGTATGCTACGTGTTCCTCGCGCAGGATGCGTTCGGCCAGGGTCGCCTCGGTATCCGTCGGCTCCACGTTCACGGTGCGCTGCAGGACGATCACGCCGTGGTCCACCGCTTCATCCACAAAGTGCACGGTGCAGCCAGCGACGGTTGCACCGTAGTCAAGCACCTGCCGTTGTGCGTGCAGGCCGGGAAAGGCAGGCAGCAGCGATGGATGGATGTTCAGGACGCGGTCTGGAAAGGCGCGTAGAAAGTCCGCCGTGAGTACGCGCATATAGCCGGCCAGCAGCACAAGTTCAACGCCACAGCGGCGCAGCGCGTCAGCCATGTTGCGGTCGTGCTCGGCGCGAGCCGTGCCCTTGCTCACCAGTGTGACCGTTGGCAGGCCTAGCCGCTGCGCAGCCAGCAGACCAGGTGCATCTGCAATGTTGGAAAGCACCACGGCGATCTCGCAGCCCAGCAGCTGCCCACTACGAATGGCTTCTGCAATGGCAAGAAAGTTGGAGCCGCGACCTGACAGGAGGACGCCCAAGGCGACAGGCGCACGCGGCGCAGACACCTCGCTCATGCGTACGCGACGCGGCGTTCTCCGCGACTGATGCGGCCAATCAGAAAGTGCCTCTCGTTGGCGCGGTTCAGGATCGCCTTTGCCTTTTTTGCCTGCTCGGCGGGAACCACCACAATCATGCCAATGCCCATGTTGAAGGTGCGCAGCATTTCCTCCTGCGCTACAGAGCCCAAGTGCTGCAGGTGCTGAAAAATCGGCGGCACCTCCCACGTGCTCAGGTCCACCTGCGCGCACAAGCCCTTCGGCAGGATGCGTGGCAGGTTGTCTGTGATGCCGCCGCCCGTGATGTGTGCCAGGCCGCTGACCACGCCCGCCTGGGTAAGTTTCTTAACAATCGCCAGGTAGCTCCGGTGTGCCCGCATGAGCGCTACACCGGTTTTGTCTTTTAACTCGTTCACGTACTGGTCCGGGCCATACTTCGCGATCTCAAACAGGAGCTTGCGGGCAAGCGAATAGCCGTTGGTGTGCAGCCCATTGGAGGGCAGACCGATGAGCACATCGCCCGCCTCAATCTTGTCTCCGGTGATAATGCTGTCACGGTTGACGACGCCTACGATGAAACCTGCCAGGTCGTACTCGCCCTCGGCATAAAAGCCCGGCATCTGTGCGGTTTCTCCGCCAATCAGAGCGCAGCCATTGGCCTTGCACGCTTCCGACAGGCCTTCGACCACCTTTTCCAGGACACCGCCTGCCAGCTTGCCGCTGGCCAGGTAATCCAGAAAGAAAAGAGGCGTCGCACCCTGCACAGCAATGTCGTTGACGCAGTGGTTCACCAGATCGCAGCCCACGGTGTGGTGGATGCCGAGTTCGAAGGCGACCTTGAGCTTGGTGCCCACGCCGTCGGCGGACGACACCAGCACCGGGTCTGGGTACTTCAGCAGGTCAAGCCCAAACAGGCCGCCGAATCCGCCGATTTCGCTGAGCACGCCCTTGTTGAAGGTTTTGCGCGCCAGCATCTTGATGCGATGCTTGGTGCGTTCGCCTTCGGAAATATCAACGCCTGCGTCAGCGTAGGTAGCAGGGCGCGCCTCGGTTTTGACAGCGGTAATGGCGTCATGGGCGGCGCGAACGTTCACGGGCTGCTCCTCAGGATCTGTGCTGGTCTGCAAGAGCTTCAGGATAGCAGGGGCAGGTTACAGGCCTGCTGCGCCACGCTCTCTACTGCCTTTGAACAAGTCGCCCAAACGCACGTTGCGCAGTTTAGCGACAACATCCACGTCATTTCGCTTCACCCGGCGTTCACTAGGGAAATTTGCAGGTTCTTTCTGACGCCGATGTCGGTACAGTCCAATCACTTCAATCTCTTAAGGAGTGAGATATGAGCAAAGAAGCGGTTCGGGTGATCTATGCAGCAGAGACGAGTCAGGGACGCATCTTCCTAGGCTTCTCCGACGCGAGCTTCTGTACTGTCAGCTTGGAGGAGTTGCAGTTCGCCGGGATCTTTCAGTCCGATCTCGATTCCATTGGTTTCACGCCGAAAGCGGCCGCTGCACGGAGTCAGTCGGCACAAGCAGCGGTGTGAGCCACAGTCGGCGTGATATTTCGCTTCTTGGTACGTGCAAGAACTGGTACTTTCCCTAGCTGTAAGGAAACCACAAAAGTTGCACAGTATGAAATCGAGGTGAGAAGCAATGGACAGAGTCCCCTTGGAAATCCTGTTCGCCCAGAGGATGCAGGATGGGCGTCTGGCTGTGATCTTCAACGACAGTACCCGATGCGTCCTAACGATGAATGAGGTGCTATCGGCCGGTGTCTTTGAGGCTGATGCTGAACCTATGCCCATACACACGCTGGTTTGGGCGTCGAACACCGCAGATCGTTCCAAACGCCTGTAGCGAGAGTGCAGATTAGTGCTCCCCGGCTATAGCCGTAAGCATAGGTGATTGCACGTACTTACGCGCAGGTGGGCTGCATGGCCGCAAACTGGGCGCGTTTCCAGTAGCGTGAGAAGCGTTTCAGGTCGAAGCCGCGATTACTTTCGACGAAGGGCGGCGGGTCGTACCAGACGATGGGCACCGCCTGCCCCACCTGGTCGGCGGCCGCGTTGAGGCGCGGATCGGGTGTGCGCTGCGCCAGAATGTAGTCAGCCTCGGCAGCTTGTGCAGCGGCTAGCAACTGCTCGGCGGGTTCGCCGACGCGCAGTTCGATGGTGCCGGGCATCTCCTGAAGGCACTCCGCGAGAAACTGCACACGCTTGAGCGAGATGTGGTTCGGGATGAGCCAGCCAGTGTCCCACACAAACACTGCGGGGGATTGCTGGTGTGCGAGCACCTGTGGTGCCGTCGGGTTCAGGCTGTCTGTGTGGTGCCACAGCAGCG
>CALMOM010000157.1:0-209 GCA_937873305.1 uncultured Terriglobus sp.
CGCTCACTGGCCTCCATCATCTTGCGCACGGCGAACTTGTACACCGTCTGGCCGTCCTGCTTGATGTAGTGCTGGCGTCACTCGACTGTCTCAATGCTGGGCGGGTGCAGGCTGCCGCCCGCGGGCATGCACAGCGCCCCGCCGCCGGAACCATCCACCTCGTGCCAAAAGTCGACCCGCCCTACTTCATCGCCCTCGCACGGCTCCAA
>CALMOM010000157.1:219-1588 GCA_937873305.1 uncultured Terriglobus sp.
CTCCAACAGGACGCACCCGGCACCATCACCAAACAGGATGCAGGTAGAGCGGTCCGTATAGTCCGTGATGGAGCTCATGGTGTCGGCACCGATGACGAGCACACGCTTGTGCACACCGCTTTCCACCAGTTTGGCGCCCACCTGCAGCGAGTACGTAAAGGCGGAGCAGGCTGCCGACAGGTCGAAACCCCACGCCTTCGTGGCGCCCAGCTTGGTTTGCACCAGGCACGCGGTGGCGGGAAACAGCATGTCCGGCGTCACTGTGCCAACGATGATGCAGTCGATGTCGCTGGCGTCAATACCGCGACGCTGCAGGCATACCCGCGCGGCCTCCGTGGCCAGGTCGCTGGTCGCAGTACCCGCGTCTGCAATGTGCCGCTCGCGTATCCCGGTCCGCTCCAGGATCCACTGGTCGGTCGTGTCTACCATCTGTTCCAGGTCCTGGTTGGTCATCACGCGAGGCGGGGCGTAGCTGCCCACCGCAGAAATTTTGGCACGCACCGCAATCCGCGGCTTTAACTGCAAACTCAACGTACGTTCCTCCACACCAACGGCACAGGTGCTGCGGTTCACTCACGAGCATACCGCCTGTGGTGACTCTGACTGTGAAGGGGCGAAGTCCGGCAGGTGCGCCGAAAGCAGAAAAGCGCCGGGTGACCCACTGCGCACTCAAGAGCTCGCTACCGTTGCTTCCTTCCGGACCTGGCGGGGTTTGCAAGAGTGAGTCGCGTAGGACCCGGCACTCCTCCATCGTAGCATCGCCGCACACGGTAAACTAACGGTGTGGCAGTGGCGGAACTCATTGAAGATCTGACGGGCAGCAGCACGGCGGCAGCGGCGCACATGCGTCCCCGTATCGGCTTTGTGTCGTTGGGCTGCCCCAAAAACCTGGTCGACAGCGAAGTGATGATGGGCATGGTGCACCACGCCGGTGCCGAGCTGACGCCTGATGCCGCGGACGCCGACATCATCGTGGTTAACACCTGCAGCTTTATCGACAGTGCCAAGCAGGAGAGCGTCAACACCATCCTGGAGATGGCCTCGCACAAGGCCGAGGGCCGCGCGACAAAGCTCATCGTCACCGGCTGCTTGGTGGAGCGCTACCGCGACGAAATTCGGAAGAACATTCCCGAGGTGGACGCGGTACTGGGCACGGGCGAACTCGATGGCATCCTGTTGGCCGCGGGCCTGCAACCGAAGCCGGTACCGAGTACTTCTCCATTCAACATCTTGGTGGGCGCACCCACACCATCTGCAGCAGATGCGCCGGTTCACACGCACGCGCACACGGAACTGGGCGGTGCCGCAGCCCTCGAGGTCGAGACCGCGCAGGGCAACCTGTCCGCAGCGACCCTGGCCGATGCACAGC
>CALMOM010000157.1:1598-7112 GCA_937873305.1 uncultured Terriglobus sp.
GCGCTTCCAGCGCCGTACGCAAGCACTCGCAGATGGAGGTGCCCGCGCAGACCTCGCGGCCCGAGGGCGACCTCCGCGAGCAGCAGGGCCGCTTTGCCCGTGACGCGTGGGATGGTGCCACCGCCCTCCTGCCGAGCTACCTGTACTCGGATGACACGCCGCGCATCCTCAGCACGGGCAAGGTCTCGGCCTACATCAAGATCGCCGAGGGTTGCGACCACCCGTGCGGCTTCTGCATCATCCCGCAGCTGCGCGGCAAGTTCCGCTCACGCCGCATCTCATCCATCCTGAAGGAAGCGGAAAACCTGCTGCGGCAGGGTGTGCGCGAGATCACGCTCATCGGGCAGGACACCACCTGCTATGGCGAAGACCTGGGCCTGCGCGATGGCTTGGCCACCTTGCTGGAGGCGCTCGCGACGCTGCATGTGGACGGCGTAGGACGCATCCCGTGGCTGCGCTTCCTGTACGCCTACCCGAACAAGGTCACCACAAAGCTGCTGGAGACCATCGCCGCGCACGAAAACATCGCCAAGTACCTAGATGTGCCCCTGCAGCATGCCGCGCCCACCGTGCTGAAGCGCATGAAGCGTGGCGGCAGCGGCGACATCTTCCTCCGCATGATCGACAAGGCGCGCAGCATCGTGCCGGGCATCGCAGTGCGCACAGCGTTCATCGTGGGCTTCCCCGGCGAGACTGATGAGGAGTTCACCGCGCTCGAACAGTTCGTCATTGCCGCAAAGATCGATTGGCTCGGTGTTTTCTCCTACTCGGACGAGGAGGGCGCGACGGCCTTTGACCTTGGCGAGAAGGTGCCGAAGCGCACCATCGAGGCGCGCCGTCGCCGCCTGATGCGCACCCAGCTCAAGATCAGCCGCAAGGCCCGCGCCGCCCAGATTGGCCGCATCGTGGATGTGCTGGTGGAGGGTCCGTCCGAGGAGACCGACCTCCTGTGGAAGGCGCGCACCCTGCAGCAGGCACCCGAAATCGACGGGCACGTGCTCATCAACGATTTTGGCGACCGCGAAGCCCTGGTGCCCGGCACCTTCTACCGCGCAGAAATTACCGAGGCACACGACTACGATGTCGTCGCGCGCATCATCGACTAGTAACGAGGAAAAGGCACAATGGCAACACCCGCAGACGCAGACATCATCCTGAAGCTGTACGACCTTCGCCGCGAAGAGGTCATGCGTAAGGCGCGCAACTACGTCAGCTGGGAGTTCTGGCCGGCAAGTGTCGAGGAGTTCAAAGAAATCCATAAGCCCACCAACCCGAACAATGCCTTTTGGCGCCAGGTCATTAGCTTTTGGGAGATGGTGGTCAACCTGCCCCTGCAGGGCGCGGTGAATGTGGATCTGTACCTGGCGACGCAGAGTGAAGGCATCGGAACACGCGCCAAGTTTGCGGAATTGTCCGAGGCCGCAACCGGCAACCCGTTCATGCCGAACACGCTGAAGCTGATCGAAAGCAACGAGAAGGCTAAGGCCCAATTCGAAGGCGCGAAAAAGAACATTGCCGGCCGCCGCGAACTGTTTGCCGCTGCTGCCAAGCAGCGGGCTGAGGCAGCCAGCTAAGCACTATGCCAAGCCAGACCGTTCCTTGCCCCACATGTAGAAAAGCAGTCGCCGTGGACAGCGCGGATGTGCCGTTCTGCAGCGACCGTTGCCGCCTGCTCGACCTAGGCAAGTGGGCCAGCGGTGACTACCGCATCACCTCACCCATACTGGACCCGGACCTGCTGGAAGACCTGGAACGTGAGCAGACCAAGCCGCGCGTGAACTGACGGGCATGGCAAGCGGTGTAACTGCGACGAGTGGTAAGAGCCGAAGTTGGTGGGCATGGGCGATCGCTACCTTCTTCGGCGCAGGCTTGCTGCGGCCTGGGCCGGGCACCTACGGATCCCTCGCAGCCACACTGGTCTGGTTTGTGGTGGCGCGGCATGTGCCCGTGCACCTGCTGCCGTGGGTCACGCTGGGGATGGCCGCGGCGGCAACAGCGATTGGCATTCCGGCAGCCACGCGTGTTGCCCAGGAGAGCGGTCGCAAGGACCCGCAGATCGTCGTCATTGACGAGGTCGCGGGCCAGTGGCTCACGCTCACGTTCTGCCTGCCCGCCATGCCGCTGGCGCTCCTCGGCCTCGTGTGCTTCCGCATCTTCGACATCCTCAAGCCTCCGCCGGTGCGGCAGATGGAACGGCTGCCCGCGGGCACCGGCATTGTGGTGGATGACCTGGCTGCAGGCGTCTACGCGCTGCTGTTGCAGGTCGTACTGCAGCACCTGCTGCTGGTGCAACAGCTGCTGCACCACGGAGTTCGTCACTGACGAGCCTCACGCGCTCTCTGGAGTTTGCGCGAGCCGCGCCGGAGGCTTAGCTTTGAACCTATGACACTCTTGGATCAACTGCGCGGACAGCCTGCCAGCGCGGCACCCCGTTTACGCGCAGTCACGCCCGCAGCCGCCATGCCGGACGGCACGATCGACCTCTTCGGTAGCGGCTTGGCAGAGGCTGGGCGGCCAGAAGTCTCGATTGGCGACACGCCCGCGGCCCTGCTGTTCACCTCGTCCGAGCGCGTCACTATTCGCGTGCCCGGCGGTGCCGTGTCGGGCGACGTGGTGCTGCGCCTGCAAACCCGTGTGTCCAACGGGCTGCCGCTGAACGTCGCCGTGCCGCTGGCAGACAATCTGCACCCCATTGCCAATCCCGTGTTGGATGCCGACGGCAACCTGTACGCCACGTTCTCCGGCTCGCGCGGGCAGGAGGTGCCAGTGTCCATCTTCCGCATCGACCGCGAGTTTCAGATGCGGCCTTTTGTGCGCGGCCTGCAGAACGCCAGCGGCCTTGCCTTCGGTCCGGACGGCTACCTGTATTGCTCGTCACGGGCGGAAGGCACCGTCCATCGCATCGGCAAGAGTGGTGACCGCACACAGTTTGCGGAAGGCATGGGCATCGCCACCGGCATTGCATTCGATGACGACGGCAACCTGTACGTGGGCGACCGCAGCGGCACCATCTTCAAGCTCAACACGCAAGGGTCCGTCTTTGTGTTTGCCACGCTGGAGCCGTCGGTCTCGGCCTACCACCTGGCCTTTACCAACGAAGGCACCCTCCTGGTGACCGGCCCCACCACCAGCAGCAACGAGGCAATCTATGCCATCAGCCCCGAAGGGGACGTGTCCATTTGGTATCGAGGCCTGGGTCGCCCACAAGGCATGGCGCTGGACACAGAGGGCAACGTCTATGTGGCTGGTTCGCTGCGTGGCGAACGCGGCATCATCCGCATGACGCCCGAGCGCGAGGCGAGCCTGGCCGTCAGCGGCAGCGGCCTGGTGGGCCTGTGCTTTACCGAAGACGGCGCAGCCGCGCTGGCCACCAGCGGTGCGCTGTACAGCGTGGAACTGGGCGTGGAAGGCCGACTAGGCTAGCTGGCCTGCGTAAAGCGGTGCGTGCCACCTATGCCGGTAAGCGCGGCTATGGCCTGATCCTGCCACTGCAACAGTTCGTCGTCGCGCAAGGTGCGGTTGGCAGACTGGAACACCATGCGCAGCAGCAGCGAGTACTCACCGGCAGCAACAGTCTTGCCCTTGGCATCGCGGTAGATTTCCACTGGCTCGACTGAGAGCATTTCAGCGATGCCGAGGCCGCGCAGAGCGGCTTGCACATCGTCCCATCGGATACTGTCGGAAAACAAAAAGGACAGGTCGCGCTCCACCGCTTGAAAGCGTGAGGGCTCCTGCGCGGCAGGCTGGCGCAGCGGGTACTGGAACAGCAACGGCAAGGCCAACTCTGCGAGCACGGCAGGCTGTTTCCACTTGCGCCGTTCCCGTTCCAGGGCCGTCAACTCGCCGAACCAGGCGACGGGTGTGCCGCCCAGCTGCACGCTCGCTCCCCTGCCAGGTTCGATCCAACTGGGCAGGCCCTCTGCGGTATACGTTGCAACAGGTGCAGCAAAGCGTGCGAGCAACGCCTCTACGGTGCCCTTTACCTGGTAGAAGAGCGCGTCCCCCGCGGCTACGGTCGCGGTCGAAGCGACGTCGCCATAAGCACCCAGGCTGATTGCGGCGTGTTCGTGCACGGCATCGGTGGTGCCAGTAAAGATGGTGCCGTACTCAAACAGGCGTACCGCCGGGACATCACGGGTGCCATTCAGCTGCACCATGGAGGCCATGCCGGGCAGCAGTGACGGACGCAGCACACTTGCCTCTGCACTTAGGGGATTGCCCATGAGCACGGCACCTGCACCCTGTGAGGCAAACAGCGCGGCGTCGGCCTCACTGGCAAAGGTGCTGCTAATGGCTTCGGTCCAGCCAAGAGCCAGCAGCGTCTCGCGCACTTTCATCTCCGGTGCGGCGTGCGGCAACGCAGCCACGCCTCCCGAAAAGCTCGGCAGCGTGTCGGTAAATCGGTTGTAGCCGTAGACGCGCGCGACCTCTTCGATAAGGTCGATCTCGCGCTGGAGGTCCAGACGCCAACTCGGTAGCGTCACCTCGTAGGTCCCCGGGTCAGCCGCGGGGCGCAGGTGGCATCCAAGCGCCTGCAGGTACTGCTCGATGGCTTCTGGCGGTACCAGGCGGCCAGACGATGTTTCCTCAAGCGTGGTGCCCAGCAGCCGCTGCACTTCATCCACCGACAGCAACACCTGCGGGCGCTGCGTGGTGCGTGCCTCCTGCGCGGGAATCGTAATGTCGGTCATCGCGCCGTCCGCTATGCCACCACAAGCCGCCAAAACACCACGCGTCACAAGCCGGTTGGCCAACGCGCAGGCCCCCAGGTCAGCCCCTCGCTCGTAGCGATGTGACGCGTCGGTGTGCAAGCCGTGCCGCCGAGAACTGGCACGGATTGCCGCAGGATCGAACCATGCCGCCTCAACCAGAATGTTTTTTGTAGTCTCGGTCACACGCGAGTCCCACCCACCCATGACACCGGCGAGGCTCAGCGCCTTGCGCTCGTCAGCAATGACGAGGTCGGCCGCGGTCAACGTCTTTTCGCTGCCGTCCAGTAACTTGATGCGCTCGCCTTCACGTGCACAGCGGACGACGATGCCGCCCTCAACGGTGTCCAGGTCAAAAACATGCGTTGGATGGCCCATGGTGAGCCATGTGTAGTTCGTCACGTCGACCGCGTTCGAAATGGCCTTCTGGCCAAGCTGCTGGAAGCGCTCGGCAACCACACCGGCGCTTTGTGCAACAACGACGCCGCGCACCACCTGCGCCGTAAAGCGGCCGCACAGGTCCGGCGCCTCAATGCGGACGGGAAAGCCATTCTCTCCGCGAAGGGAGGGTACCGCCACCTCGCACGCGACAGAGGGCAAATCGGAACCAGCCGAGTCGCCCGCTTCCACATGGATTACGCGCCGATCCTCCAACGTGAGCAGCGGCACGCCGTAAATGGCCGCGGCCTCGCGCGCGATGCCGTAGTGGTTCAAAGCGTCCACGCGGTTGGTGGTGATGTCGATTTCGAACAGGTGGCCACCGTCCGGCAGCTCATGAACACGCTCGACAGCCATGCCGCGCAAG
>CALMOM010000158.1 GCA_937873305.1 uncultured Terriglobus sp.
GTGCAGGCGAAGGCGATTCCGCCCGCCATGGAAGGCCGCGACATCCTGGCCACTGCTGCAACCGGCACTGGCAAAACGCTCTCGTTCCTGATCCCTATGATTGACTACATGGACAACACGCCCGCGCCGCCCCCTGGGCCGCCCGGCAAGCGCCAGGTGAAGCCCATCCGCTCACTCATCCTGCGGCCCACGCGAGAGCTGCCCATGCAGGTGCTCTAGGCCTACGGCAAGATTGTGCCCAACGCCAAGGGCGACGCCGTGCTGGTATGCGGCGGCTTGTCGGAGGGTGCTCAGCTTGAAGCGTTGCGCCGCGGACCCCGTCTTGTTGTAGCCACGCCTGGCCGGCTTGAGGACTACCTGAAGCGCGGCGAAATCAGCCTGCGCAACGTGGAAACCCTGGTGCTGGACGAAGTGGACCGCATGCTGGACATGGGCTTCCTGCCCGCGATCCGCCGCATCGTGGGTGCCCTGCCGCGCGACCGCCAGACCATGTGCTACTCCGCCACGCTGGACGCCAACATCACCGAGATTGTGCGTGATTACGTGCACCAGCCGGTGCGCATCGAAATCGGCACCACCAGCAAGCCCAATGAGCGCGTGGAGTTACGTGCGTACACCGTGATGCAGGACCAGAAGCTTTCGCTGCTGGAAAAGCTGCTGGCGGAGGGTGAGGGTACGTACCTTGTCTTCTCGCGGACCAAGCACGGTGCGGACCGCTTGGCTCGCAAGCTGGAAAAGCTGGGTCATGTGACCTCGGTGATCCACGGTGACCGCTCGCAGTCGCAGCGTACCGCGGCGCTCAAAACGTTTGCCACGGGCAAGAGCCGCATCCTGGTGGCGACGGACGTGGCCGCGCGCGGAATCGACATCTCGCACATTGCGCACGTGGTGAACTACGACCTGCCGGGCGCGAGCGACGACTTCGTCCACCGCATTGGCCGCACGGGCCGCGCTGAGAAGACCGGCGTTGCCACCACGTTTGTCATGCCGCAGGAGCGCAACGACGCCCGCAAGATGGAGCGCGACCTGAAGATCAAGTTCCAGTGGTTTGAGGCAGACAAGAACCTGAAGAAGGAGGAGCGCAACGCTCCGCTGGACACGGGCGCTTCGAACGACTTGCTGCAGCTTGAGACACGCTCCTGGAAGACGGGCGGCGGTGACAGCGCGCAGCCAGCTGCGCCCACCGGACGACCGGCCGGTGCAGGTCAGCGTCGTCGCAGAAGTGGTGGCGGTGGCGGTGGTAGTCGCTCGGGCCGTTCGCGCGCCGGACGGTAGGTAACTTCAGGTATTACGAAAGGGGAGCCCGCGGGCTCCCCCTTTTATTTTGTGTAGCTGTAGGTGCCGCACAACGTGGTCGTGTTGCCGACGGCTTCCTTTGTAAGCGTTGGCATCTGCGAACCGGAGAAGTAGGCCGTCTGCAGCGTTTTGCCGCTGACAAACGTCAGGAACCACTGCGTATCTTCTGCCCCGCAGAGCGTGTTGTGATGCAAAAACGCCTTCTTCGCCGGAACGCTGAGCCGGTAGAGCTTGCCCACGCCCTGGCCGCCGGGCTGCAGGTCGAACACCGCCGCGCTCTCTTCCGGCGTCAGCGGCCGGATCTCGGCAATCGTGATCGGGCTGAAGTTGATCGTTAGCTTTTCATCGGACAGGCCAATGTCGCCGGTGACGCCGTGCGCCGTGGTGCTTAGGGCCTTCCAGTAGCCCCGGTCCTGCGCTCGGACGGCACCTGCTGTAAGTAGGAGCGCGAAGGAGGCAGCGATAGTGGTCGTCTTCATCGCTCCCAGTGTACTGGCGTGTTCTGCGACGAGTGCTGCAGCAACTCTTAAGTACGCCCAGGTGTAGGGCGTTACGGCAGGGCGAATGCTACGTACTTGGCACCCTGTGGTGCCTTTGCGTTATGGGCGTTGCTGATGGCGATGACGACGTACTGCTTGCCATCGACCATGTAGGTGGCGGGCGTTGCCCTGCCTGCAAAGTCCATGGTGTACTCCCACAGGAGCTTGCCCGTGTCCTTATCGAAGGCGCGAAGTTTGCGGTCGTAGTTGGTCGCGCCGATGAAGAGCAGGCCACCTGCTGTGACGACCGGGCCGCCATAGTTTTCGCTGCCGGTGTCTGCAATGCCCTTCGCGACAAGCTCGGGGTATTCGCCTAGCGGAATCTTCCAGCGGTACTGACCGGTGTTCAGGTCGATGGCGTTCAGTGTGCCCCACGGCGGTGCGACGGCAGGGTAGCCGTCCGGGTCGAGGAACTTGCGATAGCCGGTGAATCGGTACTTGGCGGTGTCAGCTTCGCCGGAGGCGAGTTCCTTCTTATCTGTGCTGCCTGGGGGTTCGCTGCCGGTGCGGACGTAGGTGAGCAGCGCGTGCAGGGTGTCGCCGGTGAGATTGGGAAAGCCGGGCATCCGGCCCTTGCCGTTGTGCACGACCTCTGCCATTTGCGTCTCGGAGAGGTGCCCTGTTGAGTCGATCAGGGAGGGGAATACGCCAGCCTGTCCCTTGCGATTGCCGCCGTGGCAGCCGGCGCAGTTGTTGCTGTAGGCGGTTGCGCCCACGCCCATGCCCTGCTTGACCTCTTCCAGGCCGCCGGTCCAGGCAACGTCGTTGCTGTTGATGTAGAGCGTGCCTGTGGCAGGGTCGACCGCGTCGCCGCCCCACTCCGCACCGCCGTCGAAGCCGGGCATGATGACCGTCTGCTTGCCGACGCTCAGCGGGATGAACTGGCCGCCGCTGGTGAAGGTGGAGAACTGCTCCTGCGCCCAGCGGTGCGCCTCTGGTGTGCGTGTGGTCAGCATGTCTGCCGTTAGCCGCTGGCGCGCGTAGGGCGCGGGCGTGCTGGTGGTGGGCTGCGTTGGGCTGGTCCACTCGCCGGGTACGGTGCTGGCGGGAAAAGGCTTCTCGTCGATGGGAAAGATGGGCTGACCGGTGACGCGGTCGAAGACGAAAACCTGCCCGTGCTTGGTGGTTTGTGCCACGGCGTCGATGCGTTTGCCGTTGCGCTGGATGGTGAGCAGCACGGGCGGCGCGGGAAAGTCACGGTCCCAGATGTCGTGGTGTACGGCTTGGAAATGCCATAGGAGCTTGCCAGTGCTTGCATCCAGCGCCAGCAGGCAGTTGGCGTACAGGTCGTTGCCTGCACGGTCCGCACCGTAGAAGTCGGTGACGGCGGAGCCGGTGGGCACGTAGAGGATGCCGCGCTGCTCGTCCAGCACGCTGCCCGCCCAGTTGTTGGCACCGCCGGTGTACTTCCACGCGCCCGCGGGCCAGGTTTCGTAGCCGGGCTCGCCCGGGTGCGGAACGGTGTGGAAGGTCCAGCGCAGCTTGCCGGTGTGCACGTCGTAGGCGCGCACGTCGCCGTGGACGGCAGGCTCCGCCTCGGCGGTGCGCAGACCCATGACGAGGAGGTCCTTATAGACGGTGCCGGGCGTGGTGAGCGCGACGATGCCGGAGGGCGACTCCGCACCGAGGTCGTTGCGCAGGTCGATGCTGCCGTGGTTGCCGAAGCTCTCAATGGGCTTGCCGGTGACCGGGTTCAGCGCCCAGACGGCGTACAGCGTGTTGGCGAAGAGTATCCGGTGCGTGCCGTCGGTCCAGTAAGCAAAGCCGCGGTCGGGCTGGCCGGAGTGGATGCCGCTGTCGAAACGCCACAGCTGCTTACCGGTGGCTGCGTCGAGCGCAACCACTGTCTGGCTGGGTGTGTAGGCGAACAGCGTACGGCCGACCATCAACGGATGCGTTTCCAGGCCGCCCATCTCGCCGGTGTCCCACGTCCACGCGGGGCGCAGTTGCGCGACGTTGGTGCGGTTGATCTGCGTCAGGGCCGAGTAGCGCTGGCCTGCCTTGCTGCCGCCATACACCGGCCAGTCCACATTGCGCGCGCCACCCTGCGCGGACAGGCCGCGATGCAGTGACCCGCCCACGATCAGCGCCGCAGCGCCCAACGACAGCATGGCGACGCCAAGGCGAACGCTAAGCAAACGGGTGAAGAGACGGCGGCGCATGCCGTATGATTCTACCCGCGGGGGCTATGTGCTGGCCTACGCTACCTGCAGTTCCGGGCCCCAGCCCATGTCGATGGCGAACGGATTCCAGAGGTGTACGGGCAGCGCGCCGCCGCTGGCCTGGTCGTGGCCGCCACCGAAGGTGCCGTCAGCTCCGGCGGGTGTGTGGGCGCGGATGAACTTAAGCAGGTTTACCTCCTTGGGCGCGCGACCGGCGAAATGAACAAAGCCCGGCCGAAAACCCACGTTGACGCCGAAGATGACGGCCTTTGGAAAACGCGGCCGCCAGATTTGCGCGACCAGCGGGTGCACCTGGCAAGGCGTGTCCATGCGCACGGCGATCATGTCCGCGCCAAGTTCGTCGCGCCACTTGGTGGAAAAGCGTGGGGGTGCCTTGCGTGCGACGGCCAGCGCCTCACTGACCTCCGCTTTGGCCGTGCGCAGCGCGTCCAGCTCGGGCGACGGCGTGTTGAGTGCGAGCTTGGGCGTCAGGGCTGTAAGCAGCAGCCTTAAGGCGGGCAATGCGTCGCCGTTCGCGGTACGCCGCGGTGCGTTGAGCAGCGCGGTCAGGTCTTTCAGCGCGGTGCCGCTGAAGCGTTTTTTCGATTCGGCAAGGTCAGGAAACGGTGCCTTGTCGCCGAGGTCTGAAAGCAGCGAGATGCCCGCCAGCCATTGCAGCTCGTCCGCTAGCGCGGGTGCAACGGCCTGCGCGCACCACAGCGCCAGCAGGCCGGTGGTGGCGGTCGGTTCGGTACCGTAGGCAGTCAGTAGCACGGCTCCGGGCGGTGTGCCGAACGGCGCATGGTGGTCCACCAGCAGCGTGGGCACGCCGGGCAGAATGGTGTCAGGCCGCGCGCCCAAGTCGGCGATGATGAGCGCCTCTGGCGCGCGCTGTCGCAGTCGCTCATGCACCCCTGGCATCCAGGCGTTCTCAAACTTGCCGCGGGTCTCCACGGTCACGCTGCCATACCCAGCCGTCTTCAGGGCGCGGTACAGCAGCGCACCTGCAGGCAGACCGTCGGCATCCGCATCCGTCAGGATGTGGATGTCGGTTGCGGTGCCCTTCGGCAACGTGGAGAGGAACTCGGTGAACATGGCCTGGGCAAGTTGCTGATCCATAGCCAGTTGGATGCGCTTGTGATTGCGGCTTGACGCAACCTGTCGATCCTGCGCAGGAGCGGGCAGTTTCGACCGTTGTGCAGGGAGGCTATTCTCAAGGACTGTGGGCTGATATAAAGGGGCGGCTGTGCAGAGGTGTGCCGATGGCGCGTGTGACGGGTGTGGGTGGTGTCTTTTTGCGGGCGAACGATCCAAAGGCGCTCAAGGCCTGGTACGTGGAGCACCTCGGCTTCCATCCCGGTGAGCATGGCGTGATCGCGTTCCAGTGGAAGGACGAGGCTGCCTCTGGCCTGACTACATGGAGCACTTTTCCGCAGAACACGGACTACTTTGGCGGCGACAACACGCAGGCGGTCATGGTGAACTACCGCGTGGACGACCTGGATGCGCTGCTGCAGAAGCTTACCGAGGCGGACGCAAACCTAAAGCCGAAGCGCGAAGACTACTCCTATGGCAAGTTTGCCTGGATCACGGATCCCGAAGGCAATCGCCTGGAGTTGTGGCAGCCGCTGGCACACTAGTCGAGCCAGTCGCATCACATTCGCGGTATACAGAAGGCTATGGTGACCAAGCTGGTTCTCTCGCTGTTGATGGCAGGTGTTGCCGCTGCCCAGGCGCCGCCCCCATCCCAAACACTGGATGCTGCGTTCCTCAATACCAAGGCTGCGGAACTGCTGTTGCAGGCCCGTTCTGCCCCGGCCGGCATTGCGTATGAAGTCCTGCTCAAGCGGCCGGAGAGCAACATTCAGACGGCCGTGCGTGTGAAGAGCGGCCAGGGGGAATGGCACCGGGACGATGCCGATATCCTGATCGGCGTGGAGGGCGCGGCGCAGATCGTTACTGGTGGCGAAGTCGTCAATGGCAAGGAGACTGCGCCGGGCGAGATTCGCGGCGACGGCGTTCGCGGCGGCACCACGCAGCCGTTTCGCGCGGGCGACTTTGTTCGCATTGAGCCAAAAGTGGCGCACCAGGTGCTGCTGGCACCCGGAACGACGTTCCGTTACATGGCGGTCAAGGTACGCGTCGCGCAGCAGTAGGCATTTTTCCACGAGCGCCGCTGCCGGTACCATGCTGGGATGGCTTTGTTAACGGGCACCGAACGTCCCACGCCCGGCGTGCTGGAAGTGATTACCGGCCCCATGTTCTCTGGCAAGAGCGAAGAGCTGATCCGACGGCTGAAGCGGGCGCGCATCGCACGGCAGCGCGTGGGCTGCTTCAAGCCCGACATCGACCTGCGCTATCACCGGACCGCGATTGCTTCGCACTCGGAGCAGACGCACGAGGCGGCCGTGGTGACACCGGATGCAGAACGGCTGCGCGAACTGCTGTTTGCGGACGGCCTGGTGGATGCGATTGAGGTCGTGGGCCTGGATGAAGTGCAGTTTTTCGACGAGGCCATTGTGCCCTTGAGCCTGGAACTAGTCGGCCTTGGGAAGCGCGTGATTCTGGCGGGGCTGGACACCACCTTTGCCAACGAGCCGTTCGGCCCGGTGCCCGCGCTGATGGCGCTGGCCGACCGCGTGACCAAGCTGAACGCGGTTTGCATGGTGTGCGGTCAGCCCGCCATCCACACGCAGCGGCTGGGGCAGTCGCGGGAACTGGTGGTGGTGGGTGCGGCAGGGCTGTATGAGGCGCGCTGCCGGGCGCACTTCCAGCCGTACGTGGAGGAACCCGCCGAACAGATGGAGCTGCCAAAGGTGCTGGCGCACGCCTGAGTTAATCACGCTGCAATATGGGAGTCATCCTGAACGCAGCGAAGGATCCCTGCGACCGTTCGCAGGCCTCTGCAGCTTCCGTCCTTCTAGCGCGAAAGTTCTAGGCTGCAGCGGCAAGACTATGTTCTGTCGGGATCCTTCGCTCAGGATGACACCGGTAATGCGAGGGCGGAGGTCAGTAGCCCAAAGCCATCAACGAGGCTTCCGTAATGGTTTCCGGCCTGACCTGTGCAGCCGCTGCGGCGCGCTGCTCGGCATACTTGGCGAGCACGTCCACTTCAAGATTCAGCGGGTCACCCGGCTGCAGCGTGTGCAGGTTGGTGGCAGCGTAGGTGTGCGGGATGATGCCGATGCTGACGTCCGCCGTGCCGCTGGCACCCGCCTCGACAGCAGCCACGGTGAGCGAGACGCCGTTGACGCTGAGCGAGCCTTTTTCAACGATGTACCGTGCCAATGCCGCGGGTGCGGAAAGGCGAAGCTCCCAGTCCGTCTCCTCTGTCGTTCCGGCTGTAACTGCTGTTAACGCTGTCAGGCGACCCACGCCGTCCACGTGGCCCTGCACCACGTGGCCACCCAGCGGCGTTCCCGCGGGTGTGGGTAGCTCTAGATTGACGCTGCTGCCCGGTGAGAGCGCCTGCAGCGAGGTGCGGCGTAGCGTCTCCTCCAACAAATCTGCCTCAAACCCGGTCGGCGTAATCGCCAATGCTGTCAGGCATACGCCCGACACGGCGATGCTGTCGCCGGTATGCAGATATTGGGCCAGCGTGGGCGTTGCCACGCGCAAGCGGGCCGCGCCGGGGCGCTTTTCGTAGCTGGTGATGGTGCCGGTCTCGGCGATCAGGCCTGTGAACATGGGTCGATTGCTCCTACACAGCAGATGCGGGTGTGAGCTGAAACGTCTCTGCCCATGGGTCGTGCAGGGTACCGCGCACGCATGCGTCCAGGTGCCGGTTGCCCTGCGTGCCTTCGCTGAGAAAGTCGCAGCGATCCACGTTATTCAGCTGCTCAATGAGCGAGAAGGGCGAGTGCGCCGGGTCGGCGAACGGAATGGCGTCATCGCCCAACTCGGTTTCTGAGAAGAAGAGCACAGCTTTGTCGACGAGGCCAGCCGTCAGGAAGGCTGCATTCAGGCCGGGGCCGCTCTCCAGCAGGACGGAGAGTAGCTCCATATCGCCCAAACGCTTCAGGACGGCGCGCAAATCCAGTTCTGGCTTGCCGCCTGTTTTGCCCTGCTCTGCGGGCGACAGCACGGGCAAGGTTTCCACCAGCACGCCGCGCTGGCGCAGAGCGCGCTGGCGGTCGTTGGGCGCAGTGCGCGCACACAGGACCAGCAGGTCGTCATTGGCGCTTTCGACCAATCGTGAGCCAAGGGGCGTGCGGCATTGTGTATCCAGCACTACGCGCATCAGGCGGCGGCGGCGCAGAAGGTTGCTGCGATCAGTCAGCAGCGGATCGTCCGCCAGCACGGTCCCAATACCGGTGAGGATGGCATCGTTGGCGTGGCGAAAGCGGTGCACTTCATCCCGCGCTGCGGTACCGGTAAGCCAGAACGGTGCGCCTGCTGTGCGCTGAACGGGCAGGGGGGCCAGCTTGCCGTCCACCGAGAGTGCCGACTTCAGCGTGCAAAGTGGCAGGCCGGTCAGGATCCAGCGTGCAAAGGCATCGTTGATAGCGCGTGACTCCGCCTGCAGCAGGCCGTGCTCGGCGACAACACCGCCGCGTTCCAGGATGGCCATGCCGCTGCCTGCCACCAGCGGATTCGGGTCCAGTGTGGCAGCCACCACGCGGGCCACGCCCGCATCCAGCAGCGCGTTGGCACAGGGGCCGGTGCGTCCATGATGGCTGCAAGGCTCCAGCGTCACGTAGGCCGTGGCGCCGCGCGCACTCTCACCTGCCTGCTTCAGCGCGGCTACTTCCGCGTGATCGCGTAGATCGTAGCGGTGCGCGCCCTCGCCCATGACCACGTTATCGTGCGCTATAACGCAGCCCACCTGCGGGTTTGGCGAGGTGACGCCCAGCATGGCCCGCGCAAGCTCCAGGGCGCGCTGCATGTGCGCTGTGTCTGTGGTGGAAAACGGCATTACGAGTGTGATGCAGCTCGCAATCCAAGCAGCAACAGAAGCCTTGTCACGCGGGGTTGAGTGTGATGGAGCGCGATTCACGTCACTGTTCTGTTCAGCGCTTAACAGGCATCAGTGCGTCAGCAGCCCCATCGCCGCGAAGAGAAGCCCAACGCCGCCAATGGCCAGGCCTATTAGCCAATAGATGCGCTGCCGAGTGAGCAACGTGACCGAGG
Organism: uncultured Terriglobus sp.; assembly: GCA_937873305.1. Lineage (GTDB taxonomy): Bacteria > Acidobacteriota > Terriglobia > Terriglobales > Acidobacteriaceae > Terriglobus. The sequence goes on from CALMOM010000158.1 coordinate 9,128, forward strand.
ACAGCACCACGGCTATTTGGAGCAGCGCCTCGCCGGAGTCATAGCGGCTGGCGCGGTGCTCGGCATGCTCCACGTCTTCTTCCAGCCCGTGCGCCCGCTCCTCGCTTGCCTTCAGGTCGTCGTCCCACTTGGCGGTGTGCTTGCGGTAGTCGTCCAGCCTGGCAGCCGCGGCAGGGTTGTTGGGTGCCAGCACTGTCAGCAGGTCGCTGCTGGTGGCGATGTTGCTTTGGCGAATCCGCTTGGCCTGATACAGGCCCCACTCGTCGCTGGCACGGGCCTGCTGCAGCACGGCCTCGGTATGGGCGCGGTGTGACAGCACGGTAGCCAGCGCCACCAGCATCGCCAGCACAGCAATTGAGAACGAGACGGCATACAGCCCAGCCTCGCCGCCTTTCTCCAGGCCTTCGACAAACTCGTGGACTTCGTTGGCTTCCATGGCTTACCCCTATGCGGCGCTGCCCAGCAGCGAGTCGAGAAAGGCGTTCGAGTCGAACGGGATGATGTCTTCCATTTTTTCGCCCGTACCCGCGAAGACGACAGGCAGCCGCAGTTCGCGTGCGATAGCGACCACCACGCCGCCCTTGGCCGTGCCGTCAAGCTTGGTGAGTACGATGCCGGTGACGCCCGCGCTCTCGGTAAACAGGCGCGCCTGCTGCAGGCCGTTCTGGCCGGTGGTCGCATCCATCACTAGGAACACCTGGTGCGGTGCGCCCGGTACCAGTTTTTGCGCGGTGCGCCGCATTTTGTCGAGTTCGGCCATCAGGCCGGCCTTGTTGTGCAGGCGGCCAGCCGTGTCCACGATGACGATGTCCGCCCCACGCGCCTTGCCTGCGGTCAGCGAGTCGTACAGCGCGGCGGACGGGTCGCCACCCTGCTTTGTCTTGATAATGTCCACATTGGAGCGGCGCGCCCACACCTCAAGCTGCTCAATGGCGGCAGCGCGGAAGGTGTCGGCGGCGCACAGCAGCGCCTTGCGCCCGTGGGTGCCGTACAGCGCGGCCAGCTTGCCACTGGTGGTGGTCTTGCCTGTGCCGTTCACGCCCACCATCATGATGACCTCCGGCGAGTGTCGGGGATGGTTGGTCGGCTGATGGACGGAGTCGAGGATTTTGCGCAAGTCCTCTTTGAGCATCGCCTTGAGCTCGGTCGTGGTTGCCTTCTCGCGCAAGGCACGCGTGCGCAGGTCGCGCATGACGTCTGCGGTGGTGGTCGCGCCCAGGTCAGCCATTAGCAGCACGGCTTCCAGCTCGTCGAGCATCTCCTCGTCGACGGTGCGGCCCAGCGCAAGAACGCTGTCGAGCCCCGCGCCCAGCTGGTCGCGCGTGCGGCCCACCGCGTCGCGCATCTTGCTCAGAAAGCTGGCGTCTTCTTCTTCAGCCGTGGCATAGCCGCCAAAGGAGAAGTTTGACGTCATGGGCCTGAGGCCAAACTGGTTGCGTTGCCCGTCCACAGAGGCTGCGATAGCTGGAGGCGGAGCGGCTGAAATTGGTTCTGGCGGTGCTGCTGGACTCAACTCAAGCGCGGGAAGCTCGCTTGCCCCCGCATGCAGGTCTGCCGCAGGGGGCTGCGAAGCTTCATCTGCCAGGAGGCTTAAGCCTTCGGTCTCCAATAGCTCAAAGGCGCTCTGCGGTAACAGGCTTTGTTCCGGTGGCGCGGTCCCGGCGTTGTTCTGTAAGGCTGCTTCAGCGGGTTCCGGCTCTGGCAGGTTGTCGGGCTGACCCGCGGATGTGGCCTCGCCTGTGACCGCCTGCCGGATGCGCTGAAAAAAGCTTGGCTTATGCGGCGTGTTACCCGGCCTGCTGAAGAGTGCCATGCGACAAGTCTACGTTGAGAGCGGCACTCCTCTTCCGCGTTCGTCATCCTGAGTGGAGCGAAGGGTCCCTGCAGATCTCACCTGTAACGGCCATGCCGCAAGGCTTTCGCGCGAGAAAGCTTCGAGCTGCAGTACTGAAGCCAACCTCGCGGGGATCCTTCGCTTCGCTCAGGATGACGGCTGAAATCTTAGTCGTCCCTACTCATCGCGTCCCGGCCGCGTCATCAGCGCGCGTATCGCATCACGCGGCGCGCGTCCCCTGTGCAAGATCGCGTGCATCTCCGCTGTGATGGGCATCTCGACGCCGTGCTTTGCGGCCAGGCCAAGCGCCGCACCCGTGCAGCGGACGCCCTCCGCTACCTTGCCGTTCAGGCCGGCAATGATGTCGGGCAGCAAGCGTCCGCGGCCCAGCTCGACGCCGACGGTACGGTTGCGCGAGAGCGTGCCGGTGCAGGTGAGCACCAGGTCGCCGTACCCGGCCAGCCCCGCCATGGTCTCGGGCCGTGCGCCACAGGCTACCGCCAGCCGTGTAATCTCGGCCATGCCGCGCGCGATCAGAGCAGCCGACGCGTTCGACCCAAGTTCAAGCCCGGCGACCACGCCGGCAGCCAGCGCGATCACGTTTTTGAGTGCGCCACCCAACTCGACGCCCACCACGTCGTCGTTGGTGTACACACGTAGCGACTCCGACGAGAAATCACGCTGTAGCTGCTGCAGAATGGCAGGGTCCATTGAGGCCAGCGTGACTGCCGTGGGCAGCGCCGCTGCCACCTCCCTTGCGAACGATGGCCCACCCAGCGTGGCAAAGCGCACCGGCGACAGCGCTGCAACGACCTCGCTCATGCGGCGAAAGGTGCCGTCCTGAATGCCTTTGGACGCGCACAGCAGTATGTGGTTCGAACGCAGGTGGGGCAGAGCAGCCTCAACCGTGGCGGGGAGGTGCTCCGATGGCGTGACCAGCAGTAGTACCCCCGACTCCAGCGCTTCTGGTAGTGACGCTGTCACGCGCAGGTCCGTCGGCAGCGGAAAGCCCGGCAGAAAGCGCGTGTTTTCACGCGACTGCGCCATGCTGCTGGCATGCGTTGGAGTGTGAGCCCAGAGTGTCACGGCGTGCCGCTGTTGGCGCGCCAGCGACAGGGCCAGTGCGGTGCCCCATGCCCCCGCACCGATGACGGCGATGCGGCTCATGTGGCGGAAGAATCGGTGGCGGGCGCGCTGAACTTCGGCTCTGTGCGAGCCAGCAGCCGTTGTATGTTGCCGTAGTGCTTAAGAATGACGAGCAGTGGTATTGCGATGTAAACCACGTCCACAAGCAGCCTGCGACGGCTGTCCAGCAGCACGCAGAGGCCAGCCAGGCACACAGCGGCCACCATGGAGGCAAGCGACACGTACTTTGTCAGCGTAAACACCAGCAGAAAGATGAGCACGGCAAAGACGGTCGCGAGCGGCATCATCGCCAGAAACACGCCCAAGGCCGTGGCGACACCCTTGCCGCCGCGAAAGGCAAGCCAGATGGGGAACATGTGACCAAGCACGGCAAACAGGCCTGCCATCGCCTCCAGGTCATACCCGTTGGGAAAACCCGTGTACAGCGCAAAGTGCCTCGCAATGACGACGGCAAGCAGTCCCTTTAACGCATCCAGCACCAAGGTCGCGATGCCCAGGCCATTCCCACCGGAGCGTGCCACGTTGGTGGCACCGATATTGCCCGAGCCGGTCGTGCGTATGTCCTGGCGACGGAAGACGCGCACCAGCAGGTATCCCGTGGGGATGGAACCAAGCAGGTATGCGAGGACGAGCGTAGTGGTCCAAAGCAGCGGCGGAGTCATGGCTGGTCGAGTGTAACAGCGCCCGGAGATCCGTCCTGTTGCAGCAGGGTGAACAGCAACATGAGCGCATGCTGAGAGCTAAACCATCGAACCCGCTCACGGTCGCCCATCAGCCGCAGCTCTCGCACCTCCGTGGTGGCGCGGGTACTAACGGCAAGGTAGACGAGCCCGACAGGCTTTTCTCCCGTGCCGCCGCCCGGTCCGGCAACTCCGGTGATGCCGACACCGACGTCTGCTCCCGTGCGCTGCCGTATGCCTTCGGCCAGGGCGCGCGCCACCGATTCGCTGACCGCGCCGTGCTGGTCCAGCAGCCCAGGTGAGACGCCGGCAAAGGTCGTCTTCAATGCGTTGCTATAGACGACGGCCCCGCCCAGGATGCTACTGGACGAGCCAGGCACCGACGTGAGCCGCTGCGAGAGAAGGCCGCCTGTGCAGCTTTCTGCTGTCGCCAGTGTCAGCCCGCGCTTCGCCAGCAGACGCAGGATTACCACCTCTGGACTGCTGCCATCTTCGGAGAAGACGACAGGGCGCATCTCGTCCGCGCAGCGTTGCAGGACGTCCGCGACGCGCGCTTCGGCCTCCGCCTGCGACGGCTTTGCACACAGAAAATGCAACTGGATTTCGCCAATGGTGCTCAGGATGGTGGTGCTCACATCTGGGTACGCCTGGTAGATGGGCGCGGTGCGCGCATCCACCTCGCTTTCGGGCACCACGGCCATACGCAACAGCGCGGTCGCAATGTGCTGCGCAGGGATGACGGCAGCCAGCCGCGGGCGCACCTGCTCTGCGAACAGCGCCGTCAGTTCCTTGGGCGGGCCGGGCAGGAGGGCCAGGTACCGTGGAATGTCTTCGTACGCAGCGGCAATCCATTGGCCGGGCGCGGTGCCGTTCGCGTTGGGCAGCAGTTCCGCGCCGTCGATCACATCGCCCTGCTTGAAATTGATCTCGCGAATCTGGATGCCGCGCCGGTTGAATCGCTCCTTCAGCGACCCCACCACCGTCTGATCGCGCGACATGCCGCGTTCCAGCGCGGCAGCCACCGCCTCACGGGTCAGGTCGTCTTCCGTGGGGCCCAGGCCGCCCGACAGCAGCACGATATCGACGCGGCGCAGCGCAATGCGGATTGCGTCCACTAGTTGAGAGAACTCGGCGCCCAGAATGGGTTTGAACGCCACTGCGACACCCAGCCGATTGAGTTCTGCCGGCATGGCCAGCGAATTCGTGTCCTGCCGGTAGGGCGTCAGCATCTCGCTGCCGACTGCAATAATTTCAGCAATCATTCCGTCATTCACCAAGAGTCAGGTATGGCGGCGGTGCAACGTGTCACGCCGCTTTTACGAAGCAGCTGGCGTGAGGGTGAAGTGACACGTACAACCAGCCGCAGGGGATACTGCAAAGCATAGCCGTGCCGTGTCACTTGTAACAACTCGTGCTGTCCGGCAGATACGCCCGCTAGGTCGTGTGGGCGCTGTCCCCACCATTCACGTCATAGGTTGCGCCGGTCACCATGGCAGCCGCGTCACTGGCCAGGAAGACCGCGACGGGTGCCACCTGCTCCGGTGTCAGCCACGGCACGCCCAGCGGCGTTTTTGGCAGGCGTGCCTCGATTGTCTGCTGCTCGGTGGGGTGCTCCGGCGGAGGCGTGGTCATGGTTTCGCCCACGGCCTCGCTCCAGCGCTTGTCGTTGTGCGTCATGGCGGTGTCGATCAGGCCCGGCTCAATGGTGTTGACGGTGATCTTGTACTTGCCCAGCTCCAGCGCAGCCGACTTCATGAGCCCGATGATGCCCCACTTGGACGCCGAGTATGCCGCGCCGTTCTTGGTGCCGTAACGCCCTTGCATCGACGACGTAAAGATGATGCGGCCGCCCTTACCCTGCTTTACCAGCACCGGCGCGAACGCTCGCAGCGAGTTGGCCGAACCGTTCAGGTTATTGTCGATCACGTCATGCCAGTCGTGGTCGTCCATTTCCACCAGCGGCTTGAACGCCTGAATCGCTGCGTTGGCGATGACGATGTTGATCTGACCCATTTGCTGAACGGCCTGGTCTGCGGCCTTGCGTAGGGCGGCAATGTCGCGGATGTCCGCCGTGATCCCCAGGAACCGCCGGCCGCGCTGCCGGACGAGCTTGCCGGTCTCCTCCAGGTCAGACGGCGTTGCGGCGATGTACTGCACGATGGGCGAAACGGTCGTGTTGATGTCAATGCCCACGATGTCTGCGCCGTTCGCCGCCATGGCGACGGCCATGGAGCGCCCAATGCCGCGGGCCGCGCCGGTAATGACGGCGACCTTGCCCTTCAGCGGCGCATTCCAGGTTTCGCCCGCCCAGGTCTGCGCGTCGATCCGCGCTTGTTCGTTCGCGCCGGCGTTACCGCCCTTCGGCTCCTGGCCAAGTGCGCTACCGGTCGCTATGCCCAAGGCTGTCAGTGCGCCTGCACCTTCCATCATGAATGTCCGCCGTGTTGATCTGTTCTGTTCCACTGCGATGTCTCACCTTCTTGGGGTAGGATGCGTGTCGGCACGCTGACCGCAACGGTGTAGCAACATGGCGCTGAAAACTTGCGGACAGGCTTGCTAGGGCGAGTTGGTCAGCAGGCGCTCCACGCGCTGCTGCAGGCTCTGTGCGTTGAAGGGGGCATAAACCTTGGCATCGTTGTCGAAGTAGACGTAAACGTCTCGCCTTCTACGCTTGGGCTGCAGCACTGGGCTGGCGTGGTGGCCGTAAGGTCCGCTGGTCGCCAACTCGTCCGCCGCTTCCTGACCACGTGCCCACTGCACCACGCGCTCTGCCCAGGTGTCCAGCGCGGCATCGCCGTAGCCAGAGGCGTACAGCTCCTCCGACCCGTGCAGCCGGCAGTAGACGAAGTCCGACGTCACGTCGAAAAGCAGAGGCCACTGCACCGTGTCGGCCACCACCAGGCCTACGCGATGCTGGCGCAGCAACGCAATGAACTCCGGGTAAACAAAGCTTTCATGCCGAATCTCCAGGCAGTGCCGCAGCGGTATATTGACCTGCGCCTTCACCACCGTGCGGCCCGTGAGCCTGGGATCATGTTCCACGGCCAGCGCGGCAGCCTCCGCAGTGGTGCGCGGCAGCAGCTTGAAAAAAGAGGACAGGCGCTCCGCATCGAAGCGAATCTGCGGCGGCAACTGCCACAGGATTGGACCCAGCTTGTGCCCAAGCGCGAGCAGTCCCTGCGCAAAGAAGTTTGCCAGGCCTTGCTCCACATCGCGCAGCTTCTTCATGTGCGTAATAAAGCGTGAGCCTTTTGAGGAAAAGACGAAGCCACCCGGTGTTTCTTTTCGCCACTGCTCAAAACTGTTTGGTCGTTGCAGTGAGTAATGCGTGCCATTGATCTCAATGGAGGGAAACAGACCCGCCGCAAAGGCCAGCTCGCTCCGCTGTGCCAGCTCTGGCGGGCAGAATTGGCTGGGCCAACCTTTGTACCGCCAGCCGGAGATGCCAATGTAGATACGCCCAGGTTCTCCAGTCGAAAACGCGCTCACGCCATTCTCCGTTGTAGGTACGGTACATAGCCCTTCGCTGTTGCATCCTAGAGGGTATGCCGCAGAAGCGCCTTCTGAATACTCCGCTGGACGTACCGCACACCACTGAGATCTTCGTCGATGGCCGCACCGTGCCGGTGGGCGAAGGCGAATTGCTGATCGAGGTGCTGAACCGCGCCGCCGCGCTGGCCAACCTGTCGATTGCGGACGCCGGGTTCCATAACGCGGACAAGAAGCTGAGCATCGGCGAGCGTCGCGCGTTGAATGAGGACACCCACCTGGGCGACGGCCAAAGTTCGTCGCCTGAGCAATATCCCGGTACCAATCCCGACAGCTCTCGCGCCAATCATGAGGGCAACTATCACTCCGTGGCGCAGGTCTGCTACCTGGAGCAGATGGGGCCGGTGCAGACGTGCGATACCTGCATGGTCGAGGTGAACGGCACTCTGGAGCGCGCCTGCGCAACAGAGGTGCGGGCGGGTATGCGCGTGTTTACCACCAGCCCACGTGCTGATGTTGCGCAGCGCGAGGCCATGGACCGCATCCTGCAGAACCACGACCTGTACTGCACCGTGTGCGACAACAACAACGGCAACTGCACCATCCACAACGCCGTGGGCGAAATGCAGATCAAACACCAGGTGCGCCCATATCTGCACAAGCCGTATGAGCAGGACCACTCGAACCCGTTTTACCGCTACGATCCGGACCAGTGCATCCTGTGCGGCCGCTGCGTGGAGGCCTGCCAGGACGTGCAGGTGAACGAGACGCTGACCATCAATTGGGAAGACCGGCACCCGCGCGTACTGTGGGATGGTGGCGAGCAGATCGCCGGGTCAAGCTGCGTCAGTTGCGGCCACTGCGTCACCGTGTGCCCGTGCAACGCGCTCATGGAAAAGAGCATGCTGCAGCACGCGGGCACGCTCACGAACCTGCCCGCGAACGTGCTGGATGACATGATCGAGGTGGTCAAGGGCGTAGAGCCGGAGACGGGCTATCCACCCATCCTCGCCCTGTCGGACATTGAGAGCACCATGCGCGAGGCGCGTACCAAACGCACCAAGACCGTATGCGCCTTTTGCGGTGTGGGCTGCTCCTTTGAGGTATGGACGCGCGACCGCCACATCCTGAAGATTGAGCCGACCCACGGCCCTGCCAATGGCATTTCGACCTGCATCAAGGGCAAGTTTGGGTACGACTACACCAACAGCACCGAGCGGCTGCACACGCCGCTGATCCGCGTGGACGACGGGCAGTACAGCACCTATCGTGAGGCCACGTGGGACGAGGCGCTGACGCTGATCGCCAGCAAGTTCAAGAGCATCAAGGAGACGCACGGGCCGGACGCGCTGGCCTTCATCGCCAGCAGCAAGTGCACCAACGAAGAAAGCTACCTGATGCAGAAGCTGGCGCGGGCGGTGATCGGCACCAACAACATCGACAACTGCAGCCGCTACTGCCAGACGCCCGCGACCAAAGGGCTGTCGCGAACGGTGAGCACCGGCGGCGATGCGGGGTCTATCGCGGACATCGAGCAGGCTGGGCTGGTGCTAATCGTTGGCTCCAACACGTCGGAGAGCCATCCCGTGCTGGCCACGCGCATCAAGCGGTCGCACAAGTACCGCGGCCAGCGCCTGATCGTCGCCGACCTGCGCAAGCACGAGATGGCAGAGCGCGCGGACACCTTTATGCGGCCGAACCCCGGTACCGACATGGTGTGGGCTTCCGCCATTACGAAGTACATTTTCGACCAGGGCTGGGAGGCAAAGCAGTTCCTCGCCGACCGCGTGAACAAGACCGAGGAGTACAAGGCGAGCCTTGCGCCCTTCACCATGGCCTATGCCGAGCAGGTGACTGGCATCAGCCAGGACGTGCTAAGGCAGGTGGCAAAGGAGATTGTCGAGGCGGATGGTGTCTGCGTTCTGTGGGCCATGGGTGTGACGCAGCACTGCGGCGGGTCTGATACCAGCACGGCCATGTCGAACCTGTTGCTGGCGACCGGTAACTATGGCCGGCACGGCGCGGGCGCATACCCGTTGCGCGGCCACAATAACGTGCAGGGTGCCAGCGACTTTGGTTCCATGCCGGACATGTTGCCCGGCTACCAGCACGTGGACGACGAGTCTGCCCGTGCCAAGTTCGAGGCTGCATGGCAGGTGACGCTGCCGGTCGCAAAGGGCTTGGATAACCACGAGATGATGGAGTCCATTCATAAGGGCACGCTGCGCTCGCTCTACATCAAGGGCGAAGACACCATCACAAGCGACGGCAATGCCAATGACGTGGGCAAGGCGCTGAGCGAGATCGAATTCCTCGTCGTGCAGGACATCTTCTTTTCGGAGACCTGCAAGTTTGCGGATGTGGTGCTGCCTGCGGCGCCTTCCCTTGAGAAGGACGGCACCTTCACCAGCACGGAGCGCCGCATCCAGCGGCTGTACAAGGCACTGGACCCGCTGGGTGACTCGAAGCCGGACTGGGAGATCATCCAGCTCATTGCGCAGCGCATGGGTGCGCACTGGCACTACACGCATCCCAGCGAAATCATGCAGGAGATTGCGGAACTGACACCGTTCTTCGCGGGTGTAACGTACGAGCGGCTGGAGGGCTTTAAGAGCCTGCAGTGGCCGGTTGCGAAGGACGGCACGGACTCGCCCATCCTGTTCAAGGACAAGTTTCCTTTTCCGGACGGCAAGGCCATGTTCTACCCGCTGGAGTGGGTACCGCCGTCGGAAGAAATTGACGAACACTTCGACCTGCACCTGAACAACGGCCGCATGCTGGAGCACTTCGAACAGGGCGCGATGACCTACAAGGTGCCCGGCATCGAGCAGATCACTCCGCTGAACTGGGTGGAGGTTTCACCGGAGCTGGCCGAGGAGCGCGGGCTGGAGAGCGGCACTAAAGTGGAAGTGGAGAGCCGCTGGGGTGTGATCCGCGCCAAGGTGTTGGTGACGGACCGCGTGGAGGGCAAGCAGCTGTACATGCCCATGAACTCCGTGTCAGAGCCGGTGAACCGACTGACCGGTGCGCACGTGGACCGTGCCACACACACGCCTGCCTACAAGGAAACCGCGGTGCGCTTTCGCGTGCTGGAGCGGAAGGGCCGTTCGCCGCTGAAGGCAGAAAACTTCCGCAATGGCAGCCGCACACCGCAGCAGGGTGTGGAGGTGGAGCGCAAGTGGGCGCGTGGTGACTATGCCGTTCCGGGGACGCGTGCGGCGGATAAGCTGGTGCAAATCAACAGCACCACAACATGAGTCGTGGTGCCTACCTCTTCGCGGGAGTGTGGGAACGCACTCCGTGGAAGCTTCGATCCCTATCAACTTCTATCTCTGCGAGATGTAAGGCAGCCAGCAGCAAAGTGACCTAACCCGCTGCTTCCGAGGTATACATGGCCAATCCAATCAGGTTCTCACCGAACAAATACGACCCGAAAGATGGGTTGATGCGCCGCCTGGAAGCTGCTCCAAAGGAGCATGCCGAAGCACTCCTGGTGGCCTATGACCTGCTGCAGACCGCACACGACGAGGGCATCCTCGATCTCCTACACGGCATGGTGCATGCCAAGAATGAGATTGCCGGCCATTTGGCGGAGGCGGCGCGAGTTCAGGAAAGTGTGGGTGCGCTGCGCAACCTCATCAGCGTGGGCAAGATTCTGGGTGCGATGGAGCCGGAGACGATGAGTTGCATTGCCGCAGCCATGAGCACCGCCACCAAGAAGACGCCGGACGAGCCGCTGTCCATGTGGGGCCTGTTCAAGAAAATCAGTTCCAAGGAGGGGCGTCGCGGCCTCAGCCTCGGAGTGGAACTGATTACCGCGCTGGGCACCCGTCGTTTTACCGATGCGAAGCAGCTGCCCGGTGGCAAGGCGGTCGTAAAGAAGTAAGCCGAAAGCACTGAGGCCGTCGTATCTAACGCATGCAGGAGAGTGTCACTTGAAGCACCTTGTACTGATGTCGTGCCCTGTATTGACGTGCGTGTCGGCCTTCTCGCAGTCGCCCACGGACTTTTCTGCCATCGATTTAAAACTCAAGGCGTGCGAGACGGCCCATGTAGATGCCGACGGTAGTGCACACTGCCAGATAGATGCTTTCACCGCCGCCGACAAGCGACTGAACGCGGTATACGCAAACATTACAACTGCTCTGAGGAATGCGGGACCGAAACACACGCCCGATGATGACGAGGTGGTGAAACGCCTGGTCGCGGCAGAGCGCGCCTGGGTAGTGTTCCGCGACGCGCAATGCAACTACATGAGTACTATGGCGCTGCATGCGCCGCTTGAAGGATACGAGTATCACTCCTGCCGATATGAGCTGACTAAGGAACGAATCAAGGCGCTTACCGCGGTCGATGCGCCTCAGAGTCCGCGCTGATCTAGTTGGCGTTGCCGTTCGTACGTGGCAGTCAATGAGCTTGTACCCGCCGCGCTGACTTGCACGATCTCTTTACCGCGGCGCGCGCGGCGAGAAGTACCCCTTGCGTGCGCGCACATGCAGGCGCTGATCCAGTGCGACCAAATAGATGGAGCGGAAGGCACCATCCTGCTTCAGGTCTGCGGGCCGGTAGCGCAGGGAATACTGTGAGCGCAGTTCTTCCTCAATGGAGTGAAAGCCCTGTGCCACATCCTCGATCTTGACCGGGAAGAAGGTGCGTCCACCGGTCGCCTCGCTGAGGCGTGACAGCACCTCATCGCCCTTGTCGCGCGAGGGCGAGACGTTTGTCGAGATGGTGTAGACGATGGTCTCCGCGCGCTGACACTCTTTGATGGCATCCTGCTCGTACGCGTGGGAGTAGTTATCTTCCCCGTCGGAGACCACGATCAGCGCCTTGCGGATGGTGTCGTTGGATTTAATCGTCAGCATCTGATCGCGGCAGGTCTGGTAAATGGCGTCGAAGAAGGCGGTGCCGCCGCCGGGCCGCAGTTTGTTGATGGCCGTGCTCAGCTTGTCCACGCTATTGGTATAGTCCTGCGCCAGATCCTGCCGCACGTCGAAGCCTTCCACAAAGGCGGCGTCCTGTCGCGGCCGCAGCACCTGCAGTAGGAACTCCGTTGCCGCTTGCTGCTCAAACTGAAAGCGCGATCGGATGGAATTGGATGTATCGAGCAATATGCCGATACGCAGCGGCAGGTTTGCCTGCTGCGTAAAACTGATGATGCGATCGGGCCTTTTACCGTCGTCCAGCAGGCCGAAGTTCTGCTGCTGCAGGCCGGTCACAAAGCGGCCCTTGTTGTCGGTGACGGTAAAGACGAGCGGTACCTCTGGCACAAAAGCCCGGATGGTAGGTGCGTTCGCGTCGGCTGCTGCGATGGCAGGTGGTTGGTCAGTGCCGCCTGCCGGCGCAGTCTGCACTGGCGCTGCCTGCGTGGCGGGTACCGCCTGCTGTGGCGGATGTGCAGCGCTCGTAGCATCTACGTCCGTCGAAGCGGGCGGCAGGGCAGGAGCGGCACCCGGCTTCACCTGTGCGGAGGCAAGACTTGCGAGAAAGACAACCGAGGCGAGCAGCGGACGAAACACAAACATGTCCTGCGTAGTCTACCAAGTTGGACACATGGCTGGCTGTTGACTCAGCGCGGAACGGCAGGCCGAAGCTGTGCGAGCAAGGCCTCGAGTTCCGCGGGCAGCGGCGCATACAGATCCAGAGGCTTGCCCGTGATGGGGTGTAGCAGCTTTAGGTGCGCCGCGTGCAGAAAGTTACGCGTGAGTTGAGCCGAGCCCTCAGGTAGCCCGGCGATGCGGGCGGGCGCGCCGTACAGCGTGTCGCCCACCACGGGGTGCCCCAGCGACTGCATGTGGACACGGATCTGGTGGGTGCGCCCGGTCTCGATGCGAAGATCCAGCAGCGTGAAATCGCCCGCCGGGGTCTGCAGCCGCTCCAGCACGGTGTAGTGCGTTCGCGCCGGGCGTGGATCGTTGCTGCGCCGCTGCGTGGCGACATCCATCTCTTCTGGATGCCGCTGCGCGGGCGTGCCGTGGCTGGCCGTGGTTAGGTAGCCCGCGCTCACGCGCGTGGTCATGCGGGTGCGGCGCACGCGGTCCCGCGCTATGGGCAGGTCGATGAGTCCGCGGTCGTTCCGTACGTGCCGGTGTACCAGCGCGATGTAGCGCTTTTCCAGTGAGCGCTCGGCAAACATCTCCGCCAGGGCGCGGTGCGCGGCATCAGTTTTGGCCACCATGATGAGGCCGCTGGTCTGCTTATCCAGCCGGTGCACGATGCCGGGCCGCAGCGGGCCGCCCACCGCGCTCAGCTGGTCTTTGAAGTAAAAGAGCAGCGCATTCACCAGCGTGCCGCTGCTGCGGGCGTCGTCATTCAAGCCGCTGCCCGCGTGCACCATCATGCCGGCGGGCTTGTCGATGACGGCCATGTGCCGATCCTCGAAAACGACGCTGAGCGGGATGTTCTCGGGTGTGGCGCGCAGCGGGGCGGGTTGCGGTTCGCCCTCGACCATAAGGGTTTCGCCGCCCTGCAGTTTGCCCTTGGCGCGGCCTACAACGCCGTTCACGCGCACTTGTCCGTGCTCGATGAGCAGTTGTGCGCGTGCGCGTGAAATCTCTGGCAAAGCCTTGGCCAGGTAAGCGTCCAGCCGCTGACCGCGCGCATCCGCGTCGGCTACCCAGGTGCGGGTGCCGCCCACGCTGGCGATCTCCGGGCCGGGCAGCAAAACTTCGTCATCGTCCTCTGCCTGCACGACCGCTTCCGCTGTTGACCCCGGCTCGGATCGCTGCTGGCGGCGGCCACTCTTCTGGAAGCCGCGCTTCTCACGCGCGGGACCGGCAGCCGTCGCGCGTGTGGCGGGTGACACAGCAGCCGGAACTGCTTCGCCGTACAGCTGAGCTTCCGCTGCGGCCAAATCGGCAGTCTCGACCTCGTTGGCGGCGTCGCGCATCACGCGGTAATCCGCCTTGACTGACTGCCGTCGCTTGCCCTTGGGCAGCATGTTTTTACTGGGCATCGTGCCGCTCCCGCTTGAAAAAGAACGCCATGCCCACCGCTACCAGTGCGATCAGCGCGGCTTGATCGACACGCAGGAAATTGCCGACAAATGCATCCGGCAACACGTAGTCCGGTCGCAGTTGGTCCACAAAAAATCGGCTCAGCGCCGCCAGTCCAAGCCCCAGGCCCAGCGTTTCGCCTCCGCGATGGGCACTGCGCAGGTAGCCATACGTCAGCACTACACCCAGGAGTGAGAGCGCCGCCGCGTACAGCGCTACGGGATGGTAGCCGCGATCGCCGCGAATCCACTGGCCAACCGGCAGGGGCGTGGGCGAACCCAGATCGTCGCCCGCGAACAGGCTACCCGCGTGCAGTGCCGCCTGCAGCAGCAGGGCGCCGGGCGTCAGCGCGTCTGCCGTGCGCAGCAACGGCAACCGCTTCCACAGGGCATATCCAATGCCGCTCAGCACAGCGCCCAGCAGGCCGTAGCGCGTTACCGTGGGCAGCGTGAGGATGTACATGGGATAGTGCAGAAACGCCGTCGGCATCTGCGCGATGATGACCAGCCTCGACAGCAAGAGCGTACCCATTGCGCTGATCAGGCACAGGTTCCACACGGCGTCGTCATGGACGCCGAGCAGCCGAGCACACCGCGCCGCCAGCAGGATGGCCAGCGCTAAGCCCAGTGCGGCTACCGCGCCGTAGGTCGGAATGGTGACCGGTCCCAGATGTGCAAGATGCGGGTACACATCTGTAAGAATACGTGGGACGTCGCGGGTGGTTCTTCAGACCGCTCCCGTTCGCCGCGGGACGACACGGCAGCCTGCCGGTTGTACCTGAAAGGACTTATCATGAACCGGTACGCGTCCGCCCTGTGCGGCCTGCTTCTGCTTGCGCCACAACAACATGCACAAGCACTTTCACCCGCCGAGTTGCTGGCGATCCAGGTCTTTCGCGATCACCTGCAGGAAAGCATGCGCGGCCCGCAAAGTCCATTGAACATGGTGCAACTGCAGCAGCTGGAGGGCGGCGGAACGACCGTGGGCTCTGGCGCGGGCAATACCGTGCAGCTGCCACACGTGGCCGGTAGCGTCATCCAGGTGAGTTTCTCTGGCGATGACATCACGGTGAAAGCTCCGCCGAACGGCTTTCCGACTGGCCTGACCATTGGCGGCAAGCCCGCCACGGCAGAGACGGTGCGGTTCGACGCGGGCGGCACCTCGCCTGAGTTCCGGCAGGGCAGCGTTTCGTTCGTCTTTCGACGCAAGTTCGGCTACTGGCTCGTGGGCCGCGACATGCAGGCACCAGCTATGCTGGCCTTCCACACCCTGCACTGGTACGCGCCGGATGCGCGCTACCGGATCACGGCAGAATGGAAGCCGTACCCTGCGCCGCGCGTCTTGCGCATCGCCAATATCCTGGGCCAGGTGAACGACGAGACGTCGTACGGCGTGGCGGAGTTCACGCTGGATGGCCAGACCTACCAACTGGAGCCGAGTGTCGACACCGCCCGTGCACAGCCGCTGTTTTTTGTCTTTCGGGACAGCACCAGCAGGACGACGACGTACCCGGCAGGGCGCTTTCTGGATGCGGCGCTGCCCAGCAACGGACTTGCGCAGCCCGGCACGGTGGTGCTGGACTTCAACCGCGCGCGCAATCCGTGGTGCGCCTTTTCAGTGCACACCTCTTGCCCGTTGCCACCACAAGGGAATCGGTTGCCCGTGGCCATCTCCGCTGGCGAACGGCGGTACAGCCCTGAGACGGCCCACATTAACCTACCGGAGGGCAGAGGACCGGCCCGCTGGGCCGTGAAGGAGGCGCCGGTGAACCCGCGTTAAGCGGTGGGACTCAGCCGTGGTTCTTTAGGCATTCCGGACTGGCGGACACTGCACACCGAACCATGTATACGAGCCGAACCCCTGTTCAATGAGTATTGGTTCAACCGGCGTTATTCCCGCACCTGCTTTGCAGGCCGGTCATCTGTGGCGATGCTACCGCCACCCGCCCCGGTTGGCAAGGGAAGCGCCAGCCTGTGCCACGTGACCGGTTCCATCCAGCAAGCCGCGGCTACTCGTCGGCGAGCGCACCCTTGCCGGCCACCTCGGTTGGGGCAGACTCGCGCGCCTGCTGTACTAGCTTGCGGATGCGTCCGTCGATGTTGGAGCCAGAGCCGAGAGCCTCTGCCGCGAGCACGCCATTCGCATCGATGGTGAAATAGTGCGGAATAGCATTGATGCCGAACAAGTTGGACAGGGAGTGGTCCGCGTCGCGGTACTGGTTCCACGTCATGCCATTCGCGGCGACAAACTGTTTCCACGCGGCCTCGTCACTGTCCCACGAGATGCTGATGAGCTCGAAAGGCTGTGCTGCGTATTGCTCCGCCAGCTTTTTCATGTGCGGCAGTTCCTGCTTGCAGGGTCCGCACCACGTCGCCCAAAAGTCAATGAGCACGACCTTGCCGTTCATGTTGTCCAGGTTGAAGGGCTTACCCGCGAGCGTGGTAAAGGTCATGGCTGGTGGCATGTCCATGCGCGCCAGCTCGGGCTTCGCGGCAAAGTGCCGGGCGCGCACCAGCATGGGGTCATTGCTGACCGTCTTTTCCGCATAGGTGCTGAAACTCTTTCCCGCTTCTTCATCGCGATGCAGCAGCGACAGGACCCGGCCATCGTAGAAGTAGGCGGAGAGCGACGCCTGCTTCGCGTCCTGCAGCGCTGCGTGGGCTTCGTCCAGCAGGCGTGTGTCCGGTATTTTGTTGTTGACGAGGTAGAGAACGGAGCGGCCCAGCAGCAGCTTGGCGCGCATCTGGTCCGCGGGCTCCTCCGCGGCTGCCGCCATGTCATGTGCAAACTGCATGGCATGCTTGCCGTCGTGGAGTCTGGCCTCGATCAGCACCATGTGTTCAAAGCAGTCCATACAGTGGCCGCCAGCTTTGCCGTTCGCCTTTTTCCAGGCGTCCACGGAAAAGTTCAGGTTGGCGGGATTGCGTTCCAGCGTCTCTGCCTGCGCCCGTAGCTTCTGGAAATCCGGGTCCTTCTCGTTCAGAGGATGGGCCTTCAACTGCGCCGCGGAGGATGGTGCAGGTGGCAGCAATCCAAGGACCGACAACAGCAACAGGGCTGGAACTTTCACGAGAGCAGGCTACATGCTGATGGCGCGGAGCGAAAGCTAAATCTCGCGTGGCTGCTTAGCCGGCTCTGCGCTGCAGGACGTCGTCACCCAGTGCGTCGTCAAGAAGGCTGGAGAGCGAGTGGGCTCGGCGGCGGGCTGTGTCTTCGCTCGTGTCCAGCGAGTGCAGCAGGCTATGGTGGCGGGCGCGCAACTCCAGGAGCTCGTCTGCGATGTTGAGCGCGGCCAGCACGGCAACTCGCAGCGAATCAACAGTAGCGCCGTGGGCGGAAACAGCTCGCATCTTGCCATCCACAAGGGTGGCCAGCGCCGCAATGTGGGCCGGGTCAACGCCGGACAGCCGATAGGTCTGGTCGTAAATGTCGACGGCGATGGAGGCCGCGGCCTGGTTTTTTTCTGCGCTGTCGGGGCTCTGCATGTGCGGGGAGGAAGTCCTTCCAGGTGCCGTGGGCGGCGTGATCGTAGGGGGGATTACGCCAGTTCGTCGAGCTGCTTTAGCATGGCGTCCACGCGGTCTTTTACCTGTTCGCGTTCCTTCTTAAGGGCCGTCACTTCCGTGGAGAGCGCGGTGTTTTCAGCAGAAGCTACGTCGAGCAGCTCCTTCATTGCGGCAATCTCTGTCTCCGCGGCGGCGCGCGCCTCGCGCTCGGAGCGAATCAGCTCTACTGTGCGCATGATGCGCTGTTCTAACGCCTGAAACTCATCGACGCTAATCGTTGTGGTTGCCACGGTGGGGTACTCCTTTGCGGAGTATAGAGCGACTATCCGCTATCGCCAACCGCTCTCTCATTCAGGTACCTGCATTGGATACCCTTTCCATACGTACTACTTGCACGTCTTCAGGACGCGCTGCAGCACGCCCAGGCTGCGCACGTAGAATGAGTCCATCGAGGTGCCATCCTTGAAGCTCACACACGCCGTTCGCGGCACGCGCTCTCTCGCGTTCGCTGTCACACTGTCGCTGCCCCTGGCTGTGTCTCGGCTTCATGCGCAAGTGGTATTGCCGGACGCACCTTCCGCCACGCGGCTGTACGCTTTGCAGACGCCGGCACCCGATGCGGACGACCAGGCGTCCTCCTCGCAGCCACAGGCGCAGCAGCAGGATAAGCATGGCGACGTGGCACCGGCTGCGCCAATCCTGCAGCAGCAAAAGCGGGTGTTTGGAGTCCTGCCGAACTACACCTCGGTGTCCGGCGGCACAACACCCGCACCCGCCGGCTGGAGGACGGACTCCGTCGTTGCCTTCAAGCAGAGCACGGACTATGTCGGTATCTTGTACAGTATCGCGACCTCAGCCATCGCGTATGCCCAGGATTCCCACCCGTTGGTGGACACGGTGAACGGCGGCAACGCACCACTCTGGGGTTACGTTTGGCGTGGCCTGGTAGACAGGACCAGTCAGACAGCGCAAGGCAGCCTTCTTTTTCCGGCGCTCCTGCACCAGGACACGCGCTACTTTGCCATGGGTACGGGTTCCAAGGTCCGGCGCACGGTGCACGCGGCCGCGTCGGTTGTCGTTGCGCACAGCTACTCCGGCAGGCCGGTCTTCAACGTGGCGGGTCTCGCGGGCAAGGTGGGGACGCAGGCGCTATCCACCACGTATTACCCCACGGGTTCTGAAGACTTTGGCGTGTTGGCGCAGAAGTTTACTTATGCCTGTCTGCGGCAGGCGGGCTTCACCATCCTGCGTGAGTTTTCGCCTGACATCTCGCAGCACCTGCACCGTCACCACACCCAGCCGTAGGGCTAAGCCGTTACCGGCGCTTCCAGGTCACGCCAGCTTTGCCGTCTTCAATGAGCACGCCCTTTTCGGCAAGCTCGTTGCGGATGGCGTCGCCACGCGCAAAATTACGGCGCTTGCGGGCGTCGGTCCGCTCCGCGATCAAAGCCTCGATTTCCTGGTCGGAAATACTCTGCGATACCAGCAGGTCCGGCGCGATGTCGGTGCGGCCTTCGGCCTTTGCCCACGCCACGGCGGCTTTGCTCACATCGGCGTCGCGGTCGGTCAGGACGTCGAAGACGGCGTCTAACGCTTGCAATAGTTTCTGCACGCGCGCAATGTTGCCGCGTCCAAACGTGCCATGGTCCAGTGCGATGTTGGCCGCACGCACCACATCGAACACGGCGGCGCGTGCCTCCGCGGTGTTTAGGTCATTGTCGAGCGCGGCCCCGTACGCGGTCAGCTTTTCTGCTACCAGTGCATCCAGGTCCGCGTTCAGCGCTGCAGGCAAAGCCAAGGTGCCGCCTGCAGCTTCCACGCGCCGGGCAAACGTGCGCAGGCGCTCGATGGCGTTCGCGCTCTCCGTCAGCCCTTCGAAGGTGAAGTTCATCTGGTGCCGGTAGGGCACGCTGACCAGCAGAAAGCGGATGGCCGAGGCGCGGTAGCCCTTCAGCAAGAGGTCGCGAAGGGTATAGAAGTTGCCCTCCGACTTCGACATCTTCTTGCCTTCCACCAGCAGAAAGCGCACATGGAACCAGTGCCGCGCAAACGGCACGTGGCTGGCGCACTCACTCTGCGCAATCTCGTTTTCATGGTGCGGGAAGGCGAGGTCTTCGCCGCCGCCGTGCAGGTCGAAGCTCGGACCCAGATGCTTCATGGCCATGGCGGAGCACTCAATGTGCCAGCCCGGGCGGCCCGTGCCCAGCGGCGTATCCCAGGCGTGCTCGCCCGGCTTCACGGCCTTCCACAGGGCGAAGTCGCGCTTCGCGTCCTTCTCGTATTCGTCCACATCGACGCGTGCGCCGTCCTCGATGCCCTCCAGGTCCTTGCCGCTGAGCTTGCCGTAGTCCGGGAACTTTGCGATACGAAAGTACCAGGAGCCGTCGTCGACCTTGTAAGCGATGTCCTCCGAAGCCAGCCGCTCAATGAGCGCCACCATCTCGCCGATGGTCTCCGTCGCGCGGGCGATGATCTCTGGCCGCTCCACGCGCAGGGCGTCCATGTCTTAGAAAAAGGCGCGCTCGTACTTGGCGGTGTACTCGCCGATGGGCAGATTGGCGGCGCTAGCGTTGCGGATGATCTTATCGTCGACGTCCGTGATGTTCATCACGTGCTTGAGGCTGAAGCCCTTTAGGCGGGCGGTGCGGCGCAACACGTCCATGTGCAGAAAGGTGCGGAAGTTGCCGATGTGGCCGTAATCGTAGACCGTGGGGCCGCAGCAGTACATGCGCAGCGTGTTGTTCTCTGACGCAGACAGGGGCTCCACACGGCTACCCAGGGTGTTGAAGAGTTCGATCGCCATCCGGGGCCGGTCTGGTGTCCTTGGTGTGACTTGCGCGCGCGCCCGGAGCCATGCGCGTAGTGCGCAGTCTGCCGCCGCAGTCCCAGCCCTGATTCTAGCCGACACTCGAGGCTACGACGCAGCACCCAGGCACAACTGAGGCGTGGCATTCAGCGTGGCGTTAGCGAACTCACCCGCCAGCAGCCGTGGCCACGCTGCTGCTGCAATCATGGCGGCGTTATCCGTGGAGAGCGCCGGAGCCGGAAAGTCCACTCGCAACCCACGTGCCGCTGCTGCCTCCGCAAAGCGCCGCCGCAACTCGCGATTGGCAGCCACCCCGCCGGAGACGACCATCTCTTGCACGCCGTGGTGTGCTGCTGCAGCCAGCGTTTGCCGCAACAGGTTGCCGACAACGGCGTGTTGGAACGAGGCGATCAGGTCCAGCGTCTCCGCGTCGCACAGCGCGTGCACGGCCTCTAACTCCGGGTGGGTCTGCTGAGTCAGCGTGGCCCGCCGCTGCTCAATGGCAGCCTTCATGCCGTGTGTCTCCACGTGTCGCAGAACGGCGGTCTTGATGCCGCTGAAAGAGAAGTCAAAGCTAGGCTCCTCTGCCGTGCCACGGTTGATTTCAGTGAAACGAAAGGTCACTGCCTTAGGATCGCCGAAGACGCTGAGACGGTCGATCCACGGTCCACCGGGGTAGCCGAGACCCAGCAGTTTGGCAACCTTGTCATAGGCTTCACCTGCGGCATCATCCACTGTACGGCCCACGGTGTGATAGTTCCACGCGCGCCCATCCCACTGCGCCAGGTACAAGTGCGTGTGTCCGCCGCTGACTACCAGCGCCAGCAGTGGCTCACCAGTCGAAGGCGGGTGCCCTACCTCTCGCTTCTGAGACGTGGGCTCTGGCATTTCACGGGTCTTCTTATCCCACATCTCTGCGAGCTGTGGGGCACCCGATACTGAGGAGTTGCCACGCTGCATCAGCACGGCGTGAATGTGACCCTCAAGATGGTTCACCGCAATGAGGGGTTTGCTTAGGCCAAAGGCATACGCCTTCGCAAACGAGATGCCGACCAGCAGCGCACCCGCCAGTCCCGGCCCTGATGTGACGGCGACTGCCGCAAGCTCTTCCGCGCGAATTCCAGCCTGGCGCAACGCCTCACGCACCACGGGCACGATATTGCGCAGGTGCTCACGGCTGGCCAGTTCCGGCACCACGCCGCCGTACAGCGCGTGCATCTCCATTTGCGAGGCGACCACGTTGCTCAGCACCTCGCGGCCGCCGCGTACAACGGCGGCGGCGGTCTCGTCGCAGGAGCTCTCAATGCCGAGGATCAGGCCGGTTGTGTCAGGCGGCAGCACATCTCCATGCTATGCGTATGCAAACATCGTGTACTCTGCGCGCACTTCCTTAGCGTCCGCTGCGTTCTGCTCTTCAGACCGTTCGTACAGTCACAGACATCCAATCACGCGATGAACTTTCGAGACACTAACCAGTTTCAGGCCGCGCTGCACATTGTGGAGCGGCTGCGCGAACGCGGGTACCAGGCTTACTTTGCCGGTGGCTGTGTGCGCGATCTTCTGCTCGGCCTCATGCCGAAGGACTACGACGTAGCAACGAACGCCACGCCGGAAAAGGTGCTGCTCGGCTTCGACCGCACGTTTTCCGTCGGTATGCATTTCGGCGTGGTGATCGTGTGCACGGCGAACAAGGACGCGGGCTGCGAAGTCCAGACGGAGGTCGCCACCTTTCGCGCGGACGGCGTGTATACCGATGGCCGCAGGCCCGACGAGGTGAGCTACTCCGACACGGCGGCAGAGGACGTGCTGCGCCGCGACTTCACGGTCAACGGCATGATGCTGGACCCGACCGGCCTCACGCCGGACAACCTGCAGGTGCACGTGCTGGACCACGTGGGCGGGCAAGCAGACCTGCAGGCAAAGGTACTGCGCGCCATCGGCGACCCGGAGCGCCGCTTCACGGAAGACAAGCTGCGCATGCTGCGCGCGGTGCGCTTTGCCGCGCGGCTCGGCTTCACCATCGAGCCGGAAACCATGCGCGCAATACAGCGACAGGCCGCCACCATTGCACAGGTGAGCAACGAGCGCGTCCGCGACGAACTGACCAAAATGCTGACGGAGGGGCAGCCGCGCCGCGCGTTCGAGTTGCTGGACGAGAGCGGTCTGTTGCCGCATGTGCTGCTAGAGGTCGCCGCCATGAAGGGTGTGCAGCAGCCGCCGGAGTGGCACCCCGAGGGCGATGTTTGGGTGCATACGCTGCTGCTGCTGGAAAAGCTGCCGCCGCACCCCGCAGCCACGCTGGCCTGGGGCGCCTTGCTGCACGACGTAGGCAAGCCGCCCTGCTACCAGCCCCTGAACCCGGCGGATGAAAAGCCGCGCATCCGCTTCAACGGCCATGCCGAGGTGGGCGCAACACTGGCACGCCATATCCTCAACCGGCTGCGCTTCTCCAACAGCGATACCGACCAGATTGTCGCTTTGGTGGCCAACCACATGCGTTTTGGCGACGTGAAGAACATGAAGGGGAGCACGCTGAAACGCTTCTTCCGCCTGCACGACTTCCCGGAGCACCTCGCGCTGCACTGGCTGGACGTCACCGCTTCGCACAACCTGCTGGGCATGTACGACTACGCCCGCGAGCACTTCTACGCTGCTCCCATGGAAGAGCACAAGCCTGCCCCGCTGCTGAACGGGCGCGACCTGATCGACGCCGGCCTGAGGCCCGGGCCGCGCTTCAAACAACTCCTCAGCGACATTGAGGACGCGCAGCTGGAGGGCACCATCAGCACGCGGAACCAGGCCATCAACCTGCTTCGCGATCTCCTGGCGAAGGCCGCACCGGCGCAGGTGACGCTATGACGCCGGAGGTGATCGTGATTGGCGCAGGTGTGGCCGGTCTGGCTGCCGCCGTGCAGCTGGCAGAGGCGGGCTGCCGCGTCACCGTGCTGGAGGCCAGCGACCGCGTGGGTGGCCGCATCCGCACGGTGTACGTGGGCGACGCCCCCGTGGAACTGGGTGCGGAGTTTGTGCACGGCAAGCCGCCGGAACTGCTGTCGCTGCTCGACGAACTCGGCCTCCAACGCTACGAGATTAGCGGCACCGATGTCAGCTTTGCGCCAGATGGTACCCTGCATGCCCATGACGAGGACAGTGCCGAGGACGATGCTGGCGACCCGTTCGCCCTGCTACACCGCGTGACGCAGTGGGCGGCGGACCACCCGGCGGACGACATGGCCTTTGCCGACTTCGTCCGTCGGCACGCCGCCGACGCAGGCGACGTGGGCAGCGCGACCGGCTACGTGGAAGGGTTCAACGCTGCCGATGCCGCCGAAATCTCCGTGCAGTCGCTGGCAGTGCAGCAGCGTGCCGAGGACGGCATCGACGGCGGAACGAATGCGCACGTACGCGGCGGCTACGCCCAGTTGCCGGAGCGTTTGGCCGAACGGCTGCGCCGCGCAGGAGGCGCGCTTGCTTTCCGGCAGCACGTCACTGAGGTCCACTGGCAGTCGAAAGGCGAACAAACAGCTTCGCCATCGCTCGTGCGCTGTGTGTGCGCAGGCGGCGAGGTGTTTGAGGCGAATGCTGTTGTTGTCACGCTGCCGCTGGGCGTTCTGCAGGATGGTGCTGTCCGCTTTCAACCGGAGCCGGGCGACGTACTGCAGCAGGCCGCCCGGATGCGCATGGGCCAGGTGTGCCGCAACACTCTCGTGTTCCGGCGGCGCTGGTGGGCGGAGATAGAACACCCCGCGCATGATTCGCTGCGGACGCTCGGCTTCCTCTTGCCGGAGCAGCGCGTGCCAGGCAGGCACTTCAACGTGTTCTGGACCGGCTACCCCGCCACGGAGCCGGTGCTTACCGCGTGGGTTGGCGGCCCGTCTGCCTCAGCCTTCGACGACCTGGATGACCACGCCATCGCACACATTGCGTGCGGCGACCTCGCACGCATCTTCGGCCTCTCGCGTGAAACGGTGCTGAATGAACTGCAGTCGCACCATCTGCACAGCTGGCAGCGCGATCCGCTCGCGCGGGGTGCGTACTCCTGGGTGCCGGTGGGCGCGGTGGATGCATCCGCTAAGATGGCTGAGCCAGTAGGCAACACACTCTTCTTCGCGGGCGAACACACCGACACCACCGGCCACTGGGGCACGATGCACGGTGCGTTGCGCAGTGGCTTGCGCGTAGCCAGGCAAGTACTGGCCGCGTTTGGGCACGCCTGACGTGACTCGGGGGATTGTCGTTCAGCATGTCCTTCGTTAGAAGATGAGGTTGTCTGACAGCCGTCTTCGCCGTACCATCGCCCTAGATGGACTTCCTGAACAACAAGCGCTTCGCCGCCAATCGCTCCCTCGCCAGCGCCGATGCGGAGCGGCTGGTGAGCGCCAGCAGCATGGGCGAGGACGCTGCCTTCGAACTCAAGCTGCGGCCCAATCGCCTGGGCGAGTTCATCGGGCAAAGCAAGGCGAAGGAGCAGTTGGCCATTGCGCTGGAAGCTGCCCGCAGCCGGGGTGAGGCGCTGGACCACGTGCTCCTGTTTGGCCCGCCCGGCTTGGGCAAGACGACACTGGCCACCATCATCGCCAACGAGCTTGGCGTCGGCTTCCAGCAGACCAGCGGTCCCGCGCTGCAAATCCAGGGCGACCTGACCGCCATCCTGACCAACCTCCGCGAGAGGCAGGTGCTGTTTCTCGACGAAATTCACCGCCTGCAGCCAGTGCTGGAAGAAAAGCTGTATACCGCCCTGGAGGACTACAAGCTCGACATCATCATCGGCCAGGGCCCGGCGGCACGCACGCACGTCATGGAGATACGTCCCTTCACCTTTGTGGCGGCCACCACGCGGCCCGGCCTGCTGTCATCGCCGCTGCGGTCGCGCTTCGGCATCCTCTTGCGGCTGGAGTTCTACACGGACGACGAGCTGCGCTACATCGTGGAGCGCTCGGCAGAGGTCATGGGTGTGACCATCGATCACGACGGTGCGGCGGAGATCGCCATGCGTTCGCGCGGCACCCCGCGCATCGCCAACCGGCTTCTGCGGCGCGTGCGCGACTTCGCCCAGGTGCGCGCCGCAGGCATTATCGACCTCGCCACGGCGCAGCGCGCGCTGCAGATGCTGGAAGTCGATGCGCACGGCTTCGACGAGCTGGACCGCCGCCTCTTGCGCACCATCATCTACAAGTATGACGGCGGCCCCGTTGGCCTGAACACCTTGGCCGCCGCGCTCGCCGAAGAGGAGGATGCGCTGGAAGAGGTGTACGAGCCGTTCTTGATGCAAATCGGCTTTCTGGACCGCACACCCCGCGGCCGCGTGGCGACGCGCCGGGCCTACGAGCACTTCGGCATCCCGATGCCATCAAAGGCGGGGCTTTACGACCGCCCGGCGCTGTTCGACTAAGCCGCGTTCGCCAGCGTCCGTCTGAGCGCACTCGCTGCTCAATCTAGTGCGGCGCGGTACTGCTGACGGTTTTCTTCTTCGCCTTTGTCGTGGTCGGTGTCTTGGTGGCGGGTGCCTGCTGCGGTGCAGTCTGCTGTTGCTGAGCCGCAGCGGCCTGCAAGTCGCTTACCTGCTGTTCGTTTGCCTTGGCAGAAGCCAGCACTGCGTCGCCCAGGCTGCGACGCGCGCCGTCCAGCAGGGCTGCGGCCTGTTCCAGTGCTGTGTTCTCTGTACGAGGCGCATTGCCCCGGGACGCGATGGTCACACGCAGCAGCACACTGTACAGTGCATCCAGGTTCAGCAGCACCGGCAGCGATGCCGCGGCGGACGCGGGTGCCGCGTCTGCCGCAGCCAGCAGCGGGGGCAGGGTCGTCTGCAAATCCTTCTGCCTGGAGGCGCGGTTCGCATCCCCCTCGTCCCGCGCGCCAGCGGAGCCCTTCCAGCGATTTAGATCGACCGCGCTACCCGCCCGTGCCACGCTGTCCAGCGCGGGTTGCACCAGCGACGAGGGCGGCTGCACAGGGGTTGACGTTTGGTTTGCGACTGCCTGTGCCGACGCACGGCCTGAAACGGACGGCGGAAGCAGTAGCGATACGGACGTGAACAGAAGAGCGATGGTGCGTGCCATGGTTGAGTGTTGGACCTGCTCGCTGCCGTAAATGTTTGCTTCGGGCCTATCGCGCGTGAGGGTACTATGGCAGCACCCAACCTATGCACGTCTTCTTTCGAGTTCTTACCGCCGCTGTGTTGAGTGCCAGTGCCGTTGCGCCCGGTCAAACCTTGAAACCCTCGCCGCAGCAGATGCGCGACAGCTTGCTGCAGATGGGACGCATTGCCGCGCTCGAAAGCCCTGGTGCCAAGCCTTTCCGCTTAACAGCCACATTCAGCACGTTCGACTACAAGGGAAACCCCGCAGGTGAGGGCACGCTGGAAGAGACCTGGTTGCGGCCCGGCGTCGCGCACCGCGTCATAACCTTTCACGGTCTGCGCAGCGACCAGACAGCAAAGGACGGCTCCGTACGTGAGACGCACGAGGGATTTACAGGAAGCTTCATGGAGCGGCGCGTCATCGCGGCGCTGCTGGATGCGGTGCCCGAGGCGGCAATGCTGCCGGATGACGCGCACCTTGACTACCGGGACTACAAGGTGGGTGCCAGTAAGCTGGATTGCATCATTGTGAAGCCTGCAACTCCGGTCAAAGCTGGCATGGCGGAGGATCCAGTTACGGTGTACTGCTCAGATCCGGCTAGTCATGTCCTGCGGCTGCGGCAGGAGCGCTATGACTTTGCGGTGATCTATAACAAGCTAGTCCGGCTGGGCGAGCACGAGATCGCAGAGCACGTCACCATCAGCCAGAACGGTAAGCCCAGGGCGAGCCTGACTGTCACCAGCTTTGCCGCGAGCCCCGATCTTACGGAGAAGGATTTCGTGCTGCCGGGTAATACTGCGGACCTGAGCCAGGCTGACATCGAGGTACCGGCTGAGGTGATTGCAAGCATCGCTCTCAAGAAAGTGCCGCCAGTGTACCCGCAAGTTGCCAAGGAGAACCACATCAGCGGCACGGTGTTGTTGAGTGCAATCATCAGTAAGGAGGGTACGGTTCGCGAGTTGGACGTGATGAGGTCGCCCTCGCCCGACCTTACGGAATCAGCGATGAACGCCGTGCGCCAGTGGCGCTACAAGCCGTACCTGGTTGGCGGTGCGCCGACAGAGGTCAATACCACCATCACGGTTAACTATGCGTTCAATCGCTAGCAGCAAAAGGCAGGCTCCAACGGAGCCTGCCTTTGGATGACTGGATGTCTCTTCTACGAAGCGGACTCGACTGCAACCAGCTGACCCTGCTCTGCCGGTGCCGGTGTGCCGGGTTTGCCGTCGCCGGGCTTGCGGATGTCGATGCCGCCCTTGAAGAAGGCACCGTCTTCGATGGAGATGCGTGCCGCGACCACGTCGCCGGTGAGCGAGCCTTCGCTGCGGATGTCGATACGGTCGCTGGCCTGGCAGTTGCCGCGCACCTTGCCCAGCACCACGATTTCGCGCGCGCTGATGTTGGCGGCCACCTGGCCGTTGCGGCCCACGGTGACGCGGTTGCCGGGCAGCGTAATCGTGCCCTCAATACGACCGTCGATATAGAGCGACTCCGAACCGGTAACCTCGCCCTTGATC
>CALMOM010000159.1 GCA_937873305.1 uncultured Terriglobus sp.
ATCTACAACAACAGGTCTGCCCATCATGCCCATCGCACTCGACTTTTTCGTGCAATACGCCTACGGCATCCTGTTTTTGTGGGTGCTGGTGGAGCAGTTGGGCGTGCCCGTACCATCTGTCCCACTGCTGATCGCCGCCGGGACCCTCTCAGCGACGCACCGCGTGCACGTGGTGCCCGCGATGTTGGCAATCCTTCTGGCGTGTGCTGTGGCAGACAGCCTGTGGTTCTTTGCAGGCGTGCGCTATGGCGGGCGCGTGGTGCGGCTGGTGTGTCGCCTTTCGTTAGAGGCAGCTGCCTGCGTGCGCAAAACGGAAGGCTACTTCGGCAAGCATGGAGCTGTGACGCTGCTATTTGCCAAATTTGTGCCGGGGCTGTCGGCGGTGGCCGGTCCCATCGCTGGGCAGAGCGGCATGGGCTATACGCGGTTTCTCGCCTTCGATCTCGCAGGCTCGCTTATCTGGTCTGCGGCTTACGTTTTCGGCGGCCGCTTCTTTGGGGATGTTGCCCGGCGCTACGCACCCTTTCTTCACTTCCTTGCACGCTTCGGCCTGGCCTTGTTTGTGCTGGCCATAGTTGCGTTTATGGTGCGGCGCGTGTGGCTGCAGCGCGCTTTTTTGCAGCAGCTGCGCGATGCGGGCATCACTGCGAGCGAGCTGCACGCCATGCTGGACAGCGCGGAAGAGAACGGCAGCAAGCCGCCCTTTATTGTGGATCTGCGGCACCCTCTGGACTACCTGCCAGACCCGCGCGTGCTGCCCACCGCCGTTCGCATCAGCCCGACGGAGTTGGAGAAGCACCGTGATCTCTTGCCCCGTGACATTGACGTAATCCTCTACTGCACCTGCCCCAACGATGAGACCAGCGCCACATTGGCCAGGCGGTTGCAAAAGCTCGGCGTGCACCGGGTGCGTCCGCTGCGTGGCGGCTTTGAGGGCTGGCGCGATGCCGGCTTGCCACTGGCAGCTTACGACGCAGACGCGCCGCGCGGCATGGCCCCGGCACTGGTTGAGATCGCCGCAGTTTGAGCACATCGTCGCGCTGCATGGGCGTGGCGTGCGACACTGCTGCGCATGGCCACAGTACAACGCCCTTCCGCAGCCTTCAGCAGTTCTCTTGCCTCGCAGAGTGTCACCCGGCGTAGCCTTATGGGGGCGGCGCTCACAGCGCTGGCTGCCGGTGCGGCACCTGCCGTTCTACGAGCGCAAGCAGGTCTTAGGGGGCAAGAGTTCAACCTGCTGCGGCAGCCGGATAGCGTGGAGATCGTAACCGGCAGCACTCCAAAGCGAACTGTCATGCAGCGAGGGGGAGAGCGGTGGACCGTGTCCGGCGCGGAGGTGCACGTCATACCCTCCGCGAGTGGTGTCGACCTCTCACTCACCGCGCCTTCGCTGCCGGTACACCGCGTACATCTTCGATGGTCGTCGCCGATAGGCACGCTAACGCAGGTGGTGGGCGATGCGTGGGAGCGCAGTTACGGTGACTTGGCATGGCTGCCCCTGCGCGCGGAGCGCGTTTTGCCCTGGTACTTCCTATGTCGCGACGGCGGGTCCGTGCAAGGCGCGGGCGTCAAAACAGGAGCGGCAGCGCTAGCCTTCTGGCAGGTGGATACCGAAGGTATTTCGCTGTGGCTGGATGTGCGCAACGGTGGGAATGGCGTCGTGCTGGGACAGCGCACACTACCGTTGGCGAAGGTCGTGCAGCTGCAAGTGCAGCCCGGACGATCACCCTGGCAGTCAGCTATTACACTGTGCAAGGCCATGGCTGCAGGCGTCGCGGTGCCGCAGCGGCGGGGCGCATACGACCTCCGGGTAATCTACGGCAGCAATGACTGGTACTACGCGTATGGCAAGAACACGGCAGCAGGCATCGTGCGCGACGCTGCGCTGATCCGCGAACTCTCACCCTCTGGACCATACAAGCCATTTTGCATTGTCGACGATGGCTACCAGGACCCGAGCCGCTTTCCCAGCATGTCGCGACTGGCAGAAGACATCCGCGGGCAGGGCGTCGTGCCGGGCGTCTGGATACGACCAACCCGCGCGCCGAAGAACACAGCTGCCAACCTGCTGCTACCGTCCGCGCACTGGGCCAATCGCGGCACCACAGAGCTCGCGTATGACGTCACCATCCCGGAGGCGCGCGCCCGCGTACAGGCGGTGGTCCAGGAGGCATGCGACTGGGGGTGCGACTTCATCAAGCACGACTTCACCACCTGGGAGCTGCTGGGCCAGTGGGGCTCGCAGATGGGTGCATCGCCCACGCGTGGGGGATGGGGATTTCACGACGGATCGCTTACCAATGCCGAGATCATTCGCGCCCTCTACGCCGATATTCGCAAGACTGCGGGCGAGGACCGCATTGTGCTCGGCTGCAACACCATTGGCCACCTGTCTGTCGGCCTGTTTGACGGGAGCCGCACCGGTGACGACGTGAGTGGGCGCGACTGGGAGCGCACGCGACACATGGGTGTGAACACCCTGGCCTTTCGCCTGCCACAAAATGGTGTCTTCTTCGCGACTGACGCGGATTGCGTGCCCATCACGCCAGACGTTCCGTGGACGCACACAGAGGCATGGTTGCGCGCCGTGAGCAACAGCGGCTCGGTCCTGCTCGTTTCCCCCGATCCGGCGGCCATGGGTGCGGAACAGAAGCAAGCAGTGCGCAGTGCCTTTCAGCAAGTGGTCACACTGCCCTCCGCCGAGCCGTTGAATTGGGTAGAGACGGGGGTTCCGACGCGGTGGCGCACTGGTACGCGAGAGGACTCATACGAGTGGTTGGATCCCACTGGCGCAGACCCGTTCGTCTCCTGAGGCACACTTTTGGCTGCGAGACGGGGTCTGCTGGTAGACTAGGCGCGTTCCCCAACTACACAGAGCATGTCTGCAGCTGCATCGCAGATGAGGAGTTCCTATGCGCCGAGTTGTTCGCCATGCCGCTGCTGCGGTGGCACTCTCCACCGTGTTGTCCTTTGCCGCCGCCCAGGAAACCGGTAAGCCGCTGCTTGGCTTCACCGCCGCGTCCGCAGTGACGGAGCGGGCTTGGGAGACGAAGTTCAAGGCGCTTCCCGACAGTAAAAAGATCGCCGACAACATGCACCTGCTGGCAGCACATCCGCACAATGTGGGGTCGGAAGCGCAGCGTAAGAACGCGGAATGGCTCCTGCAGCAGTACAAAAGCTGGGGCTGGGACGCGCAGCTGGAGACCTTTGACGTGCTCTATCCCACGCCCAAGACACGCGTGCTTGAGCTGCTTGGATTGCACCCGTACAAGGCACGTCTGGAAGAGCCGCCCGTGCCCGAGGACCCCTACACGCAGGATAAGAGCCCGGCCATGCCGCCATACAACATCTATGCCATGGACGGTGATGTGACGGGTACGCTGGTCTACGTGAACTATGGCAATCTCGCCGACTACGACGAGCTTGCGCGCAACGGCGTCAGCGTGAAGGGTGCCATCGTCATTGCGCGCTACGGTGGCGGCTGGCGCGGCCTCAAGCCGAAGCTGGCCTATGAGCATGGCGCGATCGGCTGCATCATCTATTCCGATCCAGCAGACGACGGCTACGCGCAGGGCCTGACCATTCCGGAAGGTCCCATGCGGCCCAAGTGGGGCGTGCAGCGCGGCAGCGTAGCCGATACCACGCTGTACGCTGGTGACCCGCTGACGCCAGGCGAGCCGTCGGTACCCGGCACAAAGCGCCTGGCCATCAAGGACAGCAAAGTCATCATGCAGATCCCAACCATCCCCATCAGCTGGGGCGACGCGGAACCGTTGCTGCAGCAGTTGGGTGGGCGCACTGTGCCTGCCGCGTGGCGTGGCGCACTGCCGCTGACTTACCGCTTCGGTCCTGGCTCTGCGAAGGCGCACCTCAAGGTGGAGTCGGACTGGGGCACCAAGCCCGTAATTGACGTGGTGGCCAAGCTGAAGGGCAGCGAGGAGCCGGACACCTGGATCGTGCGCGGCAACCACTACGACGGTTGGGTGAACGGCGCGGATGACCCCATCAGCGGCCAATCCGCCCTGCTGGAAGAAGCGCGTGCACTCGGCGAACTGCACAAACAAGGCTGGAGCCCAAAACGCACCCTGGTCTACACCGCTTGGGATGGCGAGGAGCCGGGCCTGCTGGGCTCGACGGAATGGGCTGAAAAGCACGCAGACGAACTGATAAAGCATGGCGCGCTTTACATCAACTCCGACGAGAACGGCCGCGGCTTCTTTAGCGCCAACGGATCGCAAAGCACGGAGCTGCTGGTAAATGACGTCACGCACGAGATGACCGATCCCGAAAGCGGCAAGAGCGTATGGGACCGCCAAAAGGCTGCGCAGCAGGCAGGCCGCGGACGCGGCGCAGCCCGCCCCGCAAGCGAGGTGGAGCGCGCCACCATCGAGTTCGGACCAGCGGGCAGCGGGTCGGACTACGCGGGCTTCGTTGACCATCTCGGCGTGGCATCCATCAATATCGGCTTCGGTGGCGAGGACCGTAGCGGCACTTACCATTCGGCCTATGACACGCCCTGGCACTGGGACCGGTTCGGCGACAAAGAGCAGGTGTATGGCAAGCTGTTCGCGCAAACGGCAGGGCTGATCGTCATGCGCATGGCGGATGCCGACGTGATGCCGTACAGCTTTAACGAGCTCTCCCTGACAGTGAGCAGCTATGCCAGCAACTTAAAGACCGAGCTGAAGCAGCTGCAGGCAGACTCTGCTGCGCGAACCCGTCTGCTGACCAGCGGAGCATATCAGTTGGCGAACGATCCCAGAAACTCTCTGCAGCCGCCGCCCGCGCTGCCCATGCCACCAGCTATGGACTTTTCCACTCTGGACGTTGCTCTAGACAAGCTCAAGTCCGCCGCCGCGCACTATCAACAGGCAACAGCGAACGCGAGCTCGTTGCCTGCTGCAAAGCGCAAGCAGCTGAATGACGACTTAGCCGTAAGCGAACGCAAGCTCATCAGCGCAGATGGCCTACCGGGCCGTCCTTGGACAAAGCACCTGCTGTATGCCCCAGGAACCTTCACCGGCTATGGTGCCAGCACGCTACCCGGCGTGCGCGAGGCCGTGGAGGCGGGTCGCTACGATGAAGCGAAGCAGCAGCTGAGCGTCCTTGTGCAGGCACTCAACGAGGAAGCAGCGTGGATTGACCACATGGCAGGTGAGGCTGGGCAGTGATGCTCCGTTGCACCGAGCCGGTGTATAACGAAGTGGCTATCCTACGGAGAAGACCTATGACCAACCGCAGAGAGTTTTTATCCAGGTTTGGCCTCGCTGCAGCCGCTACCGCCGTTTTACCATCTTGGAGCTTTGCAGCCGCGGCAGATTCACCGGTCGCCACACACACCATTGGCGTGTTGCCGCCGCTGCCATACGCACCGGACGCGCTGGAGCCGTTCATCGACGCTCAGACGATGACCCTCCACCACGACAAGCACCACCAGGCCTACGTGACCAATCTGGTGAAGGCAGTTGGGTCTGACCCAAAGCTTTCCGCCATGTCCGTAGAGGAGCTCGTCTCCAACCTGGACACGGTACCGGCCGATGTGCGCACCGCCGTGCGCAACCAGGGCGGCGGCCACGCGAACCACAGCCTGTTCTGGCCCTCGCTGAAGAAGAACAACGGCGCAGTGCCAAAGGCCGAACTCGCCTCCGCTATGGACAAGGCATTCAGTAACTACGCGGGATTTCAGGCGCAATTCACCAAGGCTGCGACCGGAGTGTTCGGCAGTGGCTGGGCATGGCTGGTGCTCGATCCGACCGGCTCGCTAAAGGTGATGTCCTTGCCCAATCAGGACAGCCCACTGTCGCAAGGGCTAAAGCCGCTCTTCGGCATCGACGTGTGGGAGCACGCGTATTACCTGAAGTACCAGAATCGTCGCCCGGAGTACATCCAGGCGTTTTATAACGTCATCAACTGGGATTTTGTGACGGAGCGCTACCTGGATCTGCGCAAAGCCTAGCCGTGTGCCAGCGATGGCAGGCGCAGCCCCATGCCCTTTGCCGCCACCGCTGCCGCCAGGTAGCCGCACATGCCGTGAACGCCGCCGCCCGGCGGCGTGGAGCTTGAGCACAGGTACACCCCTTTCACGGGCGTGACGTACGGCGGTAACGTGGGCCTGCGCACCATCTGCTCCAGCGTCATGGCTCCACCGGACACGTCGCCGCCCAGCAGGTTTGCATTCCACTGCTGCATCTGTGGCGCGGTATGCGTGCGCCGTGCCAGCACGGTTGCGGCGAAGCCGGGGGCGTAGCGCTCGATTTGCGCCTCAATACGGCCGGTGTAATCTGCCTCTGTCCCGTTGGGCACGTGGCAGTACGCCCACGCGGTGTGCTTTCCGGCAGGCGCGCGGCTGCTGTCAAACAGACTCTGCTGGGCCAGCAGGAGGTAAGGCCGTTCGCTTGAACGGCCGTCCCAAGCGTCCTGCTCCGACGCGGCAATCTCGTCCAGCGATGCGCCAACGTGCACAGTACCGGCACGGCGGCACAGGTCCGCGGTCCACGGGATAGGCTCAGAGAGCGCCCAGTCCACCTTGCAGATACCAGGACTACGTCTAAAGCTTGCGAACGGCTTCTGCTTGTCTGCCGGTATAGCATCACCCGCAAGCTGCAGTAACTGCTCTGGTGAGACATCCAGCAAGACAGCGTCAGCCCGGGGCAGCTCACGCAACGAAGCGACGCGCACGCCCGTGTGGATTTCACCGCCAGCCTCCTGCAGCACGGAGGCAAGTGCATTCGCAATGGTCTGCGCGCCGCCACGCGCGATGGGCCAACCAGTGGCGTGCGCCGCTGCCGCCAACACCAGCGCCGGTGCTGAGCTTGCCGCAAAGCTCAGTGGCACATTGCTATGGCCAGCCAGCCCGGCAAACAGCGTCCGCGCGCGCTCGGTCTTGAAGAGCGATCGCGCGAGTTGCTTTGCAGGGCGCAGCGCGTTCAGCCCGAAGCGCGCCAGCAGCACCGGGTTTGTGGGCCAGTGCAGCAGCGGGGAAAGCGCGTCGCCAACCAGCGCAGGCCAGGCCGCGACCAGTGACTCCACCAGCCTGCGGTAGGCGTCGCCGTCGGCGCCCAGCATGGCCCCCGTCTCATCCAGGCTGTGCAGTAGGCCTACGGCATCGCCGCCTGGCAGCGGGTGCGCACACGGCACCTCCGGCTCAGCCCAGTGCTGGCCGTGCTCCGCCAGCGGCAGTGACCGGAAGAAGGGCGAGGCGATGCCGAGCGGGTATACCGCCGATCCCATGTCGTGCCAGAAGCCGGGCAGCGTGACTTCTTCAGTCCGGGTGCCCCCGCCGATCGTTTCCGCAGCCTCAAGCACGGTCACGAGCACGCCCAGCTGCGCCAGCGCCACGGCCGCGCT
This sequence comes from uncultured Terriglobus sp., assembly GCA_937873305.1. Classification (GTDB taxonomy): domain Bacteria; phylum Acidobacteriota; class Terriglobia; order Terriglobales; family Acidobacteriaceae; genus Terriglobus. Next base: position 7,348 of record CALMOM010000159.1, read on the forward strand.
CAGCCCGTTCGGCCCACTCCCCACCACCACTGCACGCTTCATGCAGAGATAGATGCTACTGGCCTGGGAGGCTGCGGTCCGCGCCCTGTGCATCGGGCTGCGGTGCCCTCTGCGTTCTGTCTTGCTACATCATCGCGCCCTTCGCGTGCACGTCCTTCGCGTTCCGCTTTCCTAATTTAGCCTCTCGATACAATCAGGCGTGCAGCCCGGTAAACCCTTCCTTTACCTGCAGAACGTCTCCGTCTTCCGCGGCGAGGGCGCTGTGCTTCACGGTATCAACCTGGAGGTACAGCAGGGCGAGTGCATCGCAGTGCTGGGACCAAATGGCTGCGGCAAATCCACACTCATCAAGACGGTTACGCGCGAACTGTACCCGCTGGTGCAGCCCGGCACGCGTGTGGAGATGTTTGGCCGCGAACGCTGGGACGTGATGGACCTGCGGCGCCGGCTGGGCCTGGTCACGTCGGAGACGCCGAGCAAAAGCGCCCTGGGAACGGCGGCGTTTGACGTGGTGCTGACCGGCTTCTTCTCGTCGGCAACGCTGTGGCCGAACCTTGTTGTGACGCCTGCGATGCGTGAGGCGGCAGCAGCGGCGGTCGAGCAGGTGGGTGCGGCGGGCTTTGCGCAGCGCGAACTGGGCACGCTCTCTGCCGGGCAGCAGAAGCGCGTGCTGATTGCGCGGGCGCTGGTGGGCAGCGGTGAACGTGCGGGCAAACGCGTACTGCTGCTGGATGAGCCGTCGAACGCGCTGGACCTGCAAGCGCAGGCGGAACTGCGGGGCACCATGCGTTCACTGGCTCAGGCAGGCACCGGCCTGGTGCTTGTGACACACCACATTGCGGATGTGATGCCGGAGATCCGCCGCGTCATCCTCATGCAGGATGGCCGCATCGTCGGCGATGGCCCGCGCGAACACATGCTGACAGAAGAGCGGCTTTCCTCCCTCTTCCAAACGCCTGTAAGCCTGTCGGAACGCGACGGCTACCTGCATGCGTGGTAGTTGGCTTAAGCGGCTGAGCTAGATAAGACAGCCCAGGTGCAGCGCTTCAGCCGCTGAGATGACTTTGGAGCTAGTGGTCGGTGCCGGTGAAGGCGATTTGCAGCGGTACAAGTTCAGGCTGCTTGATCTTTTGCGGCCCCAGTACGGCCACGCGCGGTACGGGACCACGCATCATGGCAACCTCATCGCAGGCGTGCAAGCGAGGGCACTTCTGGCAGTCCTTGTAAATCTTGTCGGGCAGCGCCAAGCGGTCCATGGTGACGCGGAAGCCGTAGCGAAAGAAGAAGTCGGGAATGCGTGTGAATAGGCACACCGTCTGCACTCCGTGCTCTGCCGCCTCGTCCAGCAGCGCGCCCATCAGCGCACCGCCCGCGCCCTGGCCCTTGGCCTCAGGCTTCATGACGATGGAGCGCACCTCTGCCAGGTGCGGGCCGTAGAGATGCAACGCGCCGCAGCCCAGAAAGATGCCTCCTTCGCTCTCGGCCACGTGGAAGTCGCGCACATTCTCGCAGATCTCCGCGTACTGGCGGCGCAAGAGCGTGCCGTCGCCGGAGAGTGAGTTGACCAGTTCGAAGATGTTGGCGGCATCCTGCAGCCGCGCCTGACGCACGCTAGACGAGGGCACGATCCGCCTCCGCCACTGCGCCGTCCAGCAGTTCTACGGGGACAAGCTTCTCAAAATAAGCTCTCGTCTCGCGAACAGCTTCAAGAACGCGATGTGTTGCGGTACCCCCAACAACATCGTGGCAGTCCACCGTTGCTCGTAGCGTTATGGCATCGTGAAAGTCTGAACCAAACTCTTCGCCGAATTGTTTCAACTCATCGAGCGATAGAGCGTTAAGTTCACGTCCACTTCCGAGCGCAAAGCGTACAGCCTTTCCGATCTTCTCGTGAGCCTTGCGGAACGGAACACCTTTGCCGGAAAGGTAGGTCGCAGCAGCCATCGCATTCAGGTAACCATGCTCAGCGGCATGCCGCATACGGTCGTAGCGAAAGCGCAACGCTGCGGTGAACTGGTAGATAAGACCAGTAATGTCGAGCATCGTCCTGCTCGCGTCGAAGACGGCCTCCTGTCCTTCCTGTAAATCTTTGTTGTATGCGAGAGGCAGACCTTTCACCAAGGTCAGCAGAGTAGTGACGGAGCCTGCGACTCGTGCTGTTTTGCCACGAAGCAACTCTGTCATATCCGGATTTTTCTTTTGCGGCATGGCAGAGGAACCGGTCGAAAAAGCTTCGGGCAATTCCACAAATCCGTACTCAGAAGACGCAAAGATCGTGATCTCTTCCGCAAACCGAGAGACATGCAACGCGAGTATAGAAAGCACCTGCACAAACTCAACCGCAAAATCGCGGTCCGACGTTGCGTCTATGCTATTCGCTGTCGGCGCGGTGAAATATAAAAAGCGGCTAGCTATCTCCCGGTCAAAAGGCATCGTTGCGCCCGCAACAGCACCGGACCCCAACGGGCAAAAGTTGAGCCGCTTCTTGCAGTCTGCCAGACGTGAAAGGTCGCGTTCAATCATGGCGACGTAAGCAAGCAGCCAATGCGCTACAAGCACCGGTTCAGCACGCTGTAGATGAGTGTACGAAGGCATCACTGCAGTACCAGCTTGTTCTGCCAAGCCGATCAGTGAGAGCGCCCAGCGTTTCATACCTTCGGCAAGCAAGTACATGCCATCGCTTATGTACAGGCGCATGTCTGTAGCGATCTGTTCATTCCTGCTGCGGCCAGTATGGAGTTTTAGGGCAAGGTCGCCGATGTGACGCTGTAGTTCCAACTCGACAAAATGGTGAACATCCTCCGCCTGTGCGGCGGATGCGGCGTAAACAGCATTGGGATCGAACATGCTGCGTTCTTCGTTGATCCCCTCTTGCGCGCCAATCTCACCTAAGGCGCGAAGCATTGCCCGCTCTTCTTCAGAAGTCAACACCCCAGCAGCTGCAATCATTCGGGCGTGCGCTCCGCTGGCGCTTATCTCTGCCTGAATCAATCGCCAGTCAAATACAAAAGATCGCTGCCAGCGCTCGAAGTCTTTGTTCAGTGGCTCGCGAAAGCGGCCAGACCACATTTTGTTCGCGTCGTTTCCCATTACGCGTCGGGCTCCGCGCTCTTGAGTAACGGCATCTCGGAGCCGCGGCTGAGATTGATGAGGCCGCTGGCCGCATACACCTGCAGCTTGGCGCGGCTGTCCGTGATGTCGAGGTTGCGCATGGTTAATTGGCCGATGCGGTCCTGCGGCGAGAAGCTCGACTCTGTCTTTTCCATCGAGAGCCGCTCCGGCGCAAAGGTCAGGTTCGGGCTGTCGGTGTTCAGGATCGAGTAGTCGTTCCCGCGCCGCAACTCCAGCGTCACCTTGCCCGTGACGGGACGCGCCACCCAGCGCTGCGCCGCTTCGCGCAGCATGATGGCCTGCGGATCGAACCAGCGGCCCTGGTACAGCAGGCGGCCCAGCTTACGGCCGTTTTCGCGGTACTGCTCCAGCGTATCCTCGTTGTGGATGCCGGTCAGCAGCCGCTCATACGCGGCAAACAGCAGAGCAAGGCCGGGCGCCTCGTAAATGCCGCGGCTCTTGGCCTCGATGATGCGGTTCTCGATCTGGTCGCTCATGCCCAGGCCGTGGCGGCCGCCGATGCGGTTGGCTTCGAGCATGAGTTCGACCGCGTCAGGGAACTCTGTGCCGTTCAGCGCGACAGGCATACCCTCGTGGAAACGTACCGTGACTTCTTCAGCTTTAACCGGAACATCGTCGCGCCAGAAGGCCACACCCATGATGGGCGCGACGATCTTCATCGACGTGGAGAGCAGCTCCAGGTCCTTTGCCTCGTGCGTGGCGCCAAGCAGATTGCTGTCGGTGGAGTACGCCTTCTCCGACGACATTTTGTAGTCAAATCCGCTCTGCTGCAGGAACTCCGACATCTCCGTACGGCCGCCGAGTTCGTCAATGAATGTGGCGTCGAGCCACGGCTTGTATACCTGCAGGTCGGGATTTACGAGCAGCCCGTAGCGGTAGAACCGCTCGATGTCGTTGCCCTTGTAGGTCGAGCCGTCACCCCAGATGTTGACGCCGTCCTCGTGCATCGCGCCCACCAGCACCGTGCCTGTAACAGCGCGGCCGATGGGTGTGGTGTTGAAGTAGGTGATGCCAGCGGTGGTAATGTGAAATGCTCCCGCCTGCAGTGCGGCAATGCCCTCGCGGACGAGTTGTGCGCGGCAGTCGATGAGGCGCGCGGCCTCCGCGCCGTACTCCAGCGCCTTACGCGGAATTGCGTCGTAGTCCGTCTCGTCAGGCTGCCCCAGGTTGGCCGTGTAGGCGTACGGCAGGGCACCCTTGGATTTCATCCAGTGCAGGGCGGCACTGGTGTCGAGCCCGCCGGAAAAGGCGATGCCGACCTTTTGGCCGACCGGTAAGGATTGCAGGATGATAGACATCGTGACCTTTCGTGCAGGTTGATGAAGAGCAGAACGCTAAGAGCGCCAAGGAATTACACGCGAAGGCCGCTAAGTATCGTCGTCCTTCGCGGCAACCTTTGCGGACTTCGCGTTCTGCTTTAAGCGAGCGTGCGACGGCGCTTGCCGTTCAGCCCGCGGTCGCGTGGAATGCGCTTGGCACCGCCCAGCAGCATCAGCAGCAGCGCCTTCTGCGCGTGCAGGCGGTTCTCTGCTTGTTCAAACACGACAGACTGCTCGCTGTCGATCACGGCGTCCGTCACCTCCTGTCCACGGTGGGCCGGCAGGCAGTGCATAAACACGGCATGACCCGCGGCCTGCGACATGAGCTGCTCATTCACCTGGAATGGCTTGAAGATGGGCGTGCGCCGCTGCGTCTCGTTCTCCTGGCCCATGGAGATGCACACATCGGTGTACACCGCGTCTGCACTCTGCACGGCCTTCACCGGGTCGTGCGTTAGCGTCAGGGTGCTGCCGGTTTCCTCTGCAATCGCCATGGCTCTATGGATCACGTCCAACTTCGGCTCGTAGCCCTTGGGCGTTGCGATGGTCACGTGCGCGCCCAGCAGCGCACCACACAGCATAAGCGAGTGGCACACGTTGTTGCCGTCGCCCACATAGGTGAACTTGACGCCTTCGGACGAGCCCAGCCGTTCTTCTACGGTCAGAAAGTCTGCGATGGCCTGGCATGGATGTTCGTAGTCGGAGAGGGCGTTGATGACCGGCACTTTCGAGAAGCCTGCGATATCTGTGACCGTGTCATGCGCGTAGGTGCGCAGCACGATCACGTTCATCCAGCGCTCCAAGTTGTGCGCTACGTCAGAGAGTGACTCGCGCTCACCCAGTGGCGAAGCCGTCTGATCGTAGAAGATGGCGTTGCCGCCGCAGGTGTTGATGGCCGCCTCAAACGTGAGACGCGTACGCAGCGATGCCTTCTCAAAGATCAGCACCATCTGCTTGCCGTCGAGCGCATGTGCGAAGTCTTCAGGATGCGCTTTGACGGCGTGCGCCAGCTCCAGCAGTGCAGCGAGCTCCTGCGATGAGAGGTCGGCCATGGAGCACAGGTCACGGCCGCGTAAAGATTTAGCCGCCTGTGTAAATCCTGCGTCCGACTGGATGCCCAGCGTCACCTTCGACTTGGGCGGGTCCGGCGCGCCGTTTCCGACGCCCGGCATGACTACGGTTTTGCTACCCATGTACTTCTTCTCCGGCGGAGACGGCTTCAGTCGCACCCACCTCTTGCAACAGGCTGCCTATAGCAGCAATGGTTTCGTCGACGTGGGTTCGGCTGATGAGAAACGGCGGCAGAAAGCGCAGCACCGTTTCGCTCGTCCGATTCAGGATCACATGGTGCTCAAACATCATTCGTTCGGCCAGTTCCTTGGCAAGCTCCGCCGAGCGCATCTCCACACCAATCATAAATCCAACGCCGCGCACGTCCACGACGGCACCAGGGTGCTCCGCCTGCAGTGCACGCAGCTGCTGCATGAAGTAGTCGCCGGTCTCGGTGACATGCTCGAGCAGCCCAGCACGCTGTATCTCGTCGATGACCGCAATGGCCACAGCGCAGGCCAGCGGACCGCCGCCAAAGGTGGTGCCGTGCATGCCCGGCGTAATGGCGCGCGCTGCCTCATCCGTGCACAGCATGGCACCCATAGGCAGACCGCCTGCAATGGGTTTGGCCAGCGTGGTTACGTCGGGCTGAATGCCGTAATGCTGGTAGGCGCACCACATGCCGGTACGGCCCATGCCGCTCTGGATTTCGTCGGCAATCAATAGCGCACCTGTGCTGTCGCACAATTCGCGCGCGGCAGCGAAGAACTCCTGCGAGACGGGGTGAATGCCGCCCTCGCCCTGCACCGGCTCCAAGCAGATGGCGCAGGCGTCGTCGCTGAACGCGGCACGCAGGGCGTCGGCATCGTTGAAGGGAACAAAGGTGACATCGGGCATCAGCGGGCCGAAGGGCTGGCGGTAGCGCAGCTTGTGCGTGGTTGCCACCGAGCCGATGGTGCGGCCGTGGAACGAGTGCTCCAGCGCGATGAAGCGCGTGCCCATGGGCTTGCCTTCGCTGCGCTTCAGGCCGGCGTGGGCGCGGGCAAGCTTCAGCGCGGCCTCCCAAGCCTCGGTGCCGCTGTTGCAGAAGAAGACGCGGTCCATACCGGTCAGTTCGGTCAGCTTCAGCGCCAGCGTGGCCGTGCCGTCATGGAAAAAGAGGTTTGACGTGTGCAGCAGCGTCGTCGCCTGCTCCGTGATGGCGCGCGTGATGGCGGGATGGCCGTAGCCCAGCGCGGAGACGCCGATGCCGCTCAGCAGGTCAAGGTAGCGCGTGCCCGCATCGTCGTACAGGTGCACACCGTCGCCGCGCTTCAGCAGGATGGGATGGCGGTCGTAGGTGTGCAGCAGCAGCTTCTGTTCCGCCGCCTGCGTTGTGTGAAGGTTCATGTGCTGCGCGCCCTCCTCAAACTGTGTGGTTGAGCTGTATGTCGTGTTGTTCATGCCACCATCACCTCCGTTCCATCGTTGACCCGCGTGCTGATCAGGTCGGGTAGTACTTTTGCTGCTTCCGCGGGCAAGATGCGCACGCGCTTGACACCCGCCAACAGGGCATCGCGGCAGCTGTTCAGCTTGGGCAGCATGCCGCCGCTGATGACCGCCTGCTTTTCCAGCAGCGGAATCTCTTTGAGCGAAAGCCATCGCATCACCTGACCATCCGCACCCTTCACGCCGGGTACGTCGGTCAGAAAAACGAGTGCATCGGCCTTCGTCGCGGCTGCGGTTGCGCTGGCCATCTCGTCCGCGTTGATGTTGTAGTACTCGCCGTCATAACCCAGCGCCATGCTGCTGATGACGGGCACCGCGCCCATCTTCCAGATCGCATCCAGCCAGCGCACATCGGTCGCGGCAATCTCGCCCACAAAACCGAGATCCTGCGCGGTTTTCTTCTTGCGTGCACGAAACACGTGTCCGTCACCGCCGCAAATGCCTACTGCGGCCTGCCCTTGCTGGCCTAGAGATGCCACCAGTGACTTGTTCACGCGACCAGCCAGCACCATTAGCGCGGCGTCGCGTGTCTCCGCATCGGTCACGCGTAGGCCGCTGATGAAGTGGCTTTCCTTGCCCATTTGCTGCAAGGTACGCGTCAGCTGCACACCGCCGCCGTGCACGATGGCCACCTGGTGGCCGTCCCCCACCAGTTCCGCGATGGCCTTGCCGATGGCATGCAGCAGCTCCGGCTTTTCCAGCGCGGCACCCCCGAGTTTGACTACATACTTCACAGGAGTCCCTCCTCTTCATTCCAGCCAGCCATCACGTTCAGGTTCTGCACGGCCTGGCTTGCCGCGCCCTTTAATAAGTTGTCGAGACATGACACAAGCACCAACCGCTTGCCGTCCGGCGCAAGCTCGAAGCCGATGTCGCAGAAGCCCGTGCGCACCACGTGCTGAATCTGCGGCAGGTCGCCCGCGCGGCGCACGCGCACCATCGGACTCGTTGCATAAAACTGCCGCAGCGTGTCTTCGATCTGTGCAGCCGTGCTGGGCTCGTTCAATCGCAGGTAGATGGTCGAAAGAATGCCGCGCGGAATGGGCAGGAGGTGCGGCGTGAACTGGATCTGATCTGCCGAGAGGCCAAGCTGCTCCAACAACTCGCCCGTGTGCCGGTGCCCAAACACTGCGTAAGCCGAAAGGTTGTCGGCGGCATACATGAAGTGCGTTTTCGCAGTGGCCGCCTTGCCCCCGCCCGAGACACCGGATTTTGCGTCGCACACAACGCCGTGGTCGAGGTCCACAAGCCCGGCCTGCAGTAGCGGCGCGAGTGCCAGGATGATCGACGTTGCATAGCAGCCAGGATTGGCGACCAACCGCGCTGTCGCGATCTCATCACGATGCAGCTCCGGGCAGCCGTACACAGCTTCCTGCTGCAGGCTGGATGCAAGCGCGGGCTCCGCATCCTCCAGCTTGTACACGGCAGCGTTTGCAGGGTCGTGCAGACGCCACGCGCCGGACAGGTCGATCACACGTATGCCATTCGCAAGCGCCTCCGGCACCCACTCGCGCGATTGCTCGTGCGGCGTGGCCAGGAACAGCACCTCCGTGCCGCTGTCGCGCAGCGTCTGCCAGGTGAAGGGGACGACCGACGGCGCGGGGCGGCCCCCACCCGCAAACGTGTTACGCGCAAGCTGCGGGTGCAGATCGTACAGCGTCGTCGCGTCCGCAACGGCGTCCATGCGGCCCAGGAAGAGCGGCTCGGCGTCTTGCAAGCACGGGTGCGCCAGCAAGAGCCGCGCAAGCTCTGCACCGGCGTAGCCGGTCACGCCCGCGACGGCAGTCTTCATCGAAATACGGGTCTGTGCGGGCGCCGTTGCCAGCTCGCCCGCGAACGCGAGTGTGCTCACCCGATCAGGCCTTCCATCCGCTCTTTCAGCAGGGCGGCCTGCTTTATGTCTGCGCAAATTACAAGCACGGTGTCGTCACCGGCCACGGTGCCCATCAGCTCCGGCCAGTCCTCGTTGTCCAGCACGGTAGCGACCGTCTGGGCGGTGCCTGTCAGGGTTTCCACGATCAACAGATTTTGCGCCTGCTTGACTACCAGACCGAAGTTCTCGAGCGTCTCGCGGACGCTGGGCATGTCGTCGGCTTCGTCGACGTTCTCCGGGAGTGCATAGCCATTCGGCCCCTTCATGACTTTCAGCTCCTGAATGTCACGGGAAAGCGTCGCCTGTGTCACGGTGATGCCACGCTTGGCCAGCTTCTTGCGCAGCTCGTCCTGCGAAAGGACGCTGGTGGTCACCAGCAGGTCCCGAATCGCCGTATGTCGCTGCTGTTTCATGCGTTTAGCCCGCCCCTGTGCCGTGGTGTCGTTTGCTTCCCGGTGACCTGTGGTGGGGGCGGAAGCTGGCCATTGCTGCTGGCCTATTTGCTTAGAGTGCATCGCGTCTTCAAGCGATGCATAACTATGCAAGAACATGTATAAATATACACAAGCCTACCGTCAAGCAGCCACGCGCTGCATCTCAACAAGTGGTTAGGCACCCTTACAGAAGGATCACGTTCGCATTGCGGCTAGGAGCTGTTTTACGACGTAAAATAAGCCATGGACACCTATCAGCCCATCTCCTGTTGCACGCCCAGCCGCGCCCAATCGCCGGTGCGTTCGCTGGTAGACCCCCGCTTTGAGCATGATTCCTGCGGTGTCGGCTTTGTGGCCAACAGCACTGCCGAGGCGGCACACAAGGTGCTCACGGACGCGCTGACGGCCTTGGCACGGCTGGCCCACCGCGGTGCCGTTGCTGCGGACGGCAAGAGTTCTGATGGCGTGGGCATCATGGCAGCGGTGCCCCGTGCGCTGCTGCTGACGGACACGGGCGTGCAGCTTGCCGACAGCGAGCCGCTGGGCGTGGGCGTTGTATTTGTACCCGATCCGGACGCAAACACCTGTGCCGTGCTGACCGCCTGCGTGGAGGCGCAGGGCCTGCGCGTGCTGGCCATCCGCGACGTGCCGGTGCGGAGTGACGTGCTGGGCGAGATCGCGTTGAGCACCATGCCGGCCATCAAACATCTGCTGGTCACCGGCGCATCGGAGGCAGAGATCGAGCGCAAGTTGTACCTGGCACGCAAGGACTTCGAGCGCCGCTTCGAAACGAGCGAGGTCACGGGTTACGTTGCGTCGCTCTCGTCAAAAACGATCGTTTACAAATCCATGTGTATTGGCCGCCTGCTGCCGGAGTTTTACCCGGACCTGCAGGACGAGAGCTACATAACACCCTTCGCGCTCTTTCACCAGCGCTACGCCACCAACACTACGCCCGCGTGGCACCGCGCACAGCCGGGCCGCACCCTGGCACACAATGGCGAAATCAACACGGTATGGGGCAACCGCGCTCGCATGGACGCGCGAACCAGCACGCTGCCCGCGGAATGCATGCCCATCCTGACGGCGGATGGCACCGACAGCACCAGCCTGGATGAAACGGTGGAACTGCTGGCGCACAATGGTCGCACCGTTGCGGAAGCCATTCGTATCCTGCTGCCGCCTGCCGTGGCAAATCGCGAGTCTGACTTTCTGACCTACCACCGCGACGTAACCGAGCCCTGGGACGGGCCTGCCGCACTGGCCTTTACCGACGGTCGCTTTGTGGGCGCGGCGTTAGACCGGAACGGCCTCCGTCCCTGCCGTTTTGCCATCACGGAGGACGGTCTCGTCGTTGCTGGCTCTGAAACCGGCCTGGTCGATCTTGACCCGGAGACGGTGGTGCATAGCGGGCGGCTGGGTCCGGGGCAGATGATCGTCGTCGATCTCCAGGAAAACAAGATCTACGAGAACGACAAACTGCT
>CALMOM010000160.1:0-2655 GCA_937873305.1 uncultured Terriglobus sp.
TTGGCATACGCTTCGAAACATGGGCCCGTGTCGACTTTCGTAGAGAAGAACTAACTCGTCTGCATGAAAACCTTACCTATGCTAAGCAAAACACCCCAGACTACGTGAAGTTTCTTCAGACGAGTTTGTGAAACGTCCATAAGGAAGGAGGAGTCATATGCAACCAGATCGGATGAAATCTGTAACAGCAGACACTTTCGAACGTATGAAGGGTGTGGCTCGTCGATATGTCGAGGATCACCGGCTGCGTTCGGCTCAACCAGAACTTCTGCCGGAAGTTATCGGAGTCAAGCTCACAAATCGCTGTAATCTACGTTGCGCCCACTGCTATCAATGGAACAAGGACGGCTACCATCGCGACCTGTCCAAAGAGGAGCAACTCCTCGACCTCGATCCAGCGATCTTTCAAGAACTACTAAACGAAACTCGAGAGTATCGGTCGAGGCTCTATCTTTGGGGCGGTGAACCACTGTTTCATCGCCAGATTGCCTCGCTGCTGGACATGCTCAGAACTGAGGAGCGCGAGGTAACAATTTGCACGAACGCCTACTACCTAACAGAGCACATCGATGCTCTCTGCCAGATGTCGTCTCGTCTTGAACTGCTGATAGCGATAGAGGGCTTCAAAGAGCAGCACGACAGCATTCGTGGCAAAGGCTCCTTCGAACGAGTGATGGAGCAAGTTGATCGCCTGCTGGCGTTACGAGCAAATGGTCAGTTCAAAGGAAAGATCTCCGTTCATACGGTCATCAGCGACGGAAACATCAATCGTCTTTTTGAGTTGCTGACCTACTTCGAAGAAAAAGGCATCGACCTAGTCCTTCTATGCTTCCCTTGGTACATTTCTCCCGAAACATCCGAAGAGATGAACCACTTTGTGAATGAGCGTTTCGCGTGGATGCTTGACGATGCAGCACAGAGACACAGTTGGGACGCTTTCAAGTATGCCATCAGTCCGTTGAATGTTCCGGGTTTGCTCGAAGACTTACGCCGCATCAACGCAAAGCCGTGGAAGATGCAACTTCGATATCAGCCCGGTCTAGAGTTTTCCGAGATCGAGAATTTTGTTCTAGGGAAGGCCATGACCGCAGCCTGTGCTACGAAGTGCAGTGTGCTGACGACGCGGGTTGATGTACTTCCAAGCGGAAAGGTGAGTGCGTGTAAATTCTTCAATGAGTTTGCAGTTGGTGATTTGAATAGGGAGACGCTCACTCAGATCTGGACATCAGAACGCTACCAGCTGATCCGGTCTGGGTTTGAACAAGGCCTGTCGCCCGCCTGCTCTAAATGCAACACACTGTATTTACAAGAACACTCGGTTCCGTTGCACATCTGACCATAAGTCTTTAGAGATGTCTACTAAACCGCGAAAGAGAAGCCATTGCAGCCGAAGCCGACACCAGTAGAAACATGCTGAGCAGGAACAATCTTGTTAAGACACCTGTAGAGGCTAAGTGCCCTGTCATTGCGATTCTTGTCGCCTCTATGGCCCAGCTCAAGGGATTCAAAGACGATACCCGCTGCATCCAGGTAGGAAGTGTTTGCAGGGGCACCAGTGAAGGAGTCATAAACGTAAGCGGTAGCAGTATGAAGCTTGCTAAGCCAATCAGCGTTTCACTTTTTTGCGTCAGCAACGCCAACGCATTCGACACGCAAGCAAGGGATGTCGCCAACATTGTGGAGCAGAGGAGAGCTACTATGAGCCCGTCAAGGACACTTGTGTAGCGTGCTCCAAGTCCGAAAGCGACAAGGAACAGTGCGGTGGCCTGCAGGACGGTGGCAAGACAGACAGCTGATACTCGCCCAAATAGCATCGCTTCCCTCCACACAGGGAGAACAAGTAAGCGTTGCACTTGGCCGCCATTGATTTCTGAGGCAAGACCCAACCCATTCCAGCCCGCAGTCGTGGCACAGCTTGTAACGATGACTCCTGGAGCTATGAATCCAATATAGGAGGTAGCAAAAAGATCGCTCTTTCTGACGACGCCTTCAAACACTTGAAAGTAAAGGAAGAGCCATATAGAGGGCTGCAGAAGCAGGGCTGCCACATACCACGGTTGACGAACAAGCAGCAGCATCTGGCGATGCGTAAGCCAGAACAGGTCCTGAAAGCGCTTCATCCCTGTTCTGACAGTTCGGGTCTGAGCACCGTCCCAGCGTAGTGAAAATACACATCTTCCAGCGAGGGTCTTCGTATATTTACTGCCTCTACTTGAAATTCATTCTCAAGAAAGTGCCTTAGTACTGTCTGTGAGCTCATTGCTTGTCTTCTACACCTGATCCGAACCAGGTGGTTCTCAACTGAATATTCGGAGATGCAATGTCCTAATTCATCTGCAGAGGTGACGATCCTTGATGTTTGAACTTCATTAGCAAACGTGATCTCTATAATGTCGTCTTTCAATTTAGCTTTGAGTTCGGCAGGTGATCCATGCGCGAGGATGGTTCCATCTTTAATAAAGGCTAGTTCATCCGTCAAATGGTCAACTTCTTCCAAGTAGTGCGTGCTGATTAAGATCGTCAGGTTGTCTCTTATTTGAAGCTCTTTGAGGTAGTGCCACAGTGAAACGCGGGCGTCCGGATCCAGACCCGTCGTGGGCTCATCAAGGAACAGCACGCGGGGCTGTCGAACGACTGCCATAGCAAGATCTAATC
>CALMOM010000160.1:2665-16460 GCA_937873305.1 uncultured Terriglobus sp.
TCGCACCTTCTGATCTTTGTACCTATGGAGGTCGAAAGTCGACAGCAACTCCGCGACTCTAGCCTTTAACTCTCTACCATTCAAGCCATGCAGTCTCCCCTCAAGCAGTAGATTTTCAGTGATTGAGCTGTCACTGTCTGAGCTGCTAGCCTGTGCAACGTACCCTATTGATCCTCTGACCGCATCAGGTTGACTCTGCACATTAAAGCCTGCGACGGATGCCACTCCAGACGTTATTCGCGATAAGGTTGTGAGAATCTTGAATGCAGTTGACTTCCCCGCACCATTTGGGCCAATCAGTGCAAAGAATGAGCCCCATTTCACTTGCAAGGTAAAATGATTCAAGGCGGTTTTTCCGCCTCTGTATTGCTTGACCAAATCTGTAGCATTGACTGCGAGAGGTGGCGAGGAAGAGAGTACGACAGGTGGAGTACGCATATTTCTGTGCGATCCTATCACCTCAGGTAAGACCGTAGATGCTGACGAACTTACTGAGAACTGATGAATATCACTCAAGAGTGAGTACGCTCTACTTACCATCTATCGCGTGACCGGTTTTTCAGACCGCGTCAGCGTCGCGTGCTCTATCCAAGACTAAAACAGTGAACTTTCGCGGTTGTGGGGGCACTGGTCTCCTGGAGTCCAAGGCCGTCTGTTCATGTCCATCCGGATGTTGCTCTCTCCACAACTCCAGCAGTAAGGGAGACATGGTGACCAGGACTGCCCTCGTCCGATGAACCCTGGCGTGGCAGCCGAGACAGAGCGAGATCATTAACTTGAGCTCGGACTTCCCAGGTACGCGGGTGATGCACGATGATGCTCCGCTTCCCTGTTCCGGGCGCATCGCAGACACGGCAGCGATAACAGTCGCGCTCCAGCACCGCTTCCCGCAGACCACCGAAGTATTCCTCATCCTAGCGCCGAAGCGTGTAGCAGGTCGAGCACATACCGAGCGCAAGCACACTCTCACGGCCGCACCGGCAATGCATTGCAAGTTGGACCGCCTTGCCTCTCTGCTTCATCGCTGTTCCAAGCATACGAGAGCCTGTGTCGATCGAGTGCTGCTCTGACCCGCAACCTTGTTGACATATTTCCCTCGCAGCCGAAAGCGGTGCGTGATGTGGGAGAGGTCAGCACCATCGACCTCTTCCAAGAAGCTGTGGGAAGGGCGGGACAGCTTCACCGTTCCGGGCTTTCCATGGCTTCGCCATCTCCACGGCTCTGCTTGGCCTTGGATCGGCCTAGTTCCCGGATTGCAGACTTCCAGACCCATGCGGATGTCCGCCTCGATCCAGCTTCGCTTCCACTCCTCGGAGCAGCCTGGATAGAAAGGCAGCTCACGTCGCCTCGCCTCGTCTCCGGTTCCAAAGAATGGCAGGAACGACTGTGCCGGCGAGAACGCTTCCTCAAACTTCCCCAACTCGCGGTTTGCGTCGTTCATCCGGCCTGCCAGCTCCGGGTCGCACCGAGGCTGAACGCTTCCTCACGAAAGTGCGCGCCGTAGCCAGCTTCGTACTGCTCTGCAACGTGGACGGGAGCTGCTGCTGTCTCGTTTTCAAGATCTGGCATGGAGATCACCTGTGCCGTTTTCTAATTATTTGGCCTACTTTGTTCGGATTAAGTGGCACACTCCCATTGAGCCTGGGAGCCGTTGACTCCGCAAGTGTAGATAGACAAAGCAGATGATCTTCAGCAACCCCGCCATCGGTGCCTAACCCGACAGCATGTGTGCCAAATAGCGAGATCAGAAGTGTGCCACCTAAAGCGACAAATGACAGGCAGTAGACGGTCACGCAATGTGTATGCAGATGTCCAAGGAAATCTTAAGGTAGGGCTACTCCCTTGATCGAAGTTGACGATTCGTCTTTTGCAGCGGCTCCTGGAAAAAGCACTGTCTCGGTCGTAGTGCTCGTTAGACCCTGGCTTGGGGAGAGATAGTGGTCCAGAAATGCTTTCTGCTTCTGCCATGCATCCAGTCGGTGCGCAGGTTGAGCAAATCCGTGGAGTTCCCCCGCATAGGTAAAATAGAATACGGGCTTGTTGGCGGCGTGCAAAGCTTCGACGAAGCGGGCAGACTCTGCTGGTGGCACCTGTGGATCGTTTGCACCATGCATAACGAGTAGCGGTGTGCGCACCTTGTCAATCGACAGCAGGACGTTGGCGCGACGGTAGCTCTCCGGCTTCTCCTGCGGGCTGCCGCCCATCTTCATGCTCCAGCGGTTGGCAGAGGGTGCGTTGGTGCGCTCCAAGAACAACGCGCGGTCCACTACACCATAGAGTTCGATGGCCGCGGCGAACAGGTCTGGGTAGCGCGTCACGATGTAGGCCACCATGGTGCCGCCGTGGCTACCGCCGCCAATGCCAAGCCGTGCCGGGTCAGCGTTTTGGCTGGCGACCAGGTACTGTGCGCCTGCAGAGACATCATCCACCTCGCCGCCATTTGAGTCTTCGACGTTCAGGTTGCGGAAGGCCTCGCCATAGCCGGTGCTGCCGCGGTAGTTGGGTTCCAGCACCAGGTAGCCGGACTGCGCCAGGTACTGCGCCCAGCCATCGGCACGGTATACGTCTTGCCCTTCCGGGCCGCCATGGATCCACAGCACGGCAGGCAGCTTTGCGCCGGGTGCAGCGTGCTGCGGTTTATAGAGCAGGCCGCTGATATCGTGGCCATCCTTGCTCTTCCAGGTCACACGCTCTGGAGTTTGGAACGCTTTTGCAATGGTGGTGGGGGTGGTATTCGTCACGGCACGGACGGCGCTGCTATCAGCCGCGGACACGGTGTAGAGGTCACCGGTCTGGTTGGCATCTCCGCGATGGAAATACACCTCTTTGCCATCGTGCGACCAGTGCGGGGCAGTGGCTACGCCCGGTGTTTTGAAGATAGCCGCAGGGCGGGCAGCGCCCCCCGTGCGCGGCACCAGCCAGACATTCGACGCTTCCGGCAGGTCACGATTAGACAAGAAGAGAACAGAGCGGCCATCGGGCGAGACCTGCGGGTCGCTGTCTTCGAAGTTGCCGTCGGTGATCTGCCTGGGCGCGCCACCTCGGGTACTCAGCAGGTACAGGTGCTCCCAACCGGAGTTCTGCAGGGTCGTCACCAGTTCTTTGCTATCCGGCGTCCAGCTAAGGCTGCGAATGGACCAGCCGCCACCCCGGTCCACGGGCGCGGTGTACAGCGTGTGTGGCTCTGCACCTGCCGCGCCGAAGCTGGCAGGATCAAATCGCACGAGGCGGATGCTGCCGCTGAACGCACTCTTCGTGCGGGCGACATAGGCGATTTGTTTGCCGTCGGGCGACCACTCGCCCGCGCTGGCCTCTTCACTTTCCGGCGTGACAAAGGAAGTAGTGGCACCATCTGCGCTGACCACCAGCAGGCTGCTGTTGCCGCGTCGTCCGCTGCCGAACAGCAACCATCGGCCGCCTGGAGACCACTCTGGATCGCGGTCCGCGGCAGAGCGTGGGTCACCGCTCCCTGCGGGCGCGTTGGTCAGCCGCCGGGGTGCGCCGCCGTCCACGGCGACGGTCCAGATGCTGCCGTTGTTCGCGTACGCTAGCCGCTTGCCGTCTGGTGACCAGTGCACGCCAGACTTGCCGCCTTGCGTGGTGGTGAGCGTGACGGGCCAGCCACCGCTGGCGGGCAGCAACTCAATCTGTCCGCCACGCACAAGGGCAAACATTGTGCCGTCCGGCGAGAGCGTGGTTTCGCCCAGTGGCTCCGTGGCCAAGAGATCCTGCAACGTGAGCCGGGCCGGTGTCTGCGCAGGCAGCACGCGGGGTGTGAAGGAGACGGTCATCAGGACTGCGGCCATGCCTGAGCAAATGCGAGAGGGGATGTTCATGCGATCTCCGGACGACACTTAGAAGCGGTAACGCGCACTGATCTGCGCGGAGCGAGGCTGCTGCACATTTTGCAGCTGTCCGTAGGTACTGGTGGCAATGTTGTAGCCGTTAACAAACTGCTGTGCGGCACCGTTGTTGGTGACGTTGTAAAGGTTGAGGTCGGCCTCGATAGACTGCCGGTCGGTAATGTGGAACTCACGCCCAGCCAGCATGTTCCACTGGATAAGCCATGGGCAGTAGATCTGGCCGGTGCCGCGGTCCGCGTAGGCGAAGCGATACGTAGTGGCCAGCGGATTCGACACATTGCGCCCATTCACCACGCGCGTGGCGGGGCCATACTGCCCGGCATAGGGCGTCCCAAGCGCCGCCAGCGTGGTCACCACCGGGCCGCCCGGTGTACCGGACTGTGCCGTGAGCAACGTGCCGACACGGACGTTCCAAGGCGCACGGTAGGTGATGCCCGTGCGCGACTCATGCCGCTGCCACATGCGGTCACGCGTGTCACCGGTGTAGCTGTTGGTGACGTAGCCGCGCACGGAGCCGATGCCGTTGTTGTTGGCAAACTTGCCCGGCTCGATGAAGGACGCAGGATCATACGGCTGCCAGGTGCCGCCCACATGGTCGGGCGAGTAAGTGTAAGTGCTGAAGACCTGCAGCGCTTTGGTCTGCCGGCTTACCGTGAACTCTAGGCTGTTCGCCACCAGCCAGTTGTAGTGGTTGTTCGTGATGAAGTAGGTATTGTTCAGCGCCGGATTCACCAGGCCGCCCCATACCGTGCCGCTGTTGGTGCTGGTGTAAATCTGGTTGGTGTCCCATGCGGCAGGGCGGTCGCGGTACTCGCGGTGGATGTAGCTCGCATCGAGTGTGACTTCCTTGGGCAGTTGCGCACGGTAGCCTACCAGCCACTCGCGCACGAAGCCCTGGTGGCGACCCGGGTCAAACGTGCGGCCCGATGCAGCAGCGCTGGTAGCGGGCGTGGTTACGGTGTTGAAGACGCTACCACCAGGATTGAAGTACGTGGTCGTGGTGGCGGCGGTGTTGGTGCCACCCACGGCGTTTGCGCCCAGGTAGCTGGCGTTCGTGATATCTGTGATCTTGGTCCAGCTGGCGCGGATGACGTGCCGCTGGTCCCTGGTCAATACAAATGCACCGGCCACGCGCGGTGCCCAGTTCCATGAATGCTGAATGGTTTGCTTCGAGATGCGGTCGCTGGCTGAAATCCAGTCGGGCCGCAGCCCGCCGGTGACCGTCAGCCGCGACGTGGGACGCCAGCGGTCCTGGATGTACCAGGCCGCATCTTTGGCGCTGATGTAGTTGGTCAAGAGGCTGGTGGCGTTGACGCTTTGCTGGCTAAAGATGCGGTAGCCCGCCGCGGCATTGTTGGGATCGATCAGCGCCGCGTTTTGCAGGATATCCGCGCCGTTGTTGGCATAGTACGTGGTGGCCCGGCTCAGTTCGTGCGGGATCAGATAGAAGCCTGTTTGGAGGAGGTGCTCACCCCACCTGGCTGGGATGACATACTCCAGATCGCCCGAGGCGGTAGGCTTGCTGGCCGGGTTGGTACCCACGGACGACAAGTTGTTTAGCGTGACGAGCGTGGACCCCTGCCCGATATACGTGCCGCTGGAGAGCGTGTACGTCTGATAAATGTCGAGTTCTGGCCGACTGCCCACACCGCCGATGGCGGACAGGCTCGAGTTGCTGCCCTTGTTGTTGTACGAGACAAGGAAGCGCGTGCTGAGCCGCGGATTCCACTGCGACACCAGTCGTGCCCCGTACGCGCCACCGCCGTATTGCGAGTGGGCGATGTTGGCTGCATACCACTGGTAGTTGGCATCCTGCTTGCGGCTGTCGTATTGCACAAGCCCGATGAGGCGATGCTTTTCAGAGAGCTGGTAGGTCACATCACCCAGGAAAACAAAGCCGCGCGACTTGTTCGCAAAATTTGTGAAGCCCGGCGACACGGTGGTCAGGTAGTTCGTTTGCGTACTCGTCTGGCTGATACTGTCGTCGCGGTTGATGTAGCGGCCAGAGGCGAAGAACCACGCGCGCTGCCGCTTGAGCGGACCGCCCACGGCAAAGTCCGGCTGCTCTACTGAGGTCTTGGCAGCAGCACCACCGGGCACATTGTTCGCATTCAACCCGCTCGGGCCTGCGAGATAGAACACCGAGCCGTGGAACTGGTCGCTGCCCGCCGGGCTGGCCAGGTTGATGACCATGCCCATGGCTGCGGGTGAGGTGGCGTCATTGCCGCCAGTGACGATCTGCACATCGCCCAGTGACTCGTTAGAGATGCTGATGCCGTTGGACGGCCAGTTTTGCTGGAAGCTGCCAATGTCCATGCCGTCATAGAGCGTGACGTGGTTCTCATTTTCCGAACCGCGCAGGAAGTATGTCTGGCCACCCTGCGCGTCGGAAGAGGCGCTGACGATGCCGGGCGTTAACTGCAGCGCGTCTGACCAGTCATGCCGCCCCGTGATCGGCACATTGCGGAGAAGCTCGCCGCTCAGATTCGTGGATTGTTCGGCGTTTTCCGTGTCGATGAGCGGGGCCTCGCTCACCACCTCGACCGTCTGCTGTTCCGAGCCGAGCGTCAGCGGTACGTCCACGGCAATGTCAAGGCCGGGCCGAACGATGAGGTTGCCACGCACGTACTTCTGAAAGCCTGGCGCTGAGACCTCGACACTGTAGCTGCTGCCCTCAGGCACATCACCCAGCCGGTAGTTGCCCTCCTTGTCGGAGGTGGCCCTAAACGTGCCGCCGACCGCGGGGCTGTGCACCACCACCTCTGCATCCGGAACGATGGCCCCGGTGCTGTCGTGCACCTGGCCGTGGATGATGCCGTTGGAACTCTGCGCCCCGACCGACGCGGACAGCGCCAGCACGGAGGCCGCAGCAAGGCTGTAGCGTGACAATTTGTGGAAAACTGCTGTGTTCATGAGTGAGTCCGGCTCTCCTGAAGCTGTGCATGGACGCAAGGGATCAAAGTCCGGCGCACACAGGTGCGTCGGCCAGCGGGTGGTATCTATCCACTTAGCGTCGACAGCGAGCGATAGAGGAGAGCGTGCCGGTAGTCACTTTGAATCGCCTGAAACGTGCTTGCCCTTGGCTGACTTGCCCGCTTCGCCCTGCAACGTAGCGGGCGTGGAGGTGCCGTACAGCAGCGCGTTGTAGAACAGGCGATAGGTACCTTCCGATTGCGCGCGGTACTGCGGCCGGAAGCCGAACAGCACCAGGTGGCCCTTGCCCACCGGCTCATCAGCTAGAGCAGAGTTGCCCTGCAGGTACTGCCCACCCAGAATCCATCCGCTGAGCAGTGGCTTGTTGCTGGTGTAGTTTGCTGCGGAGCGCGCCAAGCCACTGACGTGGAAGGCTGGGCCCTGCTCAAAGAAGACAGGCAGCGTGGGCCGCGAACCTAAGCCCAGCGGACTGGACGTATCGACCGCAACCTCCAGGATGGAGCCTGGAATGTAGAAGTCCTTGGCCGCGACGCCCTCCAGCGCATTGCTCACCGGGGTGTCCTTTGCGGTGTACACCTGCGAAGCCCGGTTGAGCGCGACGATGGTGCCACCGGCTTCGGCGAAGCTCCGCAGGCTGGCGAGCCCGGCCTGTCCCAAGCCGCCGCGGAACTCCGGCGGTGGCTGCGGCCCTTCGGCGTCTTCACGCCCCAATCTGCCCTCCGTGATGGCGGCGGGTGAGTTGTCCGGCAGCAGGACGACGTCGAAGCGGCTGTTCAGGTCGCCCCTGCGGATGTCCGCGTCCACGACGCGGGTGTACGGGATGCCGTTCTGGTCAAAGATCCAGCGCGTCCAGCCCTCATCCATCGCAGCGGTCCAGCTTTGGTAGAGCGCGATGCGTGGCAGCTTCACTTGCAGGGCCGTGTTGGCAGGTACTGCGCTGGCGGACTGGATGGTGACCGGCAGGTGCTTGGCCACGTCCTCGAGCGCGGCGTCCAGGCCGTTTTGCTGCGGCAGGTACAGGCTGCCCGGCTCCTGACCCGTGCCCGCCACGCGGTACACGCGCAGACCACGCTTGAGCAGTGCAAACAGGGCGTACAGGCTGCTGTTCGAGTCGTCGCGGATGAGGTACCCCAGCGCACCATGCCCAGCGGTAAAGCTGCCTGCGGGCGGCTGTGCCTGTGTCACGTTGGCCGTCGGAGCCTGGAACTCCTTCTTGACGGCGACCGCGTTCACACCAAACAGCAGCGGCAGCGTCTGCGCCGTAACGTCGTACGGCCGCTGCAGCGGACCGCCAGGATACTCCGCAATGTTGGGGTAGTCCTGAATTTCTAGCAGGGACTTCGCAAATACGCCGTATGGCTGCGCCAGCTTCACGATGTAGCTGCCCTTGCTGTACGTCTTACCGTCCGCGGTGAAGTCCGCGGTGGCCTGTCCCACCTCGTTGGCACCTGTGATCAGGATGTTCACGAGGCGCGCCGCTGCGGCGGACTCCGTTTGCTCTGCCGGTATGACATAGGCGTACGGGCCGGACTTGGGATGGATGGCGTGCTCACCCAGCGCGTAGTAATCGCTCAGGTAGTGCTCACGGTAGAGGGCGGCATTATGCGCAATGGAAAAGAAGGCGGCCTGCTGGTATGCGACGATGTCGCCCAGCGTCCAGTGGCCACCCTTCCACGGATCGGGAAAGTTCCACGCTGCCACCTTCGCGTCAAACCCGATGCCACGGCTAAGTTTATTGAACGGAATGTCGATGGGCGATGCGATGTTCACAGTGGCCGACTCAGTCAAGATGCGCAGACCGTTGTGCAGCGCAATGTAGTCGCGCAGCGGCGACCAGAAGTCATACACGCCGTGGATGAGCACGCCCTGCTTGCCCGTGCGCGCAACGTCCAGCGCGGCTTGTGTGCCTAGTGCGTTCATGGACTGCACCAGCAAGGGGTCCACGTTGGGATCGATGGGATCGACCCACGGCGGCAGATAGAGGCGCGGGCCGGTCGAGCCCATCTCGTGAAGGTCGTACAGGATTTGCGGGTGCCACGGATTGATAACCTTCTCGACGGCGAGGCGGGTCTCGACCTGGGTAAAAGCAGCCCAGTCGCGGTTGTCGTCGTGACCGGTGTAGTGGTGGTATAGCACCACAGGGCTTGCACCCTCGTACGGTGTGCCCAGGTATTTTTTGTACCAATCCACTACCAACTGCTCACCGTCAGGGTTCAGGGATGGCACCAGCACGATAATGACGTTCTGCAGAATGGACTGAATCTCCGGGCTGTCCTCTGACGCCAGGCGGTACGCAAACTCCGCCGCACTTTGCGCACTCGCAATCTCCGTGGAATGGATGTTGCACGTGACCACCAACACGGTCTTGCCGCGCGCTATCAGGTTTTTGGCTTGCGAGGAGGTGATCACGCGCGGATCGGCCAGCTGTGCCTGCATGCGCTTGTAGTCGTCCACGTGGGCCAGCGTCTCCGGTGCGGAGATCGTCACCGTAATAAAGGGCCTGCCTTCAGTGGTCTTACCCACCTCGTCGTACAAGATGCGCTTGGACTGCGTGCTGAGCGTTTTGAAATAACCCGTGAGTTGCACCCAGTCAGCCAGCTTGCGGTCGGTGCCGGGCTTGAATCCGAACGCCTGCTCGGGGGTCGTCACGGCACCCTGCGCAAGGGCTGTCGCCGCGCTAAGAAGCAAGGATGCTGCAAATACAAGTGTTCTCATCGAAACCTCTAGGCCTCGGCACACTGTTCCACTCGTACGAGCGTGCTAGGGCGCCGGTCCTTGGGCAAACTTCAGGGGGATTAGAACAAAAGCGGCAACATCGGCGCTCTAACGACAGCGGGCGCAGGTGGGGCAACAACAAAGCATCAGCTTCGGCGAGGGTGCCGGAAATGCAAAGGTGCTCATCACGATGGGCTTAGTCTACACACAAATGATCACAGCGGGTGCAAGCGATAGAAAAAACCTAAACGGAGTACGCCACAAAGCTGCTAGTTTGCGTATCCGAAGCTATCCAACATCAAGGTATGACGGACTCACAGTCCGAGGCTGTCGTTGACCGCAACGGCGATCTCCTGCTCAGACCCCAGGTAGCGCTCCGTCGTCTGGATCGACGAATGCCCGAGTAGAAACTTAATCTGCTCGAGGTCCCCACCGGCTTTGCGGCAGAGCTTCGCGCACGTCCGTCGCAGATCGTGCGCCCCGAACCGCTCGATCCCGATCTGCTTCGCCGACTCGGTCACGACGGCCCAGATGGCCCAGTCGCTCAGACTCTCCCCCACCTTGCCAACCTTGTTGACCGACCGCAGGAGCGGACCCTCTTGGATGCCCGCCGCCGTCTGCCAGGCGTTGATGCCCTGCTTGACCCAGACCGGCACCGCCACGGTGCGTATACGTCCGCCCTTGCCGCGGAGGTCGGCGATGACCCAGCGGTTCTCCCGCTGCTGGATCTCTTCGATGGTGAGGTTAGCTAATTCCCTTCTTCGCAGGGCGCAGCCGACCAGGAGGGCAAGGATGGCGTAGTCGCGCTTGCCCTTGAGGGTGGAGCGATCGGGAACCTGAAGCAGTTCCCTTGCCTGTTCCTTCGTGAGCCAGTTTCCAAGCCGCTTACCGCTCTGCCGGATATTTGGTACATCCGTGATGCTTACGGCCTCCTCGGCGGATAGTAAGCCGTTCCGCTTCGCCTCCGAGACCATCTTCCGGACGGCCGCCAGACGAACGTTCACCGTGGAGGGCGCCAGATCTTCCATCGAACTCCGGTACTCCATGAGGAGGGCACGGGTAAGCGGCCGGCCGGCAGCCAACGTGAAAAGCAGGTCTAGAGCCTTGACGTAGTTACGGCGGGAGTGGGGTGAGGTGACGGAGTCAAGCACCATCTGCCGCAGCTGGCGTTGGGCGGGGGTCAGCTCCGCTGACTTCGTGCTTTCCGGAGCGCCCGGAGGCGCTACCAACACGATTTCTGCGGTTTCACTCACTCCAGCAGTTTACCCCTGACAACTTGTATTGTCGTGGGTAATATATTCAAGTACCAACCGCAATAGTTAGCAGGTCGGCCAACAACCCCACTATCCTAAACTCATTATTGAGGAGCTCTCGTCATGCCCAGACCCGTGAAGTGGTCCCGCGACCTCCATGCCATTCGCGAACGGGCGGAGCGCTCCCGGACCGAAACCTGGTCCCGGTCAGACCTGGAACACTTGTTCAGCATCAGTCGGCCGTCTGCACAATCACTCATGAAGGCAATCGGTGGGGTGACTGTTGTAGGTGGAACCCATTTCGTGGAACGCTCTGCCCTGCTCCAATTTCTGGAGGAAATGAGCAAGGCCGATTCGGTCGAGGAGGCCTTACGCGCGCGTCTCCGAGCAGCGGAGCCGCCGCCCCGGCCAAAGCCGCTGCGCGTGACCCTGCCCGCCGACCTGCGCAATGCCATGCTGCCGGACCTGCCGGCCAACATCACAGTGGAACCGGGCCGCCTGGAGATCCGCGCCGAAACTGCCGTCGCCCTGCTGGAAAGCTTGGTGACGCTGGCCGCGATCATGAGCAATGACCTCCACCGCTTTCAGCAGGCCGTGGAGATGCCGCGAGCGAGTGTTGTGGCCGATGCCGACCTGCAGGCGTTGCTGTCTGGCATGCGCGACAGAGCAGCAGCCAGCCAGTAATTCGTCCGGCGCGCCTTACTCGTTGGAGGAGCTGTCTTCTGTCACAGCAGGCGCGGCGTCAACGACCGGTGCATTCGCTTCTCTAGCCTCAGAGCGAATGTTCGAGTCCGGCTGCGTACGCACGTTCCGCACCTGCTTCCTGGGTGCGGCCTGGCCGACAGAGTTCTTCTTTGCCGCTGTGGCCTTCTTCGCTGCTGCGGGCCTGGTTGCGACAGCCGACTTCTTGACCGTGACCTTCTTGACGGGTGCGGCTGTCTTGCTTGCAGCTGGCTTCGATACAGATGCTGTCTGCTTCTTCACCGGCGGCACTGCTTCCACGGTCTTTGCCGACTTGTTCACGGGTGCTGCAATTTTCTTCTTCTTCGCGATGGGTGGCGCGGGCGTTGCTGCGGTTTCTGCTGCCGCTTTCTTCGCCGCCCAACGTTTCCTCTGAGCTTCGGCGACCCTCGCGCGTCCTTCTGCAGTCATGCCTCCGCGCTTGGCGGGAAAGGCCTTAGTAGAGTTGCGGGTGCTGGGGTCGGTAGAGTCGTTTTCCAGAAGGTTCCGGATCTGCTGAAGGCGGGCAATCTCTTCTTTAACTGCGGACAGGAACGCGGCACTATTCATCGTTGCTTAGTGTAACGAAGTGAACGGCTTTCTCGGGGAAGGGCTCCGCCCTTGCCCCAGCTCCCAGCCAGCGCAGCGCCGTCTCGGAGTCTCCCCATCCCAGCGGCCTGTTCCTGCCGCAACGCGACCCTAAAGTGAGGCACGCGCTGGCGCGTGCAAATGCGGCAGCCAAGCCTTCCTGAGGAACTCCGTCCCTGGCGCGCGCAAGCGGCACCCTCATCTTCCGCGCTGACGCTTGTGCAGACCTTCGCTTCGCTCGCCCTCCGTTGCCACTGCGGGGAGGGAACCCACCGCTTGTCACTTGCCGCCCCTGCTGGCGTGGGCCAGGGCCAAGGCGTGACTGAGACAGCCACAGCCAAAACCACTGAAAAAGCGAGAGACACCATGAGCAAGCAAGTACAGGCCACCGCCAAGCCCAGCATCTACCAGACCGTCACCGACCGCATCGTCAAGAGCCTGGAAGCGGGCATCATTCCGTGGGAGAAGCCATGGCAGGCACCCACCTATGCGGGCGGTAGCTTTCCCCACAACTTCCGCACCGGCAAGCCCTACCGCGGTGTGAACGTCATGCTGCTCTGGTCTGCACCCTACTCCGCACCCTTCTGGCTCACCTACAAACAGGCCCAGGAGATGGGCGGCTCCGTTCGCAAGGGCGAAAAGGGCACGTCCATCGTGTTTTACAAGCAGTTTGCGGGCAAAAAGGACGAGACCGAACAGGTCGAAGATCAGGCTGAGAAAACAGGCACCAAGCGCAGCCCGTACATGCTGACCTCCTACACCGTCTTCAACGTCGAGCAGTGCGATGGTCTGACACTTCCCCAGCTACTCCCTGCCGTAGAGCCCGACATCGTTGCCGAGGATGCCGCCTGCGAGGCCCTGGTCGAAGCCTGGCAGGGCAAGCCCGCCATCGAGCGGCTAAGCCCCACTGAGTACCGCGCCTGCTACCGTCCCGTCACGGACACGGTCCACATGCCTGCCCGGCACCGTTTCGTCGAGCCCAGCCTGTACTACAGCACCCTCTTCCATGAGCTGGTACACAGCACCGGCCACGCATCCCGCCTGAACCGCACCTTCGGAGCCGCCTTCGGGGACGACCTCTACAGCCGTGAGGAACTGATCGCCGAGACCGGTTCCGCGTTCCTCAGTGCCATCGCCGGCATCGGCAACTCCCACAGCGAGCGCAACACCACCGCCTATCTGCAGAACTGGATTGGGAAACTCCAGGCTGACAACCGCCTGATCCTGCAGGCTGCAGCAGCAGCCCAGAAGGCAGTCGACCTCATCACCGGCCAGGCCTGGGCTGAGGAACAGCAGGAGCAGCCGGCATAGCCGGCTCGCCCTGCCCT
Organism: uncultured Terriglobus sp.; assembly: GCA_937873305.1. GTDB lineage: Bacteria > Acidobacteriota > Terriglobia > Terriglobales > Acidobacteriaceae > Terriglobus. Next base: position 16,067 of record CALMOM010000160.1, read on the forward strand.
GCCCTCTCGCGCTCTGTTGAGCACTTCCCTTCCCCGCTGCATCACCAGAAAAGGATTCCGCATCATGGGTTACACGCACAACTGGTCCCGTCCGCAAACCATCAGCCCAGCCGTCTTCCAGGCCATCACCGAAGACTTCCAGCGCGTTCTGCCGGCGCTGGAGGCTGCAGGTTCTCCCATCGCCAACGCCCACGGACTGGAGGAGCCAGAGTTTAGCCCGGAGTACATCCGCTTCAATGGTGTTCGCCATTGTGGGCACACGCCTAACCCGGAGGTGCGGCTGCCATGGCCCGGCAACGGTGCCTGTGGCATCGGTAGCAACGTCGGCATCACCAGCGGCACGCTTCCCCACCGCACCTGCAATGGAGACTGCTCCTATGAATCGGTTTGGTTC
>CALMOM010000161.1 GCA_937873305.1 uncultured Terriglobus sp.
GGCCAAAGGGTGCTGTTGCGCACCCGTACCAGCAAACGTCCCGGTGATCCGCGCATGGCGTCCATTGCATTCCGCACCAGATTGCTGACCACCTGGCGAATCTCGCTCTCCATGCACACCACAGACGCCTCGGTCCAGTCGCGCCGCTCGACAGTGACACCTTGAACAGTCATCTTGGGCATGTAGAGCGCCAGCACAGCAGACACCAGGTCAGCGGCGCGCACGGCCTGCGGTTTGGAGGATTGCAGATACAAGCGGAGGGATTGAGTCGTCAGAAGCGAGACGCGATGCAGTTCCTCCTCGGCATGGTGCAGGTAGTCATCTTTCTGCTCTGGATCGTCTTCCCGGCGCGCCAGGTACAAGAGATTCGTGACCACTTCCAGCGGGTTGTTGATCTCATGCGCAATGGAAGCCGCAAGGCGCCCGCTGGCGGCGAGCTTTTCGCTTTCGCGCAGGGCGTCCTCAAAAGCGACGCGTGCCGATACGTCATTCTGAATGCCGACGTAATGGGTGAGCGTTCCATTTTTATTGAAGATTGGCGACAGGAAGAACTCATTCCAGAAGGGCGTACCGTCCTTGCGATAATTTCTCAGAATCGCGGTTGCAGAACGACCCGTCTCAAGTGCCTGTCGAATCAGGTTACGGCCCGACTGGTCGCGTTCGTTCCCCTGCAGAAATCGGCAGTTCTTGCCCACCACCTCTTCCAGGCTATAGCCGGTCATCACCTCAAATGCCGGGTTGACATAGATCAGCGGGCAATCTGGCTCCGTGGCGCTGGCGATGCTGGCGCCATTGGTCACGGATCGAAAGATGCTTCGGTTCAGGTGCAACTCATCCAAGGCAGATTCAACAAGCTTGACCGTGAAACGGTGCGCATACAGAATCACGCTCAGCTGTGCCAACACCATGCTTGGCACCTGCGGCAGCACAAGGATGCCGTCGAAGGATTGCTCATCGGTTCTCTTGGGCAGCAAATCGTTGCCCGCAAAGGTTTGCGGAACCACGGCGACCAGAGCCGGCTGCAGGCCGTCAGTGGGATTGTCAGGCATGGTAGGAGCCTGCCGGTAACGGGCAGCGGGTACCTCGTCGGCAACAATCAGCGCGACGTGCCGGATCAGTTCCGCATCCAGCAGATCGTGGTCCTCAATGAAGCGCGGTTCCAGGTTGAGTTGTACCGCCAACCCCTCAATCAACCTGCGGTTCGTCAGGTCTTCAATGTGGATTGCAATCAGGTGCCGGTCCAGCTTTAATCCCTCGGGAGCACTTGTGCTCAATGTAGCCTCCAGCATCACCTGTCAGTCAGGCCAGGATGCACGATCAATGCAGCCTCAAGCCTTCATTGGCGGAAGAGCAGGTCCGCGAGTTGGACCATTCGGCTGCGAGACCTTTACGCCGCGTCCGCTGGCGGCGGACTTGTAGATGGCTTCGATCAGCCGCTGGTCCTGCAGGCCCTCTTCGCCAGGCGTGTGAGGCTGCACGTTCTGCAGTACACACGTCGCCATGTGATCCATCTCCAGGGCGAACTGGTCCTTCTCTTCGATGGAAGGCGTCATCTCGACGTCTTTGCCATCCTCCAGCCTGCTGAAGTGCAGCTTGCTGCCGTGATAGCCAAAACCGGGGCTCATCTCGCCCCATGCTGTGTCGCCTTCCAGCCGCAGGAAGTTGGAGCGGTGCACGTCATAGGCACTGGTAAACGTCGCCGTCATGCCACTGGGAAAGCGCGCGATCACCTCGCAGCGCGACTCGACTTCCTTGAAGCGCGGGTCGTCCTTTGGCTGCACCGTTACCGCCAACACCTCTTCCGGCTCCTCGTTGGTCAGGAAGCGTGCGGCGTTCAGGCAGTAGATGCCGACGTCCGGCATGCAGCCACCACCAGCCAGCTTCCGGTTCAGCCGCCATTGCGTTGGGTCGCCCACATTCTGCGAGTTCGACGCGACGATGCTGTGCACCTTGCCCAGCTTGCCATCCGCCACGGCCTTGCCCAGCGTGCGATTCATCGGCTCGTACTGCTGCCGGTAAGCGATCATCAGTTTGACGTTTGCCTGCTTACACGCGGCAATCATGTCTTCGCAGTCGCGCGCGCTGGTGGCCATCGGCTTCTCACACAGGATGTGCTTGCCGATCTTGGCCCCGCGCACCACAAACTCGCGATGCATGCTGTTCGGCAGCACGATGTAGATCACGTCAACGCCCGGCATGTTCTTCAGGGTTTCGTACCCGGCGTAGTCGATGAGGTTCGATTCGGCGATGCCGTACTGCGCGGCAATCTTCAGCGCCTTGCCGCGGTCGCCGCTCACCAGCGCTGTGACCTTGCAGTAGTCACTCTTGCCGAACGCGGGCAGAATCTGATCAAGCGACAGATTCCCGAGCCCGACCACGGCAAACCCGACGCGCTTGTTTGGCGGCAGGAACGGCCCGGGTGTGGTCAGCGGAGGCTCGGTGGCTGCGTCGATGGGTGGCAGTGTAACGGTGTTCTCGCTGCCTGGTTTGCTCTGTTGCGCCGCTGCCTCCGCCGTGAAGAGGGCCGCGCCAGCCAGTGCACCGGTGGCACCCATGAGAAAACCTCGGCGTGTCGCGGAATGGCCGGTCTCGGTGGTCTGTGCGGCTTCGGGCGCAACCTCAGGCTGCTTGTCTGCGGAACTCATACACAGTCAGATGCGCGCTCAGCGCTCGTTGCGTGGGGCTGCGCGGGCAGGCCGTGCGCCAGCCGCCGCCACAACGCGATATGCTTCTTCACGTGATGAACGCTGCTTGCTGTTTCTCCGCACTGTGCCTCTTTGCCGCCGTTTTACTGCCTGCAGCGGCCCAAGCCACACACGGCGACGGCAAGCTGCACATCGCCGTGATCGACGTGGCAGGCGGGCAGTCCACGCTGTTCGTGTCGCCCACCGGTCAGTCGCTGCTGGTGGATGCGGGCTGGCCAGGCAACAACTACCGCGACGCCGACCGCATTGTGGCTGCAGCGAAAGACCTTGGCGTCACGCGGTTGAATACCGTGCTAATCACGCATTACCACACGGACCACGTGGGCGGCGTGCCGCAGTTGGTGGAGCGCATCCCTGTCGACAAGTTCATCGACCACGGCACCCGCTACGGGAAGGACCCGGACCCCGCCGTGAACTACGACAACTACATGCGGGTGATTGCCAGCGGCAAGTTCCAGCGCAGCATCGTCAAAGCGGGAGACGCGCTACCCGCCGACGGATTCGAGGGCACGGTCATCGCTGCTGCTGGCACGGTGATGCAGTCATCGTTGCCCGGTCAGGGCGCGCCAAACCCGCTCTGCGCCAAGGCACCGGCAGTTCTGGAGGACACGTCAGAGAACGGACAGTCCATCGCCCTGGTGCTGCGCTTTGCCGGTCTAACTATCGTTGACGGTGGTGATATGACCTTCGATCGTGAACGCATGCTGGTGTGTCCAGGCAACAAGGTCGGTCCCGTGGACCTGATGATCGTCTCGCACCACGGCGTGGACTGGAGCAGCAGCCCGGTGTGGATCAACTCGCTCGCTCCGCGCGTAGCTATCATGGACAACGGCAGCAACAAGGGCGGCAGCACGTCTGTCATCGACACGATTAAGGCATCGCCGCGGCTAGAGGCGCTTTACCAGTTGCACCCCGCCCCGTCTGTCACCTATAAGAACCCTGGCCAAACGGTGCAGGGCGGCCCGGAGCACAATACCCCCGCGGAGTTCATCGCCAACGGCTCAGGCGTCGACGGCAAGCGCGTAGATGTGACGGTCAACCCAGACGGCGGCCTGGATATCAAAAGCCAGGGATCCGGGCAGACAAAGCATTTCGTAAAACAGTAACGGCACGAGAAAAAGGGCTGACCAAGCAACCGGTCAGCCCTCGTGACTGAAGGTTGCCGCAAATTACAAAATGCGGCCGAGGATCGACTGCAGCACGTTGCCCTGTTCTGGTGCGGGCGCTCCCGTGGGCTCGCCCTGCGGCGTCACATGACCGTTCGATACGTAATGGTGGATCAGCACCGGCAGAATGACCGCCATGCCCATCTTTGCCATCGTCGGCGAAATACCGATCCGGTTGGCGACGCCGTCGATCATGCCGGTACCGCCAAGGCCCTGCTCCACCTGGTCTGGTGCCGCAGGTGCCGTGTTGCCGCCTGCCCACTGCTGCACCAGGCCGCCCAGGCCATTGTTCTGGAATGACGAAAAGATGCTGCCCACGCCGCCCCGGTTCTGCATTTCGTCCATCACGCCGCCCGCTACCTGCGAGTGGTCTACGTTGCCGCCGCCCATGCCAGCAGCCTGCTCCACCATATCCATGATGCCCATGTGTGTCTCTCCTCTTACAGGTTGCTGCTGCGATTGCCGCTGACCAGGCGCAGTAGCAGCGTAAGAATGACCGCTCCAATAACTGCGACCACAATCGAGTAGATGAGGCCGCCCTGCCCGGCAAAACCGAGTGCGCGCATAATGAAGCCGCCAACGATCGCGCCAATGATGCCGACCACGATGTCGCCCAGCGTGCCAAAGCCGCTGCCCTTCATAAGCTTGCCGGTAATAAAGCCTGCAATCAGGCCCACGATGATCCACCAGATGATGAACATGACTTTCGTTCTCCGAGAGGGTTGCGCTGCGTTGCGCCACGCCGTGAGGGTACGTGCTGGCTTTGCTGGCGTGGCGTTCGGGTCGATACCTGCGGCTCACAACCAGGGGGAATGCAGGTAGTCTGAGCCAATCTGCAGCGAATCGGTTGTTCTCTGTCACTCGCAACGGCAAGAACTTTCGTCACAGGCCTGGTAACACTGCTGGCGAAAGCCGCTTACGCCGCGCCTATAATCCGAGAGCCAGCCAACCGCACCAGGGGACACCGCCATGATGACTCGCCGAAACTTTGCCCGCCTTGCCACTGCCGCCGCTGCGGTCGGCACGCTGCCCCGCGTGGTCCGCGCGCAGATTGCCGCGCCCACACGCAAGGTACGGTACGCGCCTGTGGGCCTGGGCCTCATCTCCGTAGACCACTTCATGCCAGGGACGCGCCAGGGCCAGTACGGCGAGATCACCGGCCTGGTGAGCGGCACCCCGGAGAAGGTGACAAAGCTGGCCGCCGAGTACAAGGTGCCGGACGGCAACTGCTACACCTACCAGACCTTCGACACCATCAAGAACAATCCAAACATCGATGCGGTCTACATCGGTCTGCCCAACAACATGCATGCGGAGTACACGATTCGCGCGGCGCAGGCGGGCAAGCACGTCTTGTGCGAAAAGCCGATGGCCATGAACCTACGCGAGTGCGAGCAGATGATTGCCGCCTGCAAAAAGGCCAACGTCAAGCTGATGATCGCGTACCGTTGCCACCTGCAGAGCTCACACATCGAGGCGCGCAACCTCATCCGCAGCGGTGCCATGGGCAAGGTGGAGGCCATCGAGGGCGCGGCTGGCTTCAACATCGCACATGGCGTGTGGCGCACCAAGCGGCAGTACGCCGGTGGCGGCCCGCTCATGGACATCGGCATCTACGCCTTGAACGCCGCGCGCTTTGTGCTGGGCGAGGAACCCGAGGATATCAAGGCCTTCAGTTCCGTAGTGGATAAGGGTGACGACCGTTTCCAGGACATCGAGGAGAATGTGGCCTGGTCCATGCGCTTTCCCTCCGGCGCGGTCAGCAGCATGACCACCACGTACGGTGCCAACCAGGAAGGCTTCCTGCGCGTGCACTGCAGCGGCGGCGTGGTGGAGATCAATGGCTTTGGTTACAACGGCATTAGCCTCAACGTGCAGAAGCGCGGGCGCGGCGTTTATGAGGACACCAAGCAGGCCGACAACGGCCAGGGCGTCTACCAGTTCGTCATCGAGTCGGACTACTTTTCGCAGGCAGTGCTGAACAACACGCCCATCGAACCGAGCGGCGAAGAGGGACTGAAGGACATGCAGGCCATCGCAAAGATTTACGAGTCTGCGGGCCGCAAAGGATAATTGCAACTCTGCCCGACTACTGCCGAGAAGCCGACTTGCAGGAATACCGTGCCAAGGCTCCTGGTAAGCATCAATTCTGAAGCTTTCGCGCCGATGCAGATTTACTTTGCAGCGGGGCCTCGCAGCCTTAAGAGTCTGACAGCCATGGTCCCAGCGTTCTGGTATCCACTACTTGCATTCATCGGAGTTTACGGTGGTGCCCTGCTTTGTTTCCCTTTGACACGACGCATGCCGGGCCGCTGGCTTCTCGCCGCAGCACTTTACCTGGCCATTGATGCCGAAGTCTTGATCGGCAGTATGCGTATAGTGCACTTGAACTGGTTAGCCAAAACTGTAAGCGTCTTGCTGGCACTTGCCACAATCAAAGCTTTTCGGCTTTCTCGGGCCGAAGTCGGACTAAAGTTGCCGAAGCGAGGATCTTGGGGGTGGATTTCTGCCGCTTTAGCACTTGCTGTAATTTGGAGCTTCACCGGGGTGCTGGGTATGTACCCTAGACCCTTTACGTTACAGTCTTTGTCCTATCAGGCATTCATGCCTGGGATCGCTGAGGAACTGGCCTATCGAGGCGTAGCTTATGCCATGCTGCTCCGTGGTTTTGAGGGCGTGCGGTCCCGGATGACTCCGTTAGCTCCTGTCCTGATTACCTCTTTCTGCTTTGGCCTTGCTCATCTGGAGTCTCCGATAGGACTGCCGCCACCTGGCTGGCTGTTGTTGATGGTTTATTTTGGCGCGCTTCAAGTGGGCACCAAATCTTTATTCGGAGCAATGCTCGGCATCCTGCGCTGGCGCTCCGGCAGTCTACTTGGTCCTTTTCTTGCACATGGAGCTTACAACGTGGCCGGAACAGTGGCCCTGGCTAGGGTTAAGACACCCCGCAATCTATGATCCGCATGAGTAGCGATAAACGCGGTTGTAGGAATGAGGGCTGAGAGCGGCTCATGAACGAGCCGAGCCGCTATCAACCCGCCTCACCAGCATTGCCGGCAATCTAGCATCGGTTCGCTGGATAGTGTCTACGAGTTGGGCGCGGCTGCGGGACATGGGTTGGGCTCAGTCTGCCGTTAGCGCTCTCAAAGTAGACAGATGTAAGGTGGGCTAGGTCACTTCCTCCAATGACCTGCCCTCAGCCGCCACGCCCCAGATGGCCTGTGCCGCTGCCGCCAGCAGCATAACGCCTGCCGATGCCATAAAGCCGTAAAAGATTGGCTCGCGGCTGCCTCGATGCAGCAGGGCACCGAACACCGCAGGCCCGCACACCCCGGCCAGCAGCGTGCCGAACGCATAAAACACGGCGATGGCCGTGGCGCGAATCTGCTGCGGGAACAGTTCGCTGGTGGTCAGGTACGCAGAGCCGCCTGCGTTGGCCGCAAAGAAGAAGGCAATAGCCCACCACGCTACCTGGCTCACCACGTCCAGCTTTACATCCAGAAACAGTAGATTGGAGACGATCAGTGCCGCGCCTGCCAGTAGGAAGTTCAGCGGAATCATAATGCGCCGCCCCACCGTATCTACAAGCCGGCCCAGCATAATGGGGCCCAAAAAGTTGGTGAAGGAGAGCGGCAGAAATAGTAAGCCGGCATGTGCCGCCGACACCCCGTAAAAGCGCAGGAGGATGAGCGTGGCGGAAAAGAATACCGAGTTGTAAAAGAACGATTGCGCCATCACCATCACCATGCATACGAGGGCGCGCGAACGGTACTGCGGCTGCCACAGGGCTGCGAGCTGGCGAATGGGATCGCCGGTCCGGCGTTGAATGTGGACCGTTCGCGTCTCCTTCGACAGGGAGTGGTGTTCCTCTTCTACCGCGGCTTCAATCGTGTCAATGACTGACGCTGCCTCGTCATCGCGGCTGTGCGTCAGCAGCCAGCGTGGACTTTCGGGCACATGTCGCCGTAGGTAGAGCACCACAAGGGCAATCGGCAGGCCTGACAAAAAGGCGAGACGCCAGCCGTAGTGCAGTCCGAAGACCCGGTCGGAGAGGAAGCCCACGGCAATCAGCGATCCAAGGATCACGCCAATCCAGAAGCTGGAACCGATGTACAGATTCACGCGGCCTCGCACCCGCGCCGGTATCAATTCGTCAATGGCCGAGTTGATGGCGGTGTACTCACCGCCGATACCCGCGCCGGTCATCATGCGGCACAGGAAGAATGTCGGCAGGTTCCAGGAAAACGCCGTCAGCGCCGTCGCGCACACATAGAACACCAGCGTCCACGTAAACAGCGACTTGCGGCCATAGCGGTCCGCCAGGTAGCCAAAGCCAAGCGCACCGAGCACTGTGCCGAACAGGTAGCCGCTCGATCCCAGGCCCAGCTGTGCGTCGGTAAAGTGCAGGGATTGCGAGCTCTTCAGAGCACCCGCTAGCGATCCGCCCACGCCACCTTCCAGCCCATCCAGCAGGAAGGTGATGCCAAGCGCCACCGCCATGCGCAGGTGCCAGCGGCTCCAGGGTAGCCGGTCGAGTCGTGGCGGTATGTCTGTGGTGATCTGTGCCGCACGTGCACTTGCCATGGAATCGCCCTTGAACGCCACATTCTAGAACTTCGACACCAGCCAAACGCCACCCACCATCAGCGCTCCACCCAGCAGCCGCAATGGCGAGGCGGTGTGCTGCTTGAACCCGATCCATCCCATCTGGTCCAGCAGGATGCTGACGAGTACAGATGCCGTCAGGCTGAGGCCTGTAAACAAGCCGGAACCAAGTTTCTGCGCAAACATGAGGGCGATCAGAGTAGTCGCAATGGACAAGCCACCGCCCACGTACGCCCACCACGGAGCAGCGTGCATCGCAGGTCCGGTCGGCAGTGCCTGCCGTGCAAATAGTTGCACCAGCAGGATGACCACCAGCCCACTGAGATACACCCACACCGTGGTCCAGACGGGCTGTTGCCAGTGCTTGAACAGCTCCGCATTGGTACCCTGCAGCGGCGCGAGCGCCCCAGCCAGAATTGCGAGAAGAAAGATTGCCCAAGCCATAAGCCGTGTGATGCGATGCTGCTGCGTAAAAACGGAGGGCGTCGCAAGTGTCGTCAGGTGGCGCTCGATACATTCACCCTGCCAGCAAAGATCGGCCAAGCTTACCGTGCAACAGCACTGCTGGCACGGGCGGCGCGTTTGCTGTGTGCGGAACGCCAGCAAACAAAAAGACCAGAGCCGGTCGGCCTTGGTCTTCTACAGGTCGCGTGACCGCCGTTAATCGCGGCGGCTACGTCCGCTCAGCAGCTGCAGCATGATCATGAAGATGTTGATCGCATCCAGGTAGATACCGACGGAAAGTTGCGTCGCGCTCATGCCATCGCCGCCTGCCCGTATGCGCGAGAAGTCTGCCACGGTGAGCAGCGTAAAGATGCCCAACGCCAGCCACGAGTACAGCGTAGGCGGCATAAAGTGCAGGAACATGCTGGCGATGCCTACAAGGATGAGCGCCAGCAGCGCTGCGGTAGCGACGCCTGCGACGCGGCGGTAGTTGATGCTGAACAGGTAGCTGACGCAGCCCATGGCAGCCATGCCCGCGCCGGTGGTGAGCGCCGCATTAAAGACCAGTCCTGCGCCAAAGCCGCGGATGTAGCGGCTAATGATGGGTGCAATCTCCCAACCCATGAAGTAGGCCAACGCTAGAAACAGTCCGAGCGCCACGCCCTCGCTCTTGCGGCGCGCGCCGTTGATGGCGAAGATCAGTGCAAACACGGCGATGAGGCCGGGCAGCATGCTCCACACCGGAGCGCTGGCGACGCCAAGCGCTGTGACAAAAAAGCCCAGCGAAGTAATACCCAGCACCTTGGCCAGCAGCGGCGCGGTGCCTTCGCGGGGAACGTCGATGACGGTAGGGTACCCGTTGGATTGATTGACGTACATCGTCAGAAACTCTCTTCCGGCAGCGTCAGGTCCTCGCCGCCTTCTATAAAGATTAGACGCAAATCGAGGGTAGAACGATACATGCTGCAGGCTGGTACAGCACGGATGTTGAGTCGAGTTCTATCAGGTTGCGGAAGGGAACCGGTGACGCAAAGACCGGTTCCAGTACATCAGCAGGCCGGTCGCGGCGAGCACCGCCATGGACAGCCCGAGCAGACACCAGAGCACCTTGACCAGCAACCCCCACTCCGTGCCGAAGTGTAACGGGTGCATTAGCCACAGCACCCAATCGCCCAGTGAGTGCTTCTCCGCGTAGTGCCACACGCTCAGCACGCGGCCGTCTGCCGTGCCAATGCAAACGATGTCACGGTGCAGAAAGCCACCGGGTTCACCAAGGTCCATGGAAGCGTAGACCGTGGGGCCGCGCAGATCGGCGTTGCTCAGGCTATACAGCCGGGCGCGCGGTGATGCGGCCTGCGCGGTCTGCTGGAGAATCGCCAACGGTACGCGGGCGGTCGAGGTGGATGCCGCCAGAACCACAGGCGCACGCATGTTGCGCAGGGGAGACACGGCGTTGACCACACGGGTGAACACCGTGTACCAGCCGAAGTACATGCCCGACAGCGCCCACCAGAACGACAAAAACAGCGTCCAGAAGCCGATGGCAGAGTGCAGGTCGTAGTTCATCCGCCGCCAGTTGGCGCGCAGGTTCACGCGGAGGCCGCGCGTCCAGTTGCGCAGGCCGCCCCACCACAGCAGCAGCCCGGTGACCGTCAGCAGCAGCAGCACCGCCGCGCCCACCGCGTTTACCTGCATGCCGTAGCGCGGGTCCAGCAGCAGGTAGACATGCAGGTCGTGCACCCACCCCACCCATGTGCGCGGTGCTTCCACCAGCGCGCCGGTCGCCGCGTCTGCCACCACGGCGTGCCGGTGGCCATCTGCCGTGCGCAACGCCAGCCGGTACGCCGGAACGGACGGCAACGGCGCCGTAAGCAGGTCGATCGCTGCGCCCGGATAGGCCCGCTGTACCACTGCCACCACACTGGCAACCGGCACGGGGTTCGCTGGCAGCGTGCGCGTAATCCCTGCTGGCAGTGCGACGCCCGTAAGCTCCGACTCGAAGACCAGCACGGACCCGGTAAGCGCGATCGCCACCAGGTACAGCGTCAGCAGCACACCGGCCCACAGGTGGACCTGGAAGATGGCCTTCCGGATCCACAGCCTGCGGGGATGGTGGAGTGCTGACTCGAGCATGCCGGTTAAAAGTGGTACTTGGCCGAGCCGATGACGTTGCGTGCGTAGCCGTAGTAGCAGTAGCTAAGACCGCTGCAGGTAGCCACGTAGCGCCGGTCGGTCAGGTTGGTGGCGTTCACGCTGAACAGCGTATGCCGATAGCCAAAGCGCAGCCCTGCGTCCAGCAGCGTGTAGTTGGGCACAAAAAAGCTGTTCGCCGTGTCGGCCGCGTTGGTGCCCACAAAGCGCACGCCAAAGTTGCCGCCCACACCGCTAAAGCGGCCGGACGCCTGCGTGTAGTCGAACAGCGTGCTGAACTGGTTGCGCGGCGTCTGCGGCAGCCACTTGCCAATGCTCGCGTCCGTGGCGCTGGTGGCACCGGGCAGCGTCTTCACCGTGTCCGTCGCCGTCAGCGTGTAGCTGGTGTGCAGGTTCAGGCCGCGGTACAGGCTGGCCACACCCTCCAACTCCACGCCACGCGAGCGCACCTCGCCCGCCTGGATGTTCTGGAAGGCAGCATTCGCAACGATCACGTTGGTCTGGTTGATCTGGAAGACCGACGCGGTCAGGAACGCGGTCGAGGTACGCGGCTGAATCTTAACGCCACCTTCAATCTGGCGTGAGTCGCTGGGCTTGGCTGGGTCGGTGGATTGGCCGGTGGTGCTGTTGTACACGTAGCTGCCCGCGTTCGGCAGAAAGCTGGTGGAGTATGCGAAGTACGGTGCAATACCCGAGGTGCTCACATACGTGACACCCGCGCGGCCCGTGAAGCGGTTGTCCTGGTGCTGAAACGCCGTGCCACCGGTCAGGAGGCTGTTGACCGCGTTCTTCGCAAAGTCCTGCCGCCCGCCCAGCGTAAACACCAGGTGATTCCGGAAGCGGATCTGGTCCTGTGCGTACAGCCCATGCTGGCCCAGCACGGAGTTGTTGTTCAGGTAGAAAAACAGCGAAGGATACGCGGAAAGGGTGCCATACACCGGGCGAAAGATGTTGATGTCGGGCGCGGATGCGAAGCCGTCCGTCTCGCGGATGCGCACGTTCTGGTAGTCATACCCAAACAGCACCGTCTGCTCCCACGCGCCGGTATGAAAGCGCCGGAGCGCACGCGTGTCTACCGTGTGCAGGTGGTCGCCGTTGGTGTTGGCATAGGCGTAGCGTGACACCAGCGTGCTGTTGTTTGGGATGGTCGTATTGAACCCGCCGCCGTACAGCGTGCGGCCCGTGAAGTTGATGTACTGGAAGCGGTAGTTCGAGTGCAGGTTCCAGCCATCCTGAAACAGGTGGTCGCCCGTGTAGCCAACCGAACCCTGGTCGCGGCGCGCGTTGTCGAGGCCGGGCTCACCCAAGAACGTGTTCACCGGGATGACACCGTTAGGATTGCCGGTGAGCGTGCCCTGCGACGGCAGAAACTGGCTCCAGCGCGTGCCGTCGTGCTGGTAGTCGCCCAGCACCGTCACATTGGTGCGGTCGCTGGGATGCCACGTGAGCGACGGCGCAACCAGGCGGCGATTGTCCGGCGTGTAGTCCGTCTGCGTGCCGCTGTCGCGGAGGAGGCCCAGCAGGCGATAGCGCCATACCTGGTTGCTGTCGAACGAGCCGGTGGTGTCCACCGTGCCCTGGCGGCGCGCGTACGAGCCGAACAGGCCGCTGACCTCCGTGCGCCGCTCTGCTCCCGGGCGCTTGGTCACCTGGTTGATCAATCCTCCCGGAGGCGCTTCACCGTACAGCACGGAGCTGGGTCCGCGCAGCACCTCCACACTCTCCAACTCGAACGGGTCCAGCTTGCCTGCCAGCGAGTTGAAGCGCATGCCGTCGCGAAAAACGCCAAAGGTCTGCGCATCGAACCCGCGAATCTTCAGCCAGTCGAAGCGCAGTTCCGTGCCGTACTCGTCGGCTTGGATGCCCGGCGTGTAGCGCAACACCTCGTCCACGGTGATGGCCTGGCGGGCCTCCATCTCGCGCTGGTTCACGATGGAGATGCTCTGCGGCACCTCCAGCAGTAGCGAATTCGTCTTGGACCCGGCGTTCGACTCATACGGCACAAAGCCGGTGTCGGCGGTAACGTTCACCGTGTCGGTGGACGCAGCCACCGGCAGCACCAGGGTGGCATCGCCGGACGTCGCGTTCACATCCTGTGTCAGCGTGGTAAAGCCCGGGGCCCGCGCCGTGACCTGGTAGGCACCGGCGCGCAGGTCCAGCGTCACATGGCCGTCATCCGCCGAGATGCCATTGTGCACGGATGCGCCGCAGCGCGCCTCCACCGCAGCCCGCGGAATGGGCAGGCCCGCGGCATCGGTAATGTGCAGCGTGACGCGGGTGGGCGCGCCTTCGGTGCGGCACTCGGCAGCAGATTTGGGCTGCAGCGTGTTGGGCGACTGCGCTACGGCAACAGCGGAAAGCGGCAGCAACGCCGCCAGGGCAAGGGGGCAAACAGGGGAGAAACGCACAGCAACCTCGGGAGCAACGAATGCAGGGATGGCGCAAGAACGATCCGCTGCACCCTCATGCAACCGAACTTCTGGGCTTCTTCTGCAATGTACGACAGCTCTGGTCCGAGTTCAAGCCCTCCGCGCGTTTCGATCGTACGCACGGCCCCATAGCTACTTGCCAGAGCGCGGCGCAGCAGTGTGGATGCGCTGCGTGAAGGAGAAGCCTGCGCCGTTCCAGCCGCCCCGCATTCCGCAGTAGTTTTTGCAACTGCCATTGATGTCGCGGAAGGTGATGCCTGTATTTGAGGGAACGATGGCAAGGCGGCATGCGGGCGCACCCTCCGGCGCGTTCTCTGCCGTGTCGTCAAAAACGAAGCTGCCGTCCTGCCGGTACAGCGCGCCACCCTCCAGGCTGCAGGAATGCCCATTGAAGAAGTTGAGAAACGTTTTGAAGTGGATGGAGGCCGCGCCTACCGGGACGATGGTGAGCGTGTCCGTGGTCATGAACGTGTGACCTTGAACATCGCCGTTCTCTTCTCGGTTGCGGTACTGCCCGGCGATTTTGCGGGCCAGCGGACCGCCCACAGCGGGGTCGCCACGCTCCTGCGTGCCGGCCAGGTATGCGTTCTGCTTTGCCTGCATGGCAGCAATCTCACTGGAGTAGCGCTGGGTCAGGCAGCTCTCAGGATTGCCATCGTGGTCGCAGGCGCTGACCAGCGCGCGGTCCGCCGCTTGCACCTGCTCGTACCTGCTCTGCGCACTGGTGGCTGCAGACTTCAACGGGAACTCCGTTGCCAACTCTTCCCACTGCCGTTCCAGCGTGTCCAGGGCGGGATGCGTGCAGATGGCCAGCAGCGCGGGCGACTGCTTCAAAAAGCACTCATCGACGTGCATGCCCACGTATAGCACAGCAGCTTGGCGAGGGTACGTGCCGGTGAACGTGACGGCAGCGTTCGTCGCATAGTATGACGTGCATACGGTACCGGTGGCCGTCACCTGCACCGCAGGATGCTCGCCCTCGCTGCGTTGCAGGCGCAGGCTGCAGAACGCCTTCTTATCGCCATCCGCCAGCTGCGCCGTCGCAATGCCATCCGTTTCCACCGCAAAGGTTTGGTCGCCTGTCGTACCGGCATTGCCAACCGCCGAGCGCACCTCCAGCGCAAACCTGCACGTGTTGCCCTTGCAGTCCCAGATGCTGATGCGGCGGCCCACCTCAGCGTGCGCTCCCGTGAACGAGCCCCATTCCCCCTGCCAAGCAGGGCCTGTCTGAGCGTGGGCAGTACAGGCAAGGGCGAGGGCGGCGCAGGCAAGGGCTCGTTGCATGAAGAGAGCATACCGCGCGGCTGTGACGTCGGAGCCTCTCCGTGGCCCGTCCAGTTACCGCTTCTTGCCGCGTTTGTGGGCGGCTGCGATGCGGTCCTTGTTGCTCTTCTTGCGGGGTTTCACGCCGTCCGCGCCAAACTTTGCAAACGGAGAGGTGGACGACAGCAGGGGCTTGGCGCGCCCGGCTTCCGGCTTGCTGGCCCGCGATACACCACCGCGCTTGCTGGCGCGTGTTGTCCGCTCCGGCGCGGAGGATGCCAGTTCGCGGGCGGCCAGCTTGGCGCGGCGCTCGGCAGTTTTGCCGGTGCGCGAAACGAACGGTCTGGTACCCACCGGTGTGGTCGCGGTCTGCTCGTCTACTGACGGCAGCACGGCGAATTGCAGCCGCCGGTTGGCGCGGTCGATGCGGTCGAGCAGCACGCGCACATGCATGCCGGGCCGATAGCACTGGCCGTTGCGCGCGCCGCAGATTTCGCGCGCACCTTCGCGATAGGTGTAGTGGTCGTCGGTGAGCGAGTGGATGGGCACAAGGCCCTCGACGTACAGGTCGTCCAACTCCACAAACATGCCGTACTTGGTGACCGACAGCACCACCGCGTCGAAGTGGTCGCCGACACGGTCGGCCATGAAGGTGATCTTCTTCCACTCGATCAGTTCGCGCTCGGCATCAGCGGCGCGACGCTCCGTCTCGCTGCACTCCTGCGCAATCGCGGCGACTTCCTCGCGCGGGTAGGGCTCGTCAAAGCTGCCCTGCCCACCATTTGATTTGTCCTCCCGACCGGGGCGTAGCGGAGTGGAGGGACCTGGTTTCCTCTCGTACGGCGAAGACGTACCGGGTAAGCCGTGCTCTGCGCTCGCCGCAAACCGCTGCGCTGAGTTCGACGCCGTCTCTTCCGGCCCGCCAAACGGCTCCGCACCCTCGGCCAACAGCGTCTTCACGACTCGATGCACGATGAGATCGGGGTAGCGCCGGATGGGCGAGGTGAAATGCGTGTACGCCGGTGCCGCCAGCGCAAAGTGGCCCTCGTTGTCCGCCGAGTACTTCGCCTGCTTCAGCGAGCGCAGCAAGAGGTAACTGAGGATGCGCTCCTCCGGCCGGCCCTGGATTTTGCGCGACAGCCGCTGGTACATCTGCGGCGTCACCTCGATCTGCGCAGAAATATCGTGCTGCTTTACGGCGCGGGTGTCGCGGCCCTGCTCGCCGCGCCTGCGCATTTCGCGGCGGTCGGTCTTCATGGTGACCTTCTTCACCGGCAGCGCGCCCACGCCCAGCGACACGCCAAAGCTGGCCGCTGCGTCTTCAAACTCGATGATGCGCTTGGGGTCCGGCATCTCGTGGATGCGGTACATGCCCGGCACGCGCGCGTCGCTCATCCAGCGGGCCACACACTCGTTGGCGCACAGCATGAACTCTTCAATGACGCGGTTCGCCCAGGCGCGCTCCGACTTGTGCACGCCGCGCATGGCACCGCGTTCGTCAAAGTCGATGACCGGCTCCGGCAGGTCGAAGTCGATGGAGCCTCGCCGGACGCGTTTGCCGTTCAGGCGCTTGGCCAGGTCGAGCATGTTCTCGAAGTCCGGCACAAACGCCTCGGACTGCCTCCGAATTTCCTCGTCACCGTCGAGGATCTTTTGCACGTTCGTATAGGTCATGCGACGGGCTGAACGAATGAGCCCCTCGCACACCTCGTAGCCCAGCACGTTGCCCTCGCTGTCGATGCGGGCAATGCAGCTGAGCACCATGCGGTCCTCGTCCGGGCGCAGCGAACACTCGCCGTTCGACAGCTCCTGCGGCAGCATGGGAATGGCGCGGTCCGGGAAGTAGACGCTGTTGCCGCGCAGCCGCGCCTCCAGGTCCAGATCGCTGCCATCGCGCACGTACTCCGCCACGTCGGCGATGTGCACCTGTAGTTCCCACGTGCCGTCATCGTGCTTACGCACCAGCACGGCATCGTCGAAGTCCTTCGCCGTCTCGCCGTCAATGGTCACGATGGGCTCGTCGCGGAAGTCCTCGCGCGTGGAGAGCTCTTCCTCGTCCAGCGAGGCGACGTTGCGCTGCGCCGCGTCCTGCGCCTCGGCCAGCACACCCGCTGGAAACACGTGCGGCAGGTGGTGCTTGCGGATGACGATTTCCACGTCCACGCCGAACGCGTCGGGGTCGCCCAACACCTCAATCACGCGGCCACGCGCGGGTGTGTGCTCCGTAGGGTACTGCGTAATTTCGACATCGACAGCCAGGCCGTGCAGGTCGGCCAGCGTGCCGTCCCATTGGTGCTCCTGCTTGGCGGCCTCTGCCCCAAGCGTACGATGCGGTGTGATGGCCTGCGCGGGCAGGTCTTCGTCATTGTCGATGAGCACCGGCTGCGACATGCGCTCGTCCAGCGGGGTCACAAAGCTGCCGCGCATGCGCGGATCATCGCTTCTGGGATCAAAACCGCGACCGCGTGAACCCGCCGCGTGGAAGATGCCGACCACCGTGGGATTACGCCGCGTCAGCACGCGCACGATGCGTCCGCTGCGCTTGCCGTCGCGGCCTGGCGGCGCAGGCTCCACCAACACCTGGTCGCCCTGCATGGCACCGTTCAACTCGTGCGGCGGGATAAAGACATCGCCATCCGCTGTAGGCCCATCCGTGGGGCGTACGAAGCCGAAGCCATCACGGTGCAGCGACAGTTTGCCTGCCACCAGGTCGCTGCGGTTCAGCGCGCGCTGCTTGCTGCGGTCGTTGGCGCGGGCACGCAGGTCGGCGGCAAATCCACGGCGACCGGTGTCGTTCGCCGCACGGGCTGCATCGTTCTTGGCACGCTCCTTGTACGTTTCCGGCAGCGCCCAGTGCTCGGCGTCCAGCTTTACCAGCGCGCTGCGGGCCGTCATTTTGGTCAACTGTTCCAGCAGCATGCGGCGCTCGCGTCCGCCGCCCATGCCTAGTTCGCGCACCAGCTGCTTGTACCCGGCACGGCCACCGGCCCGCTCCACGCGGCGAAGGATTTCACGATCAGTATGGGGATAGGGGGACCCGGGCATCTCTGAGTTAGACGATACCGCGAGTGCGCTGGCCGTCCGCAACGGTCGCACAAACCGGAGCGACTATTGACCCGGCTTTAGAACAAGGCGGGCGTTGTTCCCCTGGCTGACGGGCCGGCTGTGGGCGGCGTTGCCGGGGCTGATGCCGCAGGCGGAGCCACCACGCGCATGGCCAGCCGTGGAAACGTAAAGCTGCCACCCGCATCGTCGATCACGTTCACCTGGCAGATGTAGTTGCCCGGCTTGAGTGACGTGAGCGGCACGTCGAAGCGGAAGCTGACCGCGCCGCGCTCCGGCTGGTTCTCCACGTCGCTGCTGACCAGCGGCGTCTCCAGCACCTTCGCGCCGTTCTGCAGAAACTCGATCGACGTCAGTACGTGGATGCCGCTCGCTCCACCACGTGCCTTCAACCCGCTCTGCTTCGCGGCGGCCTCCGTGGCGTTCTGGGCAGCGGCTGCGGCGGCCTGCTTGGCCGGGTCGTACAGCTCATAGAGTAGGTACAGGTGCGCGTCCTGCCGGAAGACGTGTGGCACATTCGGCACAAACTGCTGGCCATCCTGCTGGAGCGGGTCGACGGCCTGCACCATGCCCGGCGGCATCGGCCCGCCATGCTGCTGCGGTGCGGCGGTGGTGCGTTGCGAACTGAGCACCACGCTCGACAGCTTCAGCGATACCTTGCGCTGGTCCGGCACGACCAGGTCCGTCTCAAATGAGCCCAGGTTGCCCGTCTCGTTCTCGCGTGCTACAAACTTCACGTGGTAGTGACCCGGTGCGAGCTGGAAGCCGGTGCTGTACTGAATGTTGCGCCGCGCCGCGCCCACCGTGCCGTCCACGGCGAGCTTGACTGTGTCGCGAATGTTCCCCA
Source organism: uncultured Terriglobus sp. (assembly GCA_937873305.1). Taxonomy (GTDB): domain Bacteria; phylum Acidobacteriota; class Terriglobia; order Terriglobales; family Acidobacteriaceae; genus Terriglobus. The sequence goes on from CALMOM010000161.1 coordinate 18,674, forward strand.
CCGCAATGCCCTGTGCGTTCTTTACTTGGCCAATGATGTCGAGCGTCGCCTTGTCCTGCTCCCTTGTGCGCGTAAACGGAATCTGCGACCCCGGCACAATCAGCGACATGGGCACGTAGTAGCTGTTCGGGTTCTGCCGGAAATAGAACGCTTCCAGGTACATGGAAATGTCCACGGCGGGAAGGTCGCTGCGCAACTGGTCCGTAAGTGCCAGTTCGCGATCCTCGGTCTTCTGGTGCTTGAAGTCAGCGGGCGCATAGTAGCCGGGCCGGTATTCCAGCTTGGCGTCAGACCGGTTCAGCTTGACCGTCAGGTGGCGAAACACGCCGTCGCGCCGCGTGTCCGTCGAGCGGAAGCCCAGGATGTAGTACGCCTCGGTATCGTGCTGGATGGCCTGAAACGCGGGCGCAAAGTCGTTCGAGTCTGAGAAGAACTTGCCGCCCGTGTCGCTGGCCAGCGTGGCCAGTGTTTCCTGCGACTGGAAGTTTGAGTCGAGCCGTGCCTGCATGGCACCGCCGCTGTACGCGCCCGTGCCGCGCAAGGAGCCGGTGCTGGCATCGCCTAGTGGCGACAGCGCCTCCAGCCCGCGCGCGTCCACGCTGTAGATCGCCATGTTCGCCTTGACGGCTTCGTTCGTGGCAGAGCGGATGCTCGATTGGTTCTCCACGCCGTTGCGCGTGAGCCCGCCGGAAAAGTACAGCATGCTCTTGCGCTGGTCCACGCGTTCGAGCGACTTGGCGATGGTCTGGATCGCGTACAGTTCGCGATCCGTGTTCAGGCTGTTGTACTCGGTATCGTCTGCGGTGAAGGTGCTGGCATCGTCGGCAGTGCCGTCGCTCGATCCGGTGGTGCCGTTGCTGAACGCGCCCGCCTGGTTGGTGCCGTTGTACTTGCCCACGGTGGCCAGCAGCGCAGCCTTGTCCGCGGTAAAGTCGTGGTCCAGCGACAGCGACGTGCCCAGGCTCGCCACTGCAACCAGGTCCGCCGGGGCCATCTTCTTGTTGATATAGTCCGTCGCAGCTGTAACAGCGCGGTCGATGTCCTCGTCCTGCATACTCGTGAGGTCGAAAAAGAAAACGATCAGCCGGTGGTCGCGCACCTGCGCCGCGTCCGCGCCCATGCTGCGGTCCAGGATCTGCGCGACTGTCGGCGCGGTGCCACTCACCGTTGCTTCGTTCAGGCGAGCCGCGGCGTCTACGGTCTGGAAATCAAACGACGAAACCTTCTGCGGCTTATTGTTTTCCAGGATGGTGAAGTCACTCGCCTTCAAGTCGCGGAGGACGTTGCCCGTCTTCTTATCGCGCGCCACCACGTTGGTCAGCACCAGCTGCGAATCCACGCGCAGGGTAAAGCTCTGCGAGGTGCTGCCGCCGTTCTGCTGAATGGTGGTGCCGGTGCTGGCGGGCATGCCCGGCGCGGGCGCGGGAGCTTGCTGTTGCGGCGTGTTGAGGCGGACGCGGGGCTGGGTTGGAGTGGCCTGTTGCGCGGGGGCGGCCAGCAGCGCGGCACAGGTGAGCGCTGCGCATATACGCCTGAATTTTGTCATCCCGACCGGAGCACCCAGTGCGGAGTGGAGGGAGCTGCTTTCTTGTGGAGGGGTGCAGCTGCCAGAAGAAAAGCAGGTCCCTCCACTCCGCTTCGCTCCGGTCGGGATGACAACGCATGGGTGTGTCACGGCTTTGGTTGTGAGTCGAAATAGCTCTCGCATCAGAACCTATACCTCGCCACCAGCTGCAGTTTGCGCGGGGCTGCCGCGCCCGTCACCTGGCCGAAGTTCGACGAGTTCAGGACTGTGTTCACGCCGCTGTATTGCACCGTGTTGAACACGTTGCTGGCCGTCACACGCGCTTCAAAGTTCTTCAGATCGCCCATATCCACGCTCTTGGACAGGCTCATGTCGTAGCCCACCGTGCCCGGCAGCCGAATGCTGTTGCGCGAGGCCGTGCCATAGCCATTTGCAGGCGCGACAAACGCGTTCTTGTTAAACCAGTTGCGCAGGTTGCCCGGCCCGGCAATCGCCTGCGAAAACACACGGTCAGGCCGGAGCGTAAAGTTGTTGCCCGCCGCCGCTTGCGCCGTGCTGTTCTGATACTGCGGCGTCGCATAGCTGCCGGTGGCAAAGGTAAAGTCCCCGGAAAGAAAAATGTCGTCCAGCGCGCGGGACAGCTTGCCCGTCTTGATGTACGAGCGGCCCGGGCCGAACGGGAGCTCGTACACGTAGTTACCCGTTAGGCGGTGGCGCACGTCGAAGGTGCTGTTGCCAAACTCCAGGTCAAGCCGCTGGTCGTTCTGCGGCACCAGGTTCGTGCCGCTGCCATTCACCGAACTCGCATTGTCAATGCTGTGGCCGTACTGGTACGTCGCCTGCAGCGACACACCCTTTTGCAGCCGCTTGCGCGCGTTGACACTGAGCGCATGGAAGCGCGACTCGCCGATCGAGTCCTCGTAAATAATGCTGTTGGTGTTGCCGCCGGTTGTGGTGAACGCACCGTTCGTCAGCACCGTGTTGGGCGAGCGCCGCATGTCCAGGTGGCCGCCCAGCGCGTTGTTGTAGCCCACGTTCAGCACCACGCCCATGGGCAGCTGCCGCTGAATGTCCACGTTCATCACCTGCACCGTACCCAGGCGGTAGTCGCGGTTCACGGCAAAGGTGTTGGGCAGGATGCCGTGCTGCTCCTTTTGGCAGTTAAAGGCATTGGACAGCGTGAAGCCCATCTGGAAGGTCGGGCAAAACTGCGCTCCGCTCACGTTGTTCTCTGTTGTGGCAAAGGGTGACTGATAGCTGAGCGAATTTGCAAACGTGCTGTACTGGCCCGTGTTGAAGTTGATGCCATAACCCGCGCGAACTACCGTGTTCTTCAACTGCTTAGGCCGCCATGCTACACCCACGCGCGGCGACAGCATGGTACGGTCCGGATTGATGAGTGAGCGGTTGTACTGTGCGCCGCTGAGCGTCCCCCGGCTCCCTGGCAGCACCGGTGAATAGTTCACCAAACTACTGTCCGGGTCCAGGTTCACCAGCCGGTTGAACTTCTCGGTGAGTGGCGCGAAGTACTCATACCGCAGGCCGGTGTTCAGCGTCAGATTCGGCAGGAGGCGGAAGTCGTCCTGCGCGTAGCCGTCGAAGACCCACTGCCGCAGGTAGATCTTGTTGGTGCCTGCCTGAATGGCACTGGTCTGCGGCGCACCCAGCAGAAAGTCGGCAAAGCTGTTGCCGGTGTTCGACTGGTCGGTGCCCGTGCCGGTGCCGGGCCGCTGCGTATTCACGCCGGTAAAGGTGAATTGGCCAATGCCATTGGTGCCGGCGATCTGGTCGTTGTGCACGCGCCGCCCGTCGAAGCCGAAGCGGAAGTTGTGCTTGCCGCGCCGCCAGCTCACCACGTCGCTCAGGCTCATCGTCGAGCCGAGCCGGTCCGACGGGTTGGTCTCGTTCACGCTCGCGAAGTTGGTGAAGGAAAGGTCCGGCACGCCGTTGTACAGGCCAGGCTGCGCTGACGCGGGCCGTGGAATGGTGATGCCCGCCGCCGTTGCCGGGTCCAGCGTGCCATAGGTAAAAGCGTTGCTGGTGTACGCGTGCGAAAAGTTCCAGCTTGCGGACAGGTTATTGCTCAGCCGGCCATAGCCCAGTGAGTAGGTCGCGCTCAGGTTGCGGCCATCGCTGCTGGTTTTGCCATCCAGCGAGGGCAGCAGGCCGCGAATGTCGCTGGCCGTGTGTGAGTA
>CALMOM010000162.1 GCA_937873305.1 uncultured Terriglobus sp.
AGGACGCGGCCTGGAAGCTGCGTGCGGAGTACCTGTCGCCACGGTGGACTACGCGGTGGGAAGAGCTACCACGTGTGCAGGCTGATTAGGTTGGGGGGCTGTAAATGGGGAGCAAAGCCTTATAAGGCAGTGCTGCTCCTGTAATTAGTTGGGTTCCTAGAACCCTCTTTTATAGAATGGTCGGGTGATGAATCAAACAGTTGCGGAGTTGGAAGCGGTAGGGCTGGAGGTCACGGATCTCGCTCAGGACGCGGTGTTTGCGAAGCGGAGCGCACGCCAGCGCGACATGCCTTCACAGGTGGAGGCGCTTCATCGGCTTACGATGAAGTTTGTCGAGCAGCCCGAGTCCATTCTGCAAGAGCTGGTCAATGCAGCAGTCACTCTCTGTGGCGCGGACAGTGCGGGCGTCAGCATTGAACGGGAAGACAAGACCGACACCGACTACTACAAGTGGATCGCAATTGCCGGAGAGTACAGTCCCTTCCTCAACGCCTCGCTGCCGCTCTATCCCAGTGCCTGCACCATCTGTCTGCATCGCGAGGGTCCACAGGCTTTTCGTGTCGGAAAGAGGTTCTTCGACATCATCGGTGTGGAGGCTGCCACAGTGAAAGATGGCATTCTCTTGCCGTGGGAGGTGGAAGGGATGCGCGGAACCATCTTCATCATTTCGCACACCAGCGAAGAGGCTTTTTGATAACGAGGATTTGCGGCTTATGCAAGTGTTCGCTAACTTTGCGGCAATGGGTATTCGGCAGCGCAAGCAGCATGAGGAGTTGGTTCGGCAGGCCGGAGCAGCGGCAGCGGTGACGATGGCGCACGATCTGGCGCACCAGATCAACAACCCTCTTCAAAGTCTCACCAATACTCTGTTCCTGGCCCAACAGAGCGATGATCCTGGGGAACAGGCCCTTGCCGGCAGACTCGAAGCGGACTTCAACCGGCTTGCCGTCCTGGCAAAGCACCTATTGGAATTGCCGCGTCGGCTGCAGTCCAGCTAGGTCTGACGGGCTTCCTCGGGCTGGCGGTTCGCTGGCAGAAAGAGACGAAAGACGGTGCCATGCTTCTGGGCACCCTGCTTGCTTCGCATCGTGAGCGTGCCGTGGTGACGCTGAACGATCTCGAAGCTCACCCAAAGGCCGAGTCCAGAGCCGTTCGCTCCCTTGGTGGTGAAAAAGGGGTCGTACATCTTCTTCTCCACTTCAGGGCTGATGCCGGTGCCGGTGTCCGCAATCGTGATGGTCAGACCAGCGCTGCCGTCTCGGGCGTGGCTGTCATGGCTGCGTATCAGCAGGCGGCCGCCAGACCTCATCGCATCGACTGAGTTGCCGATCAGGTTGGTCAACACCTGCCGAACCTCTCCATCGAAGCAAAAGACGGTCTGGCCGGTCCTGTGTTCTTCCTTCATCTCGATCGCATGGTTCGCGATGCGACCGGAGAACATTTCCTCGATTCCACTGAGCAGCTCCCGGGCCGAAGCCTTGCGCAGGACCGGCTTGCTGCGGTGGAAGCGGAGCGTCTGGCTGGTGATTGCGGAGACACGCTGTAATTCGGCCTCGGCGGTCACGATGTACTGCTTCATCTCTGCGACGTCGTTGGATGTGCCTGCCAGGTACAAGAGGTTGGTCACGGATTCCAGAGGGTTGTTCATCTCGTGAGCGATGGTGCTGGCAAGCCTGCCTACTGCCGCAAGCTGTTCGCTCTTGCGAAGGGCAATCTCCGTCCGTCGCCGGTGAGTCACATCTCCGACCAGGCCGACCGTCTCAAGAATGTTCCCGGCCTCGTCGCGGAAGTGCTTGCCCTTTGCCCAAATCCACCGCTCCGCGCCGTCTACCCGATGGATGCGGGCCTCGAACTCCCAATCCTTGCCGGTTTCAATTGCATTCCGGTACTCCGCATCCACCCTCTCCCTGTCGAGCGGGTCTAGGTGCTCCAGGAAGGTCGAGTAGGTCCAGTTCGGATTGAGCTTCTCGTAACCGAAGATCTGATCGTGCCGCAGGGACCGTTGCGTTTCTTGGGTCGCAGCGTTGAGGCTCCAGCTTCCAAGCTGTCCGCTCTCCAGGGCTAGTTCGCTCAATCGCTGGGTGCTCGCCAGTTCGACGGCGGCACTGGCCGTCTGCGTCGCGGAATCCTCCGATTGGCCGTGCGGTGCGGACATAGAACTCAGGCTCCCTCAGACGGCGCTACCCGTAAGATGCGCCTGTGCTTGGGAGATGGGGTACGCAAGAGAGCGTTAGGTCCTGCCCTATAAACGACTGGATAAGTAGTTTGTCTAGTGACCTGAGCATTTGCGGTGCGTTTGGGTGAATGCTTCTTGTGCGTGCGCCTCCGCTATGCAATGCGGCGTGCTCATCGCGGAGCTTCTTACCCGGGACAGTCCAGCGGACCGGCTTTGTGGAGGAGTTGGACCGGGAACGAAGAGAGCGCGTCTGGAAGACAATGGACCGGCTCAACGCCACGCTGGGCGGCAACCGTCCGCATCTTGAGCGCCGGGTCGGAGGACGCGGCTTGGAAACTCCGGGCGGAGTATCAATCGCCGTGGTGGGACAAGCTGGCAGCGTTTATGCACAATGATTCGTCAGCATTGCGTCGTCATGGTTAGCCAACAGCTGAACTGCACATAAAGCGATAGCAGCGTGAGAGCCTCAAGCGCCACTGTGATGAAGAGCTCTTCATCAATAAAATGAAAGCTGGTTGAATTCTGGGGAGCGTCAGCAGTTGAGCACACAAAACACTGCCTACAACACGTATTCAGAACAGGACACGGCAGACAAGCTCATCCTCCCCTATCTTGAAAAGGGGTTAGGTTTTCCCTCCCCATCCTCCCTGGATTACCAAGCTCAACACGTGATGCAGCTTGGCGAGAGTCATGTCGGACGGTACGACGGCCTCTATCTTTCAGGTGGCTTCCCGTATGCAGTACTGGAGGCAAAGCGCTACAAACATGATCTGAACGAAGCCGACTTTGCACAGGCACGGTCTTATGCAACAAGTGATTCCTTCGACAGGCCCTTACCCTTCCTGATCGTTTCGAATGGGCGTCAGCATAACTTCTACAAACGTACGGAGACGATCGATCCGGCAGACGGCAGGCTGCTTTACAAGCCGATTCCCGCAGCGTCATGGAACTCGTTCAAAGAAGAGAAGCCTGGCGAAGTCAGACGCCTCTTGGAAGAGAAGGAGCTGCTCGCGATCCTGCTGAGCTTTAAGCAGCAAACCGTCAAAGACATATCCGCCCACTTCACCGATCCCACTACTGGCAAGTTAAATATCGACCAGGACCAGCAGCTTCGGAAGTACCTAAAGGAGATCATTGAAGAGCGGCAGAAGTTTATTGGCGAATCTGACAAGAAAGACAAGGCTCAGATCGGCATAAGGCACGCAATAGAAGCTATTAGCCTCCACTTCACAACCAAAATTCTCTTCATCAAGCTCATCGAGGACCTGTCAGCCGGCTCTGAGACACCCCGGGTCATTCACACGCTGTTTCCACGCACAGAATATGACCTGATAGGCGGTCTTTTTGGGTTCAAAGTCCTGAACGCCTTGAACCACTCTGACGAAAAGGATGCACTCAGGACGTTCTCGAAATCGAAGTCATTCTATAAGCGGTTGGGACAGGACATTGCAAGGGTGTCATGGCAGGACATCTTTCGTTACGGCTTTAGCGTTCACTCTGCACAGTACGGAAAGCTCTTCAAAGCAGCTAACTATGACCGTTTTCTGCCGAATGATAAGACTCTCGCTGCGATTCGCGGCAAACTGATCACCATCGATATTCGTTCGGCCATTCTCTATGGAGAACCTGACAGCCGACTCAACGTGATTGGAAGGATTTACGAGCGTCTCATTGATGATGAGCTTCGCAACTCGATAGGAGCCATCTACACGCCAGACTCCACCATGCGGTTCATGGTGGATCTCGGACGAGATCACCTCAAATCGTTCCGGGGACACAAAATTGTGGAACCGTCATGCGGTTCCGGACACTTCTATCGACAGCTCTATCGTGAGTACGTCGATGAAGTGCTTGCCCAGCAGGCGAAGCAAGGCATACCTGAAAACGCTGGAGCAGCGCATGCTGAAGCTCAAGAGCACATTTACGGGCGAGACATCGATCCATTTGCGGTGCAGCTAACGCTTTTGAGCACGTTCTTGGAGCAACTCTAAGATAATGTGCGCCCGCTGAAGCAGATGGATCGCAGAACGAAGCAGTGGAATGCGAACCGATCTATCGACACGCAGAATTCGCTAGACCCGATAACGATTGCGCCAGACCAATACTTCGACATGAAAAAGACGGCAGACCTCAGCGCCGTTCAAAGCCGGCGAGCTTCGTGCAGGCGAGCCTATGGTCCACAACTCGTAATCGGCAATCCACCATATGGGGTGAAGGTCGTTCAAGGCGACCACTACAGCGATGTTTACAAGCTGGGAAGCAAGGATTCATACGGATACTTCATCGTCAATGCACTTGAACGACTCAAGGAGGGCGGCAGAGTTGTCTTCATTGTTAGCTCCTCATTTCTGACTATAGAGAGCCACCTAGAACTGCGACGCTACATCCTGAATACGGCAAAGATCGTGCGTTTGGTGAAGGTCAGTCGTTCGATGTTTCCCGGCATCGACGTATTTCCGGTCATCATTGAACTGGAAAAATGCCAAGATGCGGCTGCTCGCGCCGCGAACGTGTACCAGTTCTTCGATTTCTGGCAGCTTCACCCGGTCAACGATGCAAAGGAGCTGGAAACCGCTTATAAGGCGATCCGAGCCGACTCGAAGGCGAACACACCCTGGCCGTTTTTAGAGACTAGAACCGCGCGGTACACGGTCCGACAGGGCCGACTGGAAGAGTTTAGCCGCCTGCCCTTCTTCGAAGCTAGGGCCAGTCTGTTCGGATTTATGAGGGACATCTTCCCCTCCACGATTCCAGAACAGCTCAGCCTCTCCACGGTACATGGTCCTCTGATCGTGAAAGCCAACACATTCCGTGAAAGACATTTCGTCAAGCTGGCAGACATAGCTGAGGTGAAAATAGGCCTGCAATCTGGAGACAACCAACGCTTCTACAGAGCTGCAAAGGGAGTCACTGGAGGTGCTGCCAAAGGCGGTTACAAGGAGGTTGACCCTAAGGTAGTTTTGGATGATGATTCCGTTCTCAAGGTCTCGCAGAAAGCACAGAGAGCCGGTATTGAAGTCGATGACCCGAGTACGGATCGGTACTTCCTGCCCTTGGACAAACCCGGCGTCTCAGACATTGCAGGTGGAATGCTACCCCTATTTTGGAGGCCGGTAGAGTTTTACGTAAACTGGTCAGCCGCAGCGGTCGCCGAATGAAAATTCTTCCGGGTGCTCGCTTCCAAGGGTCTGAATACTATTTTCGGCGTGGAATCAGCTTTTCGAACACTGGCATATACAGCCCCACTTTTCGCCTGAGTCACGGTGGAGTCTTTGACCAAACGGGCTCGTGCATCTTTTCAGATGTCATTTCTGCAGAAGCACTGCTTGGACTTTTATCCTCGACTCTCATGAAGTATTTCGCAAAGTCGTTCATCAATCACGGGACTCATGCGCAGCTTCACGACCTGCCGATTGCACTGCCTACTGCGGCAGAAAGCTTGTCACTTGAGAAAGTCATCGGAGAAATCGTGAGTGCTCAGAAGCAGAACCCGTGTTCGACTACCGCGATAAGCTGGCTGAGCTAGACGAGATTGTGTTCGGCATCTATCGGATCACCCCAGATGAACAAACAGAGGTCCGCACCTGGTATATACGTCACTATCCTCGGCCTTTCGACGCCTCCGCGCCTGAAGGATAGTAGAGGCGTACCTTTGCAAAGGTGGTTAGAGATCCGTAGCCCAATTCATCGGACTGGACAACTGCTCCACTTGGGTGAAAGCTTTGTCGTTCGTGACAAGCGTGGCTTTAGCTGCAATGGCGTGAGCGGCAATCATCATGTCCATGTTCCCGATGGTCACACCCTTCTTCTCCAGATCGGCTCGGATAGAGCCATACACTTCAGCTTCTTCTAGTCGCCATGGGAGAACCTGGATGCTAGCCAGGAAGCTGTTCATAAGAGATCTGAGAGCAGTGGCCTCTGGCCTTTTGGCCAAGCCGTACCGAATTTCAGCTACGGTGATGGTGGACACGGCAGCAATGTCTTCGCTTGGAAGAGCTACCAGCCGGTTGCTGGCCACCATAGAGCGTCCTCTGACGATGTAGCTGACCATGTTTGTGTCGAGCAGGTAGATCACAGCTCGATTCTTTCCTGTGGTGCTTGTGCGTGAGCCCGCTCATCAGGGGAGAGGAAATCATCTGGAACAGTCAGCTTGTGCAGGGCATCGATGATCTCCTGAAGACTGCCGGGACTTTGAGACAAGATCACATCGCCGTTTCTGGGATCGCGACGAATGTAGACCTCATTGTTGGGAAAGCGGAAATGCGCCGGTATACGAACTGCCTGGCTTCTGCCGCTCATAAAGACTTTCGCTTTTTCTAGCTGAGGCATCGTCTACCCTCCGTCATATAGCATGCTGTATATTACAGCGTCTCGGCCAAAGTGTCCCGTTATGTCTATTCAGCTTCGATCGAAGGCAGTAGTTGTTGAATCTTTGCGATGAGAACTCTACGGCCTGCGCTACTGCTGTAAGAGCCCGCCGCACCCCTTGGAGTTGAGGCCCAGAACTCTATTCCAGTCACAGGTTCCCCCGTGTTGTTCTCCCCTTGCAACTGGGTCAGGGCCTCAGCAAGTACAGATCTGTAGGCGTCCGGCTCGGTCGTGGACAGCCCTCGATTTCTAACGCATTCAAGGACGTGGGGAAAGATTGTGTGCAGGACGATTACCCCCACTCCTTTCTGTACGGTGTACTCCTCGGGATTGTCGAATGCTGGGCGCAGCACTTCTCTAATCCCGTGCCAGTATGCATCGAGCACCGTAATTTGCGGCTCCGCTTTCAGACGACCGAAATAGGGTGAGCTTAGAAGCGGTTTCAACGAAGTCACTAACGACGCTGAAGGCATGGTGCAAGTGTTCAGCCTTGATGTCGAACCATCAGGCACCCAAATTGTGTTCAGCGATAAAGTTCTAGAACATTTCGCACTCTACCAGCAACGTCATCGGAACGACGCTGAGGCAGGTGGTCAGCTGTTCGCACGTCTGACGCGCTATGAGATCTATGTAGAGGTTGCAACCGGGCCTCGGAAGAACGATAAGCGCTCACGTTTCGGATACGCCGCGCAGCCTGGCGAAGAACAGAAGGAAATAGATCTGCTGTTTTCTGCTGGACTCCATTTCGTCGGCGACTGGCATACGCATCCGGAAATGAAGCCCCGGCCATCTACTACAGATCTTGCAACCATTGGGAGCTGCAGCTTCAAGTCGAAACACCGCTTGGCCGCATTCATGCTTGTGATAGTTGGACAGGGCACCATACCCGATTGTCTACATGTGTCACTGCATCATGGATCGCGACGGAAACTCGTCTCCGCATAACGCGGTCCGGTTTTTGATATGTAGCGGAAGGGTATACCCAAATGATACGTAACAAGAATCCTCAAAACCCGTATCGCTTAGGTTGCGTTCTGCCTTATGATACGGGAAGTGAAGCGGGTCGAAGAGCCAAGTGTTACGAAAAGTGCTGCGAAGCCTCATAAGGGGCAGAGCGTCGGGTACATCCGCGTCAGCACGCTCGACCAACGCGAGGATCGCCAGCTCGAAGGCGTAGAGCTGGACCGTCGTTTCACGGACCATGTTTCCGGTAAGGACACGAACCGGCCGCAGCTCACGGCGCTGCTCTCTTTCGTGCGTGAGGGAGACACGGTGGTGTGTCACTCCATGGACCGGCTCGGCCGGAACCTGGATGACTTGCGCAAGCTGGTCTTCGGCCTCACGGAACGTGGCATCCGTGTTGAGTTCCGCAAAGAGAACCTGGTCTTCACCGGAGAGGACTCGCCCATGGCGAACCTGCTCCTAAGCGTCATGGGTGCCATCGCGGAGTTTGAACGGCAGTTGATCCGCGAGCGTCAACGAGAGGGAATTACATTGGCGAAGCGCCGGGGCGTTTATAAAGGAAGGCCTGCGACGCTGAATGCGGATGTGGTTGCAACACTCGTCGCGAAGCTGGCAGCCGGCGAAAAGCCCTCGGTCGTGGCGCGTGAGTTTGGCATTTCTCGCATGACGCTGCATCGGTATAGAAGCAAGGCGGTGGCGTGTTGAGAAAGCCCCGGCAGATCGTGATGCATTGTCCTTGTGGAAACGCGAAGGTCCTGGCAAAAGGGCTCTGCGCAACCTGCTACACGCTCAAGCGGCAGGATGAGGACTACTTCGGCGGCCATCGTGAGGAAGTGCTGAAGCGTGACAACTACCGTTGCCGCGTGCCTGGATGCATCACGGTCAAGCGTGGAAAGCAATCCATTGCGGTGCACCACCGTGAGCCTGGGAACAGCAATCCAGCAATGATGCTAACGCTCTGCCTGGCTTGCCACGCGAAGGTGACCCGGACTCTGTGCCTTCAAGACAATTGGCCTGAGTTCCTCCGTGTTGTGGAGAGAGCAGCATCCCGACTGTCACGAACAGAGTGCCTTAGATTTCACGCTCATTTCGCCTGCTGCAAAGCGGGTACCGCTGTTCAAAGAGCTTTGTAAGTCATAGTATGCGAGAAACTCATAAAGTGAAGAAAACCAAACCCCCTGCAAGCAGCGGAAGCAAAACTGAAGGCCACGCACGCCGTCAGGCCGCTAAGCGTGATGAGATTTTGGCCGCTGCTAGAGAGGTGTTCTTTCGCAAGGGGTACGCTCGCGCATCTATGGACGACATTCAACAGCTCGTTGGCGGCTCAAAGCTGACACTGTACCGGTACTTCCCAAGCAAAGAGACTCTGTACGCTGAGATTGTTCAGGGAGTCGCAAACGAGATGGTCGCTGGGTCCGATGCTGGATTCACGAGCGACCTCATCAGCGACCTCCGGGCACTCGGAAAGCGCTACGTTTCCACGTTGCTCCTACCTGAAACATTGGAACTCTTCCGGGGTGTGATTGCGGAGGCGCCTCACTTGCCCGAACTTGGACCCCTCTTTTTGAAGAACGGGCCAGGACGGTTGATGGAGAGCTTGGAAAAGCGTTTTCGGATTGCGGATGAAAGCGGTAAATGGAAGCTTCCGAGATCTCGCCTTGCCGCCCAGCACTTTGCAGGTATGCTTCGCACCACTATCCACGAACGGGCTTTGATTACGGGGCACATTGCATCCGAGGGTGAAATCGACCAACACGTCGGAGAAGCAATCCAGACGCTACTACACGGATTGGTCTCCTTGTCGTAGAGGTAATCTGACAACTGAAACGATGAACAGGAGATTATTCAACACAAAGCGGCACTTACAGC
>CALMOM010000163.1:0-13598 GCA_937873305.1 uncultured Terriglobus sp.
AGTGCTGCCGCTCCATCGGCTCGGCGCTGGGCACGGCGGCGGTGGGGGCGGTGCGATGGGGATGCCGCTGCGGTGCGCCGCGACGGCTTCGCCCAGGGCGTACTTGAGCGCGTCCACGCCTTCGCCGGTGACGGCGGAAATGGTGTAGAAGGGCAGCTTGCGGCGCTTGGCGAAGGTTTGCAGCTTTTTCAGCTTGTCCGGGTTGGCTGCGTCGGCCTTGGTGGCGACGACGAGGACCGGCTTGTCGGGCAGGCCGTGGCCGAAATCCTTGAGTTCGCCCGCGATCAGCTTGTAGTCTTCCACCGGGTCGGGGCGGCCGCCGGCGTCGTCGGAGACGTCGACCAGGTGAGCGAGCACGCCGGTGCGCTCGATGTGGCGCAGGAACTGGATGCCGAGGCCCGCGCCCTGGCTGGCGCCTTCGATGAGGCCTGGCATGTCGGCCACTACGAACGACTGCTCGTGCGGGAACTCGCCCATTTTTACGACGCCCAGGTTCGGCTCCAGCGTGGTGAAGGGATAGTTGGCGATCTTGGGTTTGGCGGCGGAAAGGCGCGAGATGAGCGTGGATTTGCCCGCGTTGGGGTAGCCGACGAGGCCGACGTCGGCCAAGAGCTTGAGCTCGAGGCGCAGGTGGCGCTCCTCGCCGGGGCGGCCCAGTTCGTGCTCGCGCGGGGCCTGGTGGGTACTGGTGGCAAAGTGCTGGTTGCCGCGACCGCCGCGGCCGCCACGCGCAACGATGAACTGCTCGTCGGGGTACTGGAAGTCGTGGACGATGTCGCCGGTCTCGTTGTCGTACACGACGGTGCCCACGGGCACGGCGAGGACGGTGTGCTCGCCGCTGGCACCGCTCATGTTGGAGCCTTCGCCATGGGTGCCGCGGTCGGCCTTGTGCTCGGGGTTAAAGCGGAAGTGCACCAGCGTGTTGTGCTTTTCGCTGGCCTGCATCAGGATGTCGCCGCCGTGGCCGCCATCGCCGCCGCTGGGGCCGCCACGCGGCACAAACTTTTCGCGGCGAAAGGCCATGCAGCCGTTGCCGCCGTCACCGGCCTTGATGCGGATTTTGGCTTCATCAATAAACATCTATCTTTAGTTTAAGAGAAGTCTGCGGAGACAGAACACAGAGGTGCCGAAAGCACGCCTGCAAAGGGCACGGAGGCGTTCGCAAGCCACATAAATTGTGTCAACGCAGTTGGGTCTACCTTTCCACAACGTGCACGGGCCTGGTGTTCCAAAACGCGATGGCTCGCCCTCAGAGCCCTGCCGTTCACGCTCTGTTGACGCAGTACTGGCACACTGCTGCATATACGTTCAATTTGCACAGCCAGCAGGTGCGGCGCACGTTCCGCAATGCCGTGCAGAGAGCACTACCCCTCAGGAGTCCTGATGAAGCAGACGAAGTTGACGCAGCGCCTGGCGCTTGCGTGTGTGTTGAGTACAACAGCAGCGGGCGTGGCACTCCACGCGCAGTCCACCACGCAGGGGGCCATTGCGGGAACGGTGTTCGATGCATCCGACGCAGCTGTGCCAAATGCCACCGTCGTCATCCACGATGATGCGACCAATGCCGAGATCACGCTCAAGACCGGCGGTGCCGGCGAGTTTCGCGCGCCGCAGCTGACACCCGGTTCGTATACCGTGACCATTACCGCGGCGGGCTTCACCTCAGCCAAGACGGCACAGATTGTGGTGCAGGTGAACCAGGTGACGGAGCTGAATCCGCATCTGCAAGCGGGTTCAGAGGGTACGACGGTGGAGGTGACCGCCGAGACACCGGCGATCAACTTCGATTCCGCCACCTTCGGCGGGAGCCTGAGTAACAAGGAAATCGAGAACATTCCGATCAATAATCGCCGCTGGTCGTCGCTGGCGCTGACTACGCCAGGCGTCACCAACGATGCGTCAGGCTTCGGCCTGCTGAGCTTTCGGGCCATCTCTGCCGTGCTGAACAACGTGCAGATCGACGGTGCGGACGACAACCAGGCCTTCTTCTCGGAAGAGCGCGGACGTACACGCGCGGGCTATTCGACCTCACAAGCCATGGTGCGCGAGTTCCAGGTGAACACGGGCGTGTACTCAGCGGAGTTTGGCCGCGCCGTGGGCGGTGTCATCAACTCCGTGACCAAGACCGGCTCGAATCAGCTGCACGGTGAGGCCTACTTCTACAACCGCAACGACGAGCTGAGCGCCTTCAATCCGTACACCTCGCTGGGCGTGTTCAACTCCGCCGGGCAGTTCTCGACCGTGCCGTTCAAGCCCAAGGACAAGCGCAACCAGTACGGCTTCGAGGTCGGCGGTCCGCTGATCAAGGACAAGCTGTTCTTTGTGTATGCCTTTGACGTGTTCGACCGGCAGTTCCCAGGTGTGGCCCGCGCCAGCGCTCCTGGCACCTTTTTTGCCACCGCAGACGGCAACTACTCCACCGGGTACACCTGCAACACCACTACTGGCGCCGTAACCAAAACCACGGCCAGCGCGCCCACGGTGGCACAGACGGTAGCCAACCAGGGTGCATGCCTGCTGGCGGCACGGGCC
Source organism: uncultured Terriglobus sp. (assembly GCA_937873305.1). Classification (GTDB taxonomy): domain Bacteria; phylum Acidobacteriota; class Terriglobia; order Terriglobales; family Acidobacteriaceae; genus Terriglobus. The sequence continues at coordinate 2,533 of CALMOM010000163.1, forward strand.
AAAACCAGCGTCGCCACCGGCGTGCTCAACTACAACAATGGTCTGCAGGCGCTGAACAGCGACCTGGGCATTGTGCCGCGCTATGGCCATCAGGACATCAACACGCCCAAGCTGAACTGGCAGATCAATCCCAAGCACAACGTCAGCTTTTTATATCACCGGCTGCGCTGGGATTCGCCGGGCGGCGTGCAGACACAGAGCAGCGTGTCCGACGCGATCGACAGCTTTGGCACCGACTTCGTCAAGCTGGACTACGGCCTCGCAAAGCTGGACTCACTCATCACAAGCCGCATCGCCAACGAGGTGCGTTACCAGTACGGCCGCGAGTTGAACGACGAAGGCCAGCAGCCCTATTCTGCCTACACACAGAACAACCTGCAGAACAAGACGACCGGCAATGTGTCGGCGTACAGCATCTTCTCGTCCGCTGGCTTCAGCGCGGGCGAGCAGACTTACAGCAATCGCGTGGCGTACCCGGACGAGCGCAAGTGGCAAGTGGGTGACACCCTGAGCCTAAGCCTGGGCAAACACAACCTGCGCGTGGGCGAAGACGTCGTCCATAACAACGATCTGCAGAACCAGCTGTTCCAGGCGCAGGGTACGTTTACGTACAGCACATCCATCGCAAACTACCTGTCAGACCTGCTGGTGCAGGGCGGGTCCTGCAATACGGCGCTCAGTGGCGTCGGCACGCTGCCCTGCTACAACACCTACACGCAGGGCACGGGTCCCGCAGTGTTCACGCTGAACACGACAGACCTCGGTTTCTTTGTGCAGGACGACTGGAAGCTTACGCCGCGCTTTACGCTGAACCTGGGCGCCCGGTACGACTATGAGATGCTGCCAACGCCGTATGCAAACCTGACCACCATTGCACAAACAACTAATGCGCCCAGCGACAAGAACAACATTTCGCCGCGCGTGGGCTTTGCGTGGGATCCGAATGGTTTAGGCAAGACAGTAGTGCGGGGCGGGTATGGCGTGTACTTTGGCCGCATCCCTAACTCGGTGTTGCTGAACGTATTCCAGAACACCGGTTCCGCGGCTAGCCAGACCTCGGTTACCTTCACTAACTCCACGGCAGGTGCTCCCACCATCCGCAACCAGGCCAACCTGAGTAACGGCGTCGCACCGGCCTCGATCTTCTACTTCGACAAGCACTTTCAAAACCCGTACACGGAGCAGTTCGACTTTGCCGTGCAACAGGATATGGGCGGACACAGCGTGCTGAGCGTGCAGTACCTGGGCGCGCTGGGCCGCGAACTGCCCAACTACATCAACACCAACCTGAACCCGGCCAACGCCTACAACGTGACCTACAACATCGTGCCGAACAGCACGGGCAGTTGCGGTCCCATCACCTGCGGCCAAATTACGGAGCGCGTCTACGGTGGCCGTCGCCAGACCACGGCAGGCGGAACACTGTCGAACGTCTACAACGGTGTTGGCGTGACACCCAACACGACGTACGCCGGCATCACCGGCGTCATCAGCGACATCAACTCGTCTTACCACGCGATGTCGGTAGACGTAACCAACCGTACCTTCCGCTGGGTCACGTTCGATGCCAATTACACCTGGGCGCACGCACTGGACTTTTCACAGTTGCAGACAACCGGTACGACGACCAACAACTGGATTGACCCGTTCGGCAACCAGCGCGCCAACTACGGTAACAGCAATCTGGACACGCGGCACCGCGCGGTGGGCTGGGCCATCCTGAACATTCCGGGCGTGTCAGCCAAGGACACCCTGGCTTCGTACTTCGCCAATGGCTGGTCGGTCAAGCCGCTGATTGCGCTGCAGTCCGGCCTGCCGTACTCGGCCACGGTCAGCGGATCGACGCCGCAGCAGTGCAATGCGGTGGGATGCCTGGCCACCTCGTCGGCCAGCACCAGCGGCCTGCAGGGCACCAGCATCAGCTACATTCCACAGCTGGGCCGTAACACGTTGAACTACCCGCGCACCATCAACGTGGACACCCGCGTGCAGAAGGATATCCGCCTGCACGAAAATTACACCCTGCAGCTGATTGCCGAGGCGTTTAACCTGGCGAACCACCAGAACGTGACCGGCATCAACGGTGGGGCGTACACGCTGACCTCCACACCCAATGCCAACACCACGCTGGCACCCACTGCAACGCTGACGCCGACCACCAGCTTCAGCACCGTGTCTGCCACCAACAGCACGTACGCCTATGCTCCACGGCAGTTCCAGTTCGCACTGCGCCTGGCGTTCTAAGCAATCAGAGTCAGACAGGGCGGCGGCTTCGGCTGCCGCCCTTCTGTTTGGCCTCTGCCTACCTCAACACTCGGTCACGCAACCGACGCCACACTTGAAGCCGCCTTGGAGTCGCTTGCCCAATCCAGGCATGGCAGAAAGAGGGTTGCGATGCCGTAACACCCTGCGATCAGCTGCAGCCCGCGGTCGCCGCTCTTGAGCGCGCTCAGGGATAGCTCCGTGACTCCATACGCATTCAGCAACGCGGCGATGGCAAACGGTCGCCGGAACAGGCTGGCCAGTCGTGGGCGCGTGCCCTGTACCTGCCGAGCGAAGACCCGGCTCTCGTGTTGCAGGCCGACGATGAGAGCAGCGGGAATGTATCCAAGCGGCGTGCGCACCCGGTGCCAGTCGATCCAGCCGTGGTGAACCCCGCTGAGGGAGAGCAGGAGGCTGCCCAGGATCACACCCGCAGCGTTCAGGCGTGGTGCCGCGACGGGGTGCTCATTGCGCTGCCGAAGCGCGTAGTCCGAAGCAATCCACAGCAGCCCAACGCCGGTCTCCAGATTTGGATGAAAGCCGCGCCTTAGCAATAAGCCCACGTTGCCGGCAACCAGGGCGCACGCGACGACCGAGGGAGCTACGCGAGGCAGCCAATGCGCCCTAGAGTGTTTGCCTGTCATGCTTCTTTCCGGTCGTTCGCCTGCGTCACCGGAATGCTGTCCTTTGTCTGAGGTCATGCGACAGCCTCAGTCCATAACATGTCGCACAACTACCTTTCGCATTGCCGCAAATCGGGAGATCTGCTTCCAGGTCTACGTCTACCATTCCGCGCACGTGTGCCGCATTCGGAACGTCTCGTCTTCACGAGCTTACGCCAGCCAGCGATAGGTTCCGCTTGGCAAATGGGGCCTGGTGCCGGTACGCTGCACATATCATCACGCACGCGTGCTGCGCTAGGTGCCGCTGGATACTTCGTTGTGGCTGCCGGCTGAACCGTTCTCTTCCGGGATGTGTCGACTTTGCCGCTGCTTGCTGGCGGCTGCCTGTTTGTTGGAGTGTGTGCGCCTGCGGTTTCGTTTTCCTGTTGCTCTAATTGCACCTGCTTTATGGCTTGCCTGGACTGCCGCGCTGCCCGCACAGGATGTGGTCAGCGGTGCCGTGGGCGGTGTGGTTCACGATCCCTCAGCGGCGGTGATCGCGGGTGCGCAGGTCACCCTGCAGAACCCGACGACCGGCGTGTCGCTGCGCACGAACACGGATCGGCTGGGCGAGTTCCTGCTGCCTGCCCTTACACCCGGCACCTACCATCTGCGTGTGGAGGCCAACGGCTTTCAGCCATTAGAGGTGCAGACGGTCGCGGTGGAGCTTGGCCGCACTGCACGGCTTGCTCCCGTGTTGACAGTCGGTAGGGTAGCGCAGGCCGTCAGTGTGCGAGCGCTGGACACCCTGCCTGCGTTGGAATCGCCGGTAAACGCAGACCTCTTGCCCAGCGAACTGCAGCTGCTGCCGCTGGATGGGCGCCGCTTTCAGAGCCTGGCCCCGCTGACGCCGCTGGTGGACGCAGACGATGCACCGCCCGACGACCCGGTGGACACCAATGGCGCGGGTGACGGGAACGGCAACCCTGCGCCGGATACGGACAATGTGCGGCTGTCCGTACGCGGACTGGACCCACAGCACAACCAGTATCTGCTGGACGGCCTGAGCCTGCGCCGTGCCTTTGACGGCGAGCCGCGTGGCGGTCGTTCCCTGCCCTTCACCGTGGCAGAGGAGGGCGTGGACGAGTTCCAGGTGCGGGCCGTGGGCGCGGGCTTCGGACGCGATGCGGGCGGCTCGGTCAACACCGTGTCGCGGCGTGGCGAGGAGCAGGTGCACGGCACGGCCTTCTTTCTGCTGCGCAACAGCGGCGTGGGCGCGGGCAATCCGTTCGCGATCAGCACGCGGTACAACGCGGGTGCGCCGACGACCACAATGGTGAAGCCGCGCGACATTCGTGAGCAGTTTGGTGGCTCGGTGGGTGGCCCGCTGCTGCGGTCGCGGCTGTTCGGCTTTGCGGCTGCGGAGGGCCAGCGGCGCAGCTTTCCGGGGATCTCGTCACCCAGCGACCCAGGCTTCTACACTCTTTCGGCAATCCAGACCGCGCTCTTGGCCAACCGTGGTGTAAATGCAGCGGCCACCGCGCGGGCACTCACATTTCTGGATAGCCTCACCGGCCCGGTGAACCGCCGGGCGGACGAACTGGCGCTGTTTCCCCGGCTGGACTGGCGGCCGGGTGCACGCACCAACATCCTGGCGGAGTGGGCGCACGTGCGTTTCCGGTCGCCCGCCGGACAGCGCAGCGGGCCGGTGGTGCCGCGTGGACGTGCCAGCTTTGGGGACCTCACCACGCACTCGGACAGCGTGCTGCTAGGCGCGACGACCGCGCTCAGCACCCGCTGGCTGGGCACGGTGCGAGCGCAGTGGAGCCGCGATGCCAGCTTTGCCGAGACGCCCGCGCCGCTGCCGCAGGAGCCACAGACCGGTCCCGGCGGCAGCGCGCCAGAGGTGTCCATCGCCGGTGCCTTCACCTTTGGCAGCGCGGCAGCACTGGGCGCACGCCGCCTGCCGGACGAGCGGCGCACCGAGGTCGTCGCGGAGACCAACTTCACTGGCCGGGCGCACACGGTCACGCTGGGTGCCGACTTCAGTGCGGTGGACGACCGCATTGGCAGCCGCGACGCATCGGCGGGGGCTTACGACTTCACCAGCGACACCACGGACGGACGCGCGGGTGGGCTGGTGGACTTCATCACGGACTACACTTTTAGCGCCACCAGCTACCCTAATGGCGGCTGCCCGTCTATTTTCGCGGCGGTGCACCTGTTCTGCTTTCAGAGCTTCACGCAGACCTTCGGCACCATGCCGGAAACGCGCTTCCACACGGGCGAGTTGAGCGCCTTTGCGGCTGACCGCTGGCGCGCCACCACGCGGCTGCTGCTCACGGCCGGGATACGCTACGAGTACAACCGCCTGCCCCCGGCGCAACACCCGAATCCGGCGCTGGATGCTGTGCTGCAGGCGGCCAGGGGCGGCTTCGCCGCGTCCGGCACCCTACCCGTAGATACGAATAACCTCGTCCCACACCTGGGGATCGCCTACGCGCCGGGCAGCCGCACCGTACTGCGCGCGGGATACAGCGTGCACTTTGGGGAGGTGCCCGGACGCACCCTGCAGGCCGCGCTCGAGAACACGGCCATGCCCGCCAGCCAGACGCGGCTGCGCCTGACGCCGCGCACCGTCATCGATCCCAGCTGCGCCTCTGCCGGGACCAACTTCGGCTACCCGGCGACGTACAGCTGCTCACCCTTTGGGCCGTTGGCCGCGGCGGGTGCGGCCACGGTCTTTGCGAAGGGCTTTCAGATGCCGTTTGTGCAGACGGGCGAGGTGTCCCTCTCGCGCGAAGTAGGGCGCGGTTCGGAGGTGGATGCCAGCTACAGTTTCGGCCTGAACCGCGAACTGCAGAACACCACCGACCTGAATATTGCACCCAGCACCAGCCGCGTAGCCTTCCAGATCGTGCGCACGGCGGGTGGCGAACCGGGCGCGCGCAACGGCGAGATCTTCAACATTCCGCTCTACACGGCGCGGCGTTCGGTGGCGTATGGCCCGATTACGGGCATCCTGTCGAACGGCAACGGCACCTATAACGCGTTTGCCTTTCAGTTGCGACAGCGCGCGAGCCACGGCCTGAGCGGGCGACTGGCCTACACCTACGGCAAGGCGTTGGACAACGTGCGCTCCACCGGTGCGGTGCCAAATGAAAACGCACAACTCGATCCAAACGAGCCGTTATACGACCGTGCGCCTTCGAATTTCGACCGGCGGCACCGGGTGATGGGGAGTCTCATCTATGCGCCTGCCTTTGCGCCAGAGAGCCGCACGCTGCACAGGCTGGCAAACGGATGGAGCCTTGCGCCCGTCGTGCTGCTGACCAGCGGCAGGCCGTACAGCTATGAGATTAGCGGCGGCACCGCGCTGACCGGCGGCCGCGAAAGCCTGAACGCCTCCGGCGGCTCCACGGCACTACCGTCGGTAGGCCGCAACACGCTAAGGCTGCCCTGGACCGAAAACGTGGACCTGCGGCTGCAGCGCACCGTGGCAGCCGGCGACCGGCTACATGTACAGCTCGCTGCAGAGGTCTTCAACCTCTTAAATCACGTCAACGTGACGGGCGTGCAGCAGCGCGCGTTCCTGCCGGGTACCCCCGTCAATGGCATTACGCCGCTCGTGTTCCAGGATGCAGCCACTATCGCGTCTGAAGGCCTGAGCACACGGTCCTTTGGCACCGCGACCGCCTCTGCAGACAGCCCCACCCGCGAGCGCCGGGTGCAGGTAGGCCTGCGGCTTTCCTGGTAGAACGGCTACCGGGTCAGGCTTGACGTCTGCGCCACCTGCTCTGCGAAGGAGCCCACCAGCGGCAGGTGGCACCGCTCACCCTGTACGGCTTTCACCACGGCCACCAGCCACCCTGCAAACAACAGCAGCAGCAGGAGGCTGCCCAGCAGAAAGGCCACGGGAGACGGCAGCATGGACGCCAGCACCTGTTCTATTTCCCGCGCGGCCACTCCCAGCAGAAAGTAAAAGATGGCCTGCCAGCTGTGAAAGCGCAACTGCGGCTGCGAACGATAGGGCGGCAGCAGCAGAAAGAAGACTGCCGGAACGACAAAGTAAGCCAGCGCGGCAGCTGTATTCAGCGAGACCGGCGTGGGCTCCGGAACGTCAGACGGGTATGGCGGATAGGGCGCGGTGTACGGCGGTGAGGGGCCATCCACGACGTTGTGACGGTCACGCACCGAAGCCGTTGCGTAACCAGGCGCAGTGTCACCCGGGCCGTACACGGGTTCTGGCCCGCTCCCGTCCTCTCGGCTGTTCGCACCCTCGTATGCCATGCAATGTCTCCACAAAAGGCTGTTGGATGCAGAGAACGGAACTGCGTTGGCTGCTACCCGGAGGACCGCACGCGACTTCCCGGACAGATGCGCATCAGAGTATGAGTTGTGGTTAGGTGGCGGTATGAGTTTGGCGGCATGGATTGCAGGGCACGGGTATCTGGCCGTCGCTCTGGTGCTGCTGGTCTCGTCGCTTGGGCTTCCGCTGCCCGCAGGGCTGGCCATGGTTATGGCAGGTGCCGCCGCACACGGTGGGTCGTTGCACCTGTACTGGCTTATCCCTCTCACCGTAGCGGCTGAAAACGCCGGTGCCTCCCTGCTCTACTTCGGCGGTCGCGCCTCCGGTTGGTGGCTCCTGTCGAAGCTGTGCCGTGTCACCATGGACCCGGAGAACTGCATCTTTCGTTCCGCAGACTTCTTTTACTCGCGTGGACCACGCATCCTGCTGGTGGCGCGGTTCATCCCCGGCCTGAATAGCATGGCGCCGCCGCTGGCGGGCAGCCTGCACATGCGCGCCTGGAAGTTCTGGCGGCTGGACCTCCTGGGTGCCCTGCTGCATGTGCTGGCATGGACGATGGCGGGCTTCTTCTTCAGCCGGTACATCCACGAGTTGACAGGTGCACTTGCCGTGGTGAGCCATGTGGCCTTAAGCATTGTGCTGCTGGTGCTGACCGGGTACGTCGTACTGTGGAGCTTTGTAAAAGTGCGCGACCAACGCTATAAAAGCGTGCAGCGCGTCTCTGCCGCAGAGGTGCGCGAACGGCTGGAGAACCCCGATCCGTCCCGGCCCATCGTCATCGCCGACGTGCGCTCCCACGGCTATTACGATCCCGGCATGCTGCGCATCAAAAACAGCATCCGCGTGGAGCCAAACCGCCTCGGATTTGAGCTGGACGCCCTGCGCGAGACGCTGGCGCCTGAGTGCGACATCTATGTGTATTGTTCCTGCGTTCGGGACGCCACCAGCATCCGCATTGCGCACGCGATGCAGCAGCGCGGCCAGCCCGTGCGCGTGATTGAAGGTGGGCTGCGCGGCTGGCTGCGCTCTGGCAGTCCTACTGAGCCGGTGCCCGCACACGAGCTGCGCAACCTGCCCCGTTTCGATTAGCTTCAGAGCCGTTGTGTTCAGCGAGGACGCAGACCCTCCATGAGCAAATCCAGAACGCGTTGCATTTGATCCTGATCCGTCGCAAGCTTCATGGCCAGGACAGAAGCAGCCAGGCTGACCACGAGATCATCCTCCCCGACGTCGGCACGAATGGTCCTGTCCGCAATCCCCGCAGATAGAAAATGCGCGATCGAAGTGCGCATCCGTGAGCGCGTTTCCAACGCCGATCCCACGCGGGAGGTGAACGCGCTGCTGAGCGTGTCGTGCATCGCATGTTTGGTCGCGACGAACCGTACATATCGATCCATCCACATCCGGAGCGCCTGAAAGGCTGAGTGCTCTGCGAGGAGCGCCTCTCCGTCAGCCATGAGTGCGTCGAGCTCTGAGCGGTAGACAGCCTCGACCAGCGCTTCACGGGTCGCGAAGTGCCGGTACAGCGTACCGATGCCCACGCCTGCCAACCGAGCAATCCCCTCCAGAGTGACCGAGCTAGTCCGTTCAGAGAACTGCTGGCGGGCTACCTCCAGAAGCCGCTCCCGGTTGCGGGTCGCGTCTGCGCGGAGTAAAGGCACGTTTGACAATCGGAGGCTCCTCCGGATAGGCTTCTCTTCAAGAGCGGAGCCGCCTCCGCTTAACATTCTAGCCGCCGGAGCAACGCCATGCCGAGTCTTACACGAACAGTTCCAGCGCCCGGTGGCACCTATACTCTCGGGCAGAAAGACGTCGCGCGCATCGGCTACGGCGCTTTGCAGCTGCGGAAGCTCGAATCCGAGCCGGGCAAGGCTGAGGCGATACTCCGGCGTGCTCTGGAGCTGGGCGTCGATCATATCGACACAGCTGAGTTCTACGGCAATGGCTTTGCCAACCGGATGATCCGAAAGGCCGTCGGCGGCGACTGTGAAATCCTGATCGCAACCAAGGTCGGTGCAGACCCAGAGACCAATGGGAAGATACCCGTCAAGCTGGCACAGCGGCCAGAGCAGCTTCGAGCGACTGTCGAACGAAATCTTGCCGGTCTGGGCGTGGAGCGAATCGCCCTGGTGAATCTGCGACGGGCCGATGTGGGCCCGGGCTTTCAGGCGGAAGGCGACCAAGTGGTCGGCATCGACGACCAGATGGCCGAGATGATTGCCATGCGCACGGAAGGTAAGATCGGCAACATCGGCCTAAGCGCTGTCACCCTGCAGACGATTGAACGTGTGCTGTCCGCCGGCATAGCGTGTATTCAAAACGCCTATAGTCTCGTTGCCCAAGAGTTTGAAGATTTGCTTGCTGTGTGCCTGGAGCACGGGATCGCTTGGGTCCCGTTCTATCCGCTCGGTGGTGCCATGCCCGGTCTGCCTAAAGTGACAGACCAGCCGAAGGTGATCGAAATATCAAAGCAGCTCGGCATCACGCCCTCGCAAGTTGGTCTTGCGTGGCTTCTACAGCACAGCCCCAATACCTTGCTGATTCCAGGGACCACGGACTATGCGCACCTCCAGGAGAATCTGGCTGCAGGGTCCGTTGTCCTCACTCCAGAGGCCGTATCCGAGCTTAACGGCATGGCCGTGCCATCCTTGCCGTCGTAGCACGCAGGCATCGTACCGACTTCCAAGCTGTTGGTGTATGCCAGCAGGTTGCCCTTGGCTGTTCGCACCGCATCGGTGATCGCGTGGTCCCGTGCGAAACACTGGCCGACCTCGTTGAACGAGATCCGCCGCTCTTATCCGCACCCGGTCAGAACCCTTCCTAGCCAAGAATCGGGGACATACCGCTCTGAACAAGTGTGCGCGTATGCACATGAGGCGAAAAGGCGATACGCACGTTCAAAGCAGATGGTCACACGGAGGCCCAACTTGACCGGGCCACTGCTATGGACCGAGGTGCGTGTTTTAGGCGAAAGTAGAAGCGTGCCTGACCACAACGCAGAGGAACAAAACAGGCTTGAAGCCCTGGACAGCTATCGCATTCTCGACACGCTGCAGGAACGCGGCTTCGACGACCTCACAGAAATTGCGGCAGCCATCTGCGGTGTGCCCATCTCCCTTGTTTCCTTTGTCGGGGAGGAACGTCAGTGGTTCAAGGCCCGCAAGGGCTTACCGATCGCGGAGACTTCCAGAGAACTGAGCTTCTGCGCTCACACGCTGCAGACAAGAGAAGCCTTGATTGTGTCTGACGCCCGGTCCGACCCGCGTTTCCAAAACAATGATCTTGTCACCGGCGATCCCGGCATTCGGTTTTATGCTGGCGCCCCAATCATTGAGCGGGACGGCCACGCCCTGGGGACCGTGTGCGTGATCGACACGGAGCCCCGCACCCTTTCCCAGACACAGATTGCCGCGTTAGAAGCATTGGCGCGCCAAGCAGTCAGTCTTTTGGAGCATAGGTCTTTTGCCCGCGAAAAAGCCGAGTTAGCCGACCGGGCAGTCGCGGCGATGGACAGCGCAGAGGCGAGTCGAGACAAGCTTCAACTCGCGTTCGACTCGGCCGACCTGGCCTCGTGGTACTACGACCCGGTGCACAACCTTATCGGTGGCGACGACCGGATGCTCTCTCTCTTTGGTATGACCATGTCCGAAGCTTCTGCCGAGCTATGGACCGAAGCAATTGTCGCGGAAGATCGGGATCGTGTCAGGGCACAGTTCGCCGCAAGTGTGGCAGGGGCGCCGTATGACACGCAGTTCTGCGTGGAGATCGGTGGCGTACGCCGTTCCATCCACTCCCGTGCCAAGGTAACGCCCCGCAACGACGGCACCGTGCGCATGACCGGTATCTGCGAAGACATCACCGAGCAGACAGCACTCGTGTCCGAACTGAAGAAG
>CALMOM010000163.1:13608-26490 GCA_937873305.1 uncultured Terriglobus sp.
AGAAGACCGCCTTGCGCCTTGCCATTGCACAGACCGTTTCCGGTGCAACGACCTTCGATTGGGCTCTTTCGACGGACCAGATCAGCTGGGGCAACGATTGCTTTGGCCGTCCTGCCTCCCAGATGCCTACCGCTGAATCGGTCTTTGCTTTCATATATGCAGAAGACAGACCAAAGTTGACAGAGGTAATACAGACCGCGATCGCAAACGGACAGGAGTACCACGATGTCTACAGGGCGTTTTGGCCGGATGGGAGCCTCCATTGGATCTCCACCTCTGGCAAGCCGCTTCAAAATGAGCTCGGCAAGATTACCTCGGTCGTTGGCGTTGTGCTGGATGTAACGGATCGCAAGCTCACGGAAGAGGCACTTCTCCGCACGGAGAAGCTGGCCGGGGCAGGCCGTCTCGCATCCACCATTTCGCATGAAATCAACAACCCGCTTGAAGCCGTGACCAACCTGCTCTACATCGTGCGTACAAGCCCCACGCTGTCGCACGACGATCGGGAGCACCTGGAGCAGGCGGACCGCGAACTGGCCCGCGTCAGCCAAGTCACCTCGCAGACCCTCAATCTCCGTCACGACGTGGGCTTTGCCACCGAAATTGACGCGGACAAGATCGTGCAGGAGCTTGTGACTCTATTCCATAGCCGCCTGGTCGCATCCGGTATCAAGACACGGCTCGATCTGCAGGAAGGCGTGCGCTTCCGCGCCCATGACGGGGAGATACGCCAGGTCCTGAATAACCTAATCGGCAATGCCTTTGACGCTATGCGTACAGGCGGTCAGCTCCGCATTCGCACCCGCTACGCGCCCAACCAGCGCACGGGTTGTAAGGGTGTCAGCATCTCCGTCGCGGACAATGGTTCGGGCATTCTTGCGGAAGCGCGAAATCGTATCTTTGAAGCTTTCTACTCCACCAAGGGAATCAACGGCACGGGGCTAGGCCTTTGGAGCTCCAGGCGCATCGTGCAAAAGCATGGCGGTCGTCTCCATTTCAAGACGGCTACCGGCAGGCTGCACGGTACGATCTTCCGGCTCTGGCTTCCGCTCGAAGGGACAGCCTCTTCTGAGTACTGACCAGGCAACATGCCATGGTGCGACATAGATCAGTCAAGCAACCGTCCAGCGGGAGCAGTGCAGGAGCACTGCCCCGACCGCTAGAAATTCACACAAGCCAGGTCTCGTAAATAGTTCCAGCTATAAGACAGGCAGCTGGAGCGTCTTTCCCACGGCAACTTTGTCTGCATCGATGCCATTTGCTTCCGCGACCTGCGGATACTTGTTGGCATGTCCATAGAACTTCAGACAGACCGCGCTGAGCGTGTCGCCCTGTTTAATGGTGTAGGGCTGCGTGTCTCCGGCAACGGTCGCTTCCAGATCAAAATCCTGATTGCTGGCATCGACCGACTTGATGGCATCCCAAACGCGGTTGAGGACCACTTTGGAGGGGAGATTGCACTTGAGTACGAGCTTTTCCCCGTTCATGTAAATCCCGGTCATCTGCGATCCGTATTCCGCAAACTCCGTTACGGCTTTGCCAACGGGTGCGTATTTCTGTTCCAGCGCTGCTTGATCTGCCATGTGCAACTTCCTGCTTTCTCACGACGCTCGCACCTGCCAGGAGGCGGGTACTTAACGACGTTCCAAACTTCGATGCCACACTCCGCCTGAGATTGGTACTGGGCAACCGTAAAAGTTGGCGCACGGCAAACGACTCACGGAGGCTGAGCGCTTCTGCTCCGCTCATGTTCTTCAGCCAAACCCTAGGTACCCGCAGCCATCACAGTAACGGTACGCAGACACATTTGCAGGTATTGACCCGAAGGGTGTCGTCTGGCTCTCTTGCACCAGAACGCACTGCGTCCGCCACAGGTGGCCGAACTACTGCGGGGTTCCTTGATCCGTCTTTATCTCCTGTTCCTTCTTGGTCTGGTTGGTTCCGCATCGGTCTGCGCGCAAAGCCCGGCGTGCCCCGCTGAAAGCTCCATCTCGGTCGCGCGAGGTTGGTTTGAGGCTAGCGCAGGTGTTCGTTATCAGCTCACCAACTTCCGCGCGACGCTCGTGCCCAAGAGCAAAGTCGCGCCCCAGTGTTTTGCGAGGACAACAGTGGTTTCCCGGGCGCAAATCTTTGTCACGAGTGAAAGCCTGACCAAGGTGTTCGCCCAGAAGCTGCAGGCATCCAACAGCAAGATTAAAGACTTTGAGGTCCGTCACGACGCTAATGGGGCCACGCTGACGGGTACGATCAATAAGGTCATTCCTCTACACTTTTCCATTCAGGGGCCCGTCACCACGGATGGCACAGTGCTCCGGCTTACGGCAAAGAGCGTGAAGGCTGACGGTATTCCTGTGAAGGAGCTTTTGAAGCTCGTTGGGGCGGAACTGGATACGCTGCTGCCCTTGAAGAACCTGAAAGGCATTCAGGTCGAAGAGGATTCCTTATCGTTTTCGCCGGAGGCCGTAGCTGACTTGAAGGGCCACATCGCAAGCGTCACCACGTCAACGCAGGGGCTTACGCTGCGGTACGACGCAGGCACAACACACCGCTCGCAACAGTGAGGTCAGCCTGTTTCGGTACTTACGTGAGCTTCTTCACCGTGGGATCGTGAGCCCCAGCCCGGGCACCCAGTCTTGCCTACCAGGCGGCAAGTATGCTCATGTGCCCATGACATCCTTGCGGGAGACTTCCAGCCGTTCACGCCGCAGACTCACGACCTGCGTATCTCGGCGCTCAGAGAGCTCGTTTGTGACACGGACCTCTTCCACCAAGACAAGTTCCTTTGTCAAAACGAGGCGTTCTTCAACGATGGGGTAGATCGTGCTGTTCGCCTCCTGGCGCACAGCTGGAGCCACTTGTACGACCTGGCCTATGAGCACCCTCTCGATACGGTAGGTGCTGATTGCAAGAGGTTCGTTCAACTCCACATCGTACGTGTCCACGCCTTTGCGAAGGCGTACCTGCGCCGTAGGAACCACTCGCTTCGACACGTCTAACTGCTCTTCGACAATCGGTATGATTACCACGTCTTCCCCAGTAGAGGAATCCTGCTCACTCGACGGTTCCATTGCGCCTTCTTCCTGCAACATGGCCGTCGGTAGCCGAAGAACGCGGCCGTCCGGCAGCCTGAGTTCCGTCATGGGTTCTGCAGGATCGATGTTGCCAACGACGGAGAGCATTTCTAACCTCGGTGAATCGACGATTCATTGCAAAAAGAAACAGGCCGACGTTCTCCTGTCAGCCTGTCATGCGTGTTCCGTTAGTAGCGGTTCTGCGTAGGACGCTCGCCCAAAATTTCTTCTACTTCCACTTCGGTCTTGCGGACAGAATCCTGGATCACCTCTGTGTGGGAAGAGCTCTCCTTACCGACGAGTACTTCCTCAACAACGCGGGCCGTTTTGCCGACCACTGCCTCTTCTCCCGTCGCATTGAGTTCTAGTACCGAGCCCTGGCCCATATTGAAGTCGGCGGCGGTTGCCACACGGTTTACGGGACGACGCTCGATACGAATCTTCTCGTCGCGCAGTGTGATATCCGCATCCACGGGCGTTTCGACCACGTGAGAATAGATCCGCACACCACCCCGGTCGACCTCGCGCTTACCCACCTGCAGCTGTTCTTCCACGATCGGAATGGCGGTCTGCGCTGTGGTGTCCGTCGCCTGAGGAGCGGCGTAAGCTGACTGTTCCTCGACCGCAGACTTGCCCTGGACGTCCTGCGCTCCATGCTGCCTCAGCAAGGCCGCAACGTCTGAAGCCTCATCGTCGTCGACCGTCACACCCACAAGAACACCGCCGGTGTTTACACCTTTCGCGTAGTGCTCATGGGCTTCGGTATCGCCTCCGCTTAAGCCATGGAAGAAGTTGCTGATCTTCTGTCCAAGGCCCTCACCCCCACTTTCTCCAGTTCCAACTCCAACGCCACTGTCGTTCGTGATGACCTTTGCTGAATAATCCTCTGAAAGCAGTGCCTGCTTTACCTGCTCCGCCTGCGCTGCGCTATTAAAAAGTCCAACTACTGTTTTCATCTAAGTTCTCCTGGAAGAAGATGGTGCATTACTGTTGCGAAAAGAGTTCTACGCGGCGATTATCTGCCTTGCCGTTGTCGGTCGCGTTGGTGTCGGCGGGATTGCCCGGACCGAATCCGTTGCCGGTGAGGCGGCTACCATCGACGCCCTTGCTCTTCAGATAGTCTGCGACTGCGATAGCCCGTTGCTGAGACAGGGTCAGATTATGAACATCGGTTCCGGTACTGTCGGTGTAGCCTTCCAGACGCAGGTGAGCGTTAGGGTTCGACTTCATCGCTGCCGCAGCCCGATCCAGGGTCGCTTGGCCCGCTGGTGTCAGCGTGGCCTTGTCCGTATCGAAATGCACGGTGCCGAGGTCGGGGAAGGCGGCGACTGGCGCTACCTGGCTAACCGGCGCCTTTGTGACGGCTGGCTCGTTCTTGTGACGGGTTAGAAAGTAAGCGAGCAGGGCGAGAAGCAGAAGCAACGGCAGCAGCCATGCCCATATGGGAAACTTCTTTTGTTCTTCAAAAACTTTGACTTTGTCAGACATGGCGGTCGTTCTCCTGGAAGTATCTGTTGCAAGCGGACCGGATCAGCCCTGCTGGGAATGGTTAACTGCGCTTGTATGTTCCAGGAGTGTCGTTCGGCAGTACCTCTTCCACCTCGACTTCTGTGTGGCGCACAGTATCGTGAATTGTCTCAACGTGTTCGGAGGCCGTCTTTCCAACAAGCACCTCCTCGACTACGCGGGCATTCTTTGCCAGCACCACTTCTTCCGCAGTTTCGGTGAGTTCAATGGTTCGGTTTCCAAATGCAACGTCGCTCTCCGACACTGCTCTATCCACTGGCCGGCGCTCCATGACGATGTGCTCTTCGCGCAGCGAGACAGATTCTTGCACCGGCACCTCAACGACCCGGCGGTAGACACGCACTCCGCCCTGATCGACCTGTCGCTTACCGACTACGAGATCCTCCTCCACGACCGGGATTGCGGTTTCTCCTTCAAGATTTTCTGCAAGTGCAGGAGCAACAACCAGCGGTGCCGCGAGAGGCTCTTCACGTTTCGTGCTTACCACTTCATCGATCTGCTTAGCGCTGTGTTTCTGGAAGATGTTCTCGATAGCACTGGATTGTTTCGGAGAGGCCTCGACAGCGATAACAACACCGCCATCTCTGATGCCTTGCTTCAGGTGGTCATAATCCTTGTCCGGCATACCGAGAGAGGCCAGTTCGGACGCTTCAAATGCATTCGATCCGGCCTGCGGACCACCAACTGTTGTCATAAGCGAATCATCAATACCTGCCTGACGCAGATCGTGCATCGCCGCTTCTGCATGGTCCTGATGGTGAAACAGGCAGACAAGTGTGGTCGTATCCTTCTGTGGGGACATCGCATCTTTCCGATAAGACAAGTTGTGGATCGAGGGCAAGCAGGCAGGTTGACTTGTCAATGCAACGATTAATGAGAATCGTGTCTTAATGGTCAGTGCGCTTGAGTTGGGAGAGTCGCTTTCGGGTCGGTACCTGCAGTGACTATGTCCTCATTGTGAGGTGCACAGTAATTAAGTAAGGTTGCAGCTGCTTTCCAATGCTCTCGCGTCACGATGCGCCAGAACTCGCTACCGGACGACGCTCATTCAGCCCGCCGCGGGTGACCCGCCCTTTTTCGGTTTGGCAAGCAAAAATGCAAACGGCACGCAGAGAAACGCAACATAGGCCAGGTAGCGGAAGTCGTCCATATAGGCGTAAATCTGCGCCTGGCTGTTCAGCCGCGTGCTGCTAAGGGCGTACGCGCGCAGCAGTGCCAGCCGCGGCCCTACGTGCTGCGCCATCAGTTGCGTGTACTGCGTGATCTCTCGACGAAACAGCGGATTGGCCGGGCTAAAGTTGTGCACCAACTCATTCCGGTGCGTTTGCAGATGTCGCTGTGCGACCGTGTTCATCCAGCTGATGCCCACGCTGCCGCCAACGTTACGGAGAAAATTGAAGATGCCGCTGCCGTTGCTCACATCGCTCTTGGGCAGCGTGCCTAGCGCCGCCTGCGACAGCGGCACGAAGCACAGGGAGATGGCAGCGCCGCTGACCACGATGGGCCAGAACAGCGACCACGGTGAAATGTCGAGTGTGAAGCCGGATAGCCACATGCCCGAGACGCCAAGGATGCCGAAGCCGAGGCCGATGAACCAGCGCGGGTCAGTCTTGGCCACCACCGCGCCAACTACGATGGCGGAGACCATGGCTCCCAGCCCGCGCGGACTAACGGCCAGGCCCGACTTGGTGGCGCTGTAGCCCAGCAGCGTCTGGTAGAACACCGGCAGTACCGTGGTGATGGCGTACAGCACGAGCCCCAGCATGAAGATCAGAAAGCAGCCGATGCCCAAGTTGCGATCCTTGAGCGCGCGCAGGTCTACCAGCGGCTTCTCCGCAGTGAGCTCACGCCACAAAAACGCGATAAAGCTGAAGATCATCACAGCACAGGCAAGGCGGATCTTGGTGTCGCCGAACCAGTCGTCTTCCTGCCCCTTGTCGAGGATGAACTGGAAGCAGCCTACCCACAGGCCAAGTGTGCCCAGGCCGATGCTGTCGAGCTTGCCGGGCTTCGCGTTCTTGATGTAGTCGGGGTCCTCCAGCACGCGCGACTGCAGAAACATCGCCAAAAGCCCGATGGGAATGTTGATATAGAACGCCCAGCGCCACGATGCGGCATCCGTAAGATAGCCGCCCAGCGCTGGACCAACGACGGGCGCCACCACGACTCCCAACGCGTACAGGCCCAGCGCCTGCCCCTGCTTCTCCGGCGGAAAGCTCTCAATCAAAATGGACTGCGACAGCGGCTGCAGCGCGCCTCCGCCAATGCCCTGCAGCGCACGCGCCACCAGGATGAATGGCAACGTGGGCGCAATACCGCACAGGAACGATGCAAATGTAAATAGCCCCACCGATCCGATGAGGTAGTTCTTGCGGCCCAGCTTCTCACTGAGCCACGTGGACGCGGGCAGGAACACCGCGTTGGCCACCAGGTAGACCGTCAGGACCCACTCCGCTTGATCGGTGGTGGAGGCAGTAGATCCAGCGATGTATGGCACCGCCACGGAGGCGATAGAGGTGTCCATCACCTCCATGAACGTGGCCAGCATCACCGCGGTGGCGATGAACCACGGATTGACCTTGGTGGGCGCCTGCTGGGGCATTAGCGGAACATCACCTTTGGTTCGACGCTCATGCCCGGTGCCAGGCGTTCGGCGTCGCGCTGGCCCGGCTTGAAGCGGATGCGCACCGGCAGGCGCTGCACCACCTTGACGTAGTTGCCCGTTGCGTTTTCCGGCGGCAACAGGCTGTACACCGCGCCGCTGGCACCCGGCAGGTTCTCCACGTAGCCATCGAAGGTCTCGCCCAGGGCGTCTACCTTGATACTCACGGCCTGGCCCTGCCGCATCTTGCGGATTTGCGTCTCCTTGAAGTTTGCCGTGACCCAAATGTCGTTGGTCTGTGTGAGCGCCATCAGCTCCTGCCCACTGGTGACGCGGCTGGCCGCCTGTACCTGCTTATCGCCGATGATGCCGTCCTCCGGCGCGTAGATGCGGGTGTACTCAAGGTTCAGCTCCGCCTGGTCGGCCTGTGCCTTGTTGCTAGCTGCCGCAGCCTGCCGCTGGGCCAGTTGCTGCTTCTGCATCTCGATCTGCCGGGGCTGGTCGGCGCGATCACGCGCGGCGCGGGCGCGGGCTTGCTCGAGTTCGGCCCCTGTCTGGGTCATTACGCGGCGCGTAGCCTCGGCTTGTTCGCGGCGGCTGGCCACCTGCGCGGCCTGGGCGTCGCGCGCGGTTAGGCGTTGGTCGTACTGCTCGTGCGACACTTCGTCCTTCACGACCAGCTTGCGGTAGCGCACCTCTTCACGGTCGGCGTTGGCCTGGTTGACCTGTGCCTGCTGCAGGTCGGCTACCGCGGCGTAGTACTGCCGCTCGTTCTGCCGGAGTTGCGCTTCATACCGCACCACATCCAGGTCGGAACTCACGGTCTGCGTGCCCTGCTGATTTGCGGTGATAGGCACCTGCGGCACCTGCGCGCGCACCGCGGCCACGGACTGTTCGTAGTTGGCCAGAGCCTGTTCCTTGGCCACCTGATTGTCGCGCGGATCCAGTTGCAGTAGCAATTGGCCCTTCTTCACGCGGTAGGTGTTCTCCACGTAGACGTTCGCCACGGTGCCGTTGATGCGGGTAGCAATGGGGTCCGTATGGCCGTCGATAAAAGCGTCATCCGTGTTCTCATACCCGGCCAGGTACCACAGCATCCATGCGGTCAGCAGGATGAGCGGGATGAGAGCGAGCACACCGAGGAAGATGTACCGCGCGCGCTGGCGATGCTGCGTTTCCACGTCGCCGCGGTTCTTCGACTCTGGCTTTTTATCTTCACCGCCGCCTTTGTCCTCGCCGCCCTCCTTGTCACCTCCACCCTTCTCGTCTTTGCCGCCCTCGTCGCCCTTTTTCTTCAGCTCATCCAGCTCCGCGCGCAGCCGTGCCTGCTCGTCGTAGAGCATGCGCATGGCCAGCGACGGGTCCTCGTCGCTCACGGCGGGCATCACGCCAGCGGGTGAGGACACCGGTGCAGTTTCCCCGGGCGCGGGCAGGAGCCGCTCCTCCGGCGGCGCGGGCAGCTGATGGTCGGGCGGCAGGTGGAAATCGTCGGGCATGGGCCTACTTTCGCAGCAGTTGTGGCAAGGTCTCTTCCGCAGAGCCCATGGCCCGCGACAACGAGAGCTTTGCCAGATTGTGTTCGTACAGCGCCGTGATGGCGTCGTCGTCGGCCTGCACCACGGCCTGCTCCGCCTGCACCACCTCGACGGTGTCGGTAATACCCGCAAGGAAGCGGTCCACGGACTGCGCCAGCGACTCGTGCGCCAACGCCTGGTTGCTGATGGCCAACTGCACTTGCCCATTGGCCGCGTTTAGCTGGATCACTGCCTGCCGCACGTCCTGGTCCGCCTGCGCACGGGCGTCCTCCAGTTCGGCCCGGCGCTGCGTTTGCGCGGCCTCTGCCTGCTTCACATCGCCCGCGACGCGGCCTCCGTTGTACACCGGTACGGTGACGATGCCCTGCACCGTGTACACGCCCAGCGACGTCTGCGTGGGTGCGGTGCCGGCGATGCCCGCGTCCGCGTGAATGGCAATGGAAGGCAGGCGTTCGCTGTGCGCGGCCTTCACCGCGGCATCTGCCGCGCGCACACTGGCCGCGGCAGCAACCAGGTCCTGCCGATGGCTCCCGGCCCGGCTCAAGGCTTGTTCCAGTGTGAAGCCGGTGTCCGGCTGGTACGGGTACACATCTGTCGCGGCAAACGCCTGGCCGGATGGCAAGCCGATGATGCGGGCCAGCCGCAACGCCTGCGTATCCACATCCGCTTGCAGTGAGAGCGTGCGCTGCTCCTCCGTTTGCAACTGCACCTGTGCACGGGTCGCATCCAGCCGCGGTGCCAATCCCGCCTCAAACCGATCGCGCGCTTGCAGATACACCGCACGCGACGACACTGTTTGCGCCTTGCTGGCCTGCAGGCGAGCCGCCGTCGCCGTCAGTTGTAGGTAGGTGCCGCCCGCCGCCAGCACAATCAGGTCGCGCGCATTGCGAGCGCTGGCCATGCTGGCCTTCAGGTTCTCCGTGGCACCGTGAAACTGGTGGATGCTCACCAGATCCAGCACCGACTGCTGCAACAAACCGCGCAAGTCGTCGTAGTTGTACACCACGGCAGCCGGAATGATGCTCGTCTTTAGGCCTACCTCCCGCAGGTTGGCCTTGGCAAACACCTCTGCTGCACCCACGTTCACATTGGGCAACAGAGCACTGCGCGCCGCCAGCCGCTGGCCTTCGGCCTGTTGCACGCTGGCATCCTCCGACAGGCGGCCGAGATTGTTGCGCAGCGCCATCTTCAGCGCCGCGTCCAGCGTGAGCTGCAGGGGTTCGTTCGTTGCCTTGCCTTCGGGCCTGCCGCCCGCGTAGGCCCCCTGCACCGTGACGGTGCTGTTGAGAACATTTACGTCACCCGGTGTGGACGCGGGTGCAGTCTGCTGCTGGATCAGAACCGGGTCAGAGGGCTGTGGGCGGCCAGACAGGGGTACTGGCTGCGCGCGCGTGGGCCCGGTTATGCTCTGCACGGGCGTTTGCGCGGCGACTGAGCCGCAAAACAGCAGCGTACATCCTGCAAGCCACCTGCACCACACCTGGTCCGCTACCGCACTCGTCATTTTCTGACAGGGTCCTTCCATAGAGCGAACGTGGCCTTTGGCTGACACATAGCAGCGAGAAATTAGCCCAGGTAGGCAATAGGATGCACTTACGGCCTGCATGATGCAGGAAGCCATATTGGTATAGGACGCGGCTTTCCTTGGCTGCCGTCGCCAGGCGTGAGCCGCACCGGTGTGACAGCGCGGCGTTACCCGTTTATAAGAACTGCGGCGTCGCCAGCGATGCGGTCCCGATGGCTCACTGGCATTCGCGGGCACCGCCGTAAAATAACCATGTGAGCGAGTCGGCACAGTTCGACGTTTTGGTGGTGGGCGGGGGCCATGCCGGCTGTGAAGCCGCAGCCGCTGCCGCGCGCATGGGCCTGCAGACCGCACTGCTGACGCTCAACATCGACCTGATTGCGCAGATGAGTTGCAACCCCGCTATCGGCGGTGTGGCCAAGGGTCACCTGGTGCGGGAGGTGGATGCCCTCGGGGGCCTGATGGGACTGGTGGCAGATGCGTGCGGCATCCAGTTTCGGCTGCTGAATACGTCTCGCGGCCCTGCGGTGTGGTCGCCCCGCGCCCAGTGCGACAAACGACAGTACCGCGTGGTCATGCGCGAGATGCTCGAAGGTATTCCCAACCTCGCGCTGGTGCAGGCGGAGGTCGCGGACGTGCTGCTAGAGGACCCCACAACATCTGGCGCTCAGGGTGCCCCACGTCTCGCTTCTGAGACGTGGGATCGACGCTGCGTGGGCCTGAAATTACGTGACGGCAGCGAACTCCGTGCGCAGGCTGTGGTCATCACAACTGGCACATTTCTGAATGGGCTAATTCACTGCGGCGAGCAGAAGACCAGCGCCGGGCGCACGCCGCATGAAGCAGCGAGCGTCATGCTGGGCGAGTCGCTGAAGCGGCTTGGACTGCGTGGTTGCCGTCTCAAAACCGGCACGCCCCCGCGGCTGGATGGCAGCACCATCGACTGGTCGCGTTTTGTGGAGCAGCCGGGCGACGCTGACCCAACACCATTCTCATTTCGCTCTCAGACTGTGCCGCAGCTGCGGCAGGTACCCTGCCACATTGCAAACACCACGCCGGAAACGCTGGAGCTGATCCGCGCGAACGTACACCGCTCGCCCATGTATTCCGGCCAGATCGAGGCCATCGGCCCGCGCTACTGCCCGTCCATCGAAGACAAGATCGTGCGCTTCCCGGACAAGGCGCAGCACCAGCTTTTTCTGGAACCGGAGGGGCTGGACACCGACGAAATCTACGTCAACGGCATGAGCACCAGCCTGCCCGCAGACGTGCAACTCGCCATGGTGCACAGTATCCCAGGTCTCGAAAACGCGACCATGCTGCGGCCCGGCTATGCCATCGAGTACGACAGCATCGACCCCACGGAACTGGACCGTTCGCTGCGCGTGAAGAGCATCGCCGGGCTGTTCCTGGCGGGGCAGATTAATGGCACCAGCGGCTACGAAGAGGCGGCGTGCCAGGGCTTGATGGCCGGCATCAACGCCGCGCTGGCAGTCAGAGGCGAACCCGCCTTCACACTCGACCGCAGCGAGGGTTACACCGGCATCCTGATCGATGACCTTATTTCGAAGGGCACCAACGAGCCCTACAGAATGTTCACCTCGCGCGCGGAGTTCCGCCTGCACCTGCGCATCGACAACGCCGACCGCCGCCTGACACCGTTTGGCCGCACGCTGGGCCTGATCGACGACGAGGCCTGGGCCGGGTACGAGGCTCGGCAGGCTCGCATGGCAGCCATGACGGTGCTGCTGGAAACCGCGCGTGTGGACACTTCCACGATCATCGAAGTGACAGCCATTGCCGCCGCTGCCGTGCTCCAGGTGCAGACCTCGGCTGCCCCGAAGCCAGTGGAAGACGAGGTTCTCGAGCCACCCACCGAGGCGCGCGATGCGCAGAAGCAACCGGCGCAGGCCAATCCTGCCCTACCCAGCGAAATCAAAGGCCAGACGTTTTCACAGCTGTTGAAACGTCCGGAACTTCGCATCGAATTGCTGCTACCCGTGCTGCGTCCACGCCTGCTGGACTCGTCACTACTCGCAGCCTACGCGCCGGAACCACTCGCGTCGCGCCTCCGCAACGAACTGCGCGCCGTTGAGACAGAACTGAAGTACGCGGGCTATCTCGACCAGCAGCGCCGCTCGATTACCAAGCTCAAGAAGGCGGAAGGCCGCGTCATCCCTGCCACCTTCCGCTACCGGGGCATCAGTGGTCTGTCGCGTGAACTGCAGGAGAAGCTGGACCGCGTGCGTCCTCAAACAGTAGGCCAGGCCAGCCGCATTCCCGGCGTAACGCCCGCCGCCATGACGCTGATCAACGTCTTGGTGGAAGTACATACGCGCGAACAGGCTGCAATCGCGCGGGCCTAGTCTCTACTGCACGGTACCTTCGATGTCGTCCTCGCCGGGGCCGTCGAGTTCCGTCTCCATACCGCTGCGTATGCTCTCGAGAAAGTCTTCCGGGTCCACTTGGTCATCCTGCTGCGCGTGGGCATCCGCGATGTGGCGGGCCAGGTCGGCCAACAGCACGCCCCAGGACGACGCATCTTCCCACATGCCGACCGAGACCGCCACGTCCTGCTCGCCACCTGCGACCCACACCCGAAGGATCTCCATGGAGCGAGGG
>CALMOM010000163.1:26500-30190 GCA_937873305.1 uncultured Terriglobus sp.
GGAGGCTGGAATGCGGAGTGCGTCTTTCTGGCTCATGCTGCTGATTATCCACTGCCGTCCGCAATCTTCACAGGTGGGTTGTATGGCGACGAACTTCTACACTTGAGCCATGGCAACATTCCTCCAAATCGTCGAGCGTGACGGTCTCCCAGCCTCAGTCCATACGGAGCGCGTTATTTTGGGCGCGATGATGTCGGATCCGGTCGCCATTGTGGACGCCACCGCGAAGCTACAGGTGGACGACTTTTCGCTCGACTCGCACCGCCGAATTTACAGCGCCATGCTGGAACTGTCGGAACTAGGCCACGCCATCGACCTGACCACGCTTGCGGCTGTGCTGGAGCGCCGCAAGGAGTTGGAGGCCATCGGCCAGCGCAGCTATCTGGCCTCGCTGTACGAAAATCTGCCGCGGCATCTGGCGATCGAAAATTACGTCCAGATTGTAAAGGACAAGAGCATCATGAGGCAGTTGATGCAGGTGTGCGAACTGGGGCTGAACCGCGCCGCTGACCAGAGCGAAAGCTCGCTAGATGTGCTCGGCTCCGTCGAGTCGCGACTGTTGGAGATCAGCGAAAACGCCATCAAGCGCGGCTTCAGCGACATTGGACAGATCGTCAGCGAAAGCTTTGGCTCCATCGACCAGCTGTACCAGCAGGGCCGCGAAATCACCGGCCTGGAGACGCACTACACCGAGTTCGACCGCATGACCAGCGGCCTGCAGAAGAGCGACCTGATGATCATCGCCGCACGCCCCTCCATGGGCAAGACGGCGTGGGCCATCAACATTGCGCAGAACGCCAGCGTGCGCGATGGCAAGGTGGTTGCGGTGTTCTCGCTGGAAATGTCGAAGGAGTCGTTGCTGCGTCGCCTCTTGGCGAGCGAGGCGCTGGTGAACAGCCGCAAAATCCAGACCGGCTTTCTGCCGCGCGAGGACAAGCAGAAGCTCATCAACGCACTGGATCGGCTGATGGGGTCGAAGATGTTCATCGACGACACGCCCGGCATAACGCTGACGGAAATGCGCGCCAAGGTGCGCCGCCTGAAGCAGCAGGAGGGCTCGCTGGACCTTATCCTGATCGACTACTTGCAGTTGATGACGATGGCCTCGCAGGGTCCCGGCGGACGCAGACCGGAGAACCGCAACCAGGAAGTGTCGGCGATCAGCCGCGGCCTGAAGGCACTCGCCAAGGAGATGGGCGTGCCCGTGGTCGCGCTGTCGCAGCTATCGCGTGGCAGTGAACAGCGGCAAGGCGACAAGAAGCCCCTTCTCAGTGATCTTCGCGAGTCCGGCTCGATCGAGCAGGATGCCGACGTGGTCTGCTTTATCCACCGCGAGGAATACTACGACCGCGAGAACGAAGACATCAAGGGCCAGGCGGAAATCATCATCGCGAAACAGCGCAACGGCCCCACGGGCAGCATCAAGCTGGCGTACCTGTCGGACTACACGCGCTTCGAAAACCTGGCGGCCCCGGGCACCGGCGGTAGCGACTACTAAGCGCAGGACAAGCACAGCAAAGCCCCGCGCGGGCAAATCGCGCGAGGCTTGTTTGCTGCGAGTCCTAGATCTGGCCTGACGATGCCGGAGCTGAGAACAGTGCCGGCTCATCCAGGTGCTTGGGTGCCGTTACTGCGCCGATCTGCTGCAGAATGCCGATCTCGTGCGACGCACCCCAGCGCTCCGTGATCTTGGCGTCGGAGTCGAACTTGGCGATTTGCATGCCGCGCACCTTGATTTTTTTGCCGGTGGCTGCAAAGCCGTTAAATGGGCCTTCATGCGTGCCGGTGATGGTGTACGCCAGGCCTACATTCTCGTCATCTGCAAACATGTGCTCCGGGGCGATCTTGAAGTCAGGAAATGCAGAGTGGAACTGCGTGAAGTACCCCACAAAACCCTCTGGACCAGGGCCCTGGTCGTCCGCCGGGTCATGGTCCTTCACGTTGGACGCGAACACCTCGTTCAGCTTGTCGAACTGGTAGCTGTTGATGATTTCGCCCATCTTCTTCTGGGTTGCGATGTTTGCTTCCTTGCTCATGTCGTACTCCTCATCGATACGATGCCCTCCTTGCTTCACGCACTCCACCGTGTCGCCCGCGAATGGCTGGCCGTCTCCGGCCAACTGCAGTTCAGTTTGGCCGTGCACACACAAAGCGCTATCCGGCCCACAAACTATGGGGTGGCACGCACCACTTCCACGCTGCCAGCAGCGGCGACTGTGACCGGGCCTGCAGACGCGGGTACGATGACGGCGCTGCTGACGGGCAGGTTTATTGCTGCTCCGTCTACCGTAATGGTCGCGTCTCCGCGTAGCGCGACGAAGCACTGCGGCTTGCCTGCTGCGCCGTCCAGGATAAGCGTGTCGCCTGACTGGATGGGGTAGCTTTCCACGGTGAAGTACTGCTCGCGAATCAGCCGCTTGCCATGCGGAATACCCTCTGCACTGACCTTGCCTGCGCGTGTTTCCGCCTTGCTTACAGCCAGGCCGCGCTCCAGGTGCAGCTCGCGCGGACGGCCATAGTCGAACAGGCGATAGGTGATGTCGGACGTCTGCTGCACCTCGAGGATCGTCACGCCTGGACCGATGGCGTGCACCGTGCCTGCATCCACAAACACCAGGTCACCCGCGCTCACAGGCAGGTGGTTCAACAGGCGCTCCATGCTGCCGTCGGCAATGCTGGCCTTCAGGTGGTCGACTGTAATGCCGGGCAGCAGGCCGCAGGCGACGGTCGCGCCCGGCTCCGCTTCCAGCACATACCAGCATTCGGTTTTGCCGCGGCCCTCTCCGAGCGCCTGCGCCTCGGCGTCATTGGGGTGTACCTGCACGGACAGCTTGTCGTTGGGAAACAGCAGCTTCACCAGCAGCGGAAACTCTTTTTCAGCAGCGGCGTTACCGAGCAGGGCTTGGCTTTCGGACTTCGCCAGCGCGGCCAGCGTCTCGCCCGCGTGCGGCCCTTCGGCCACGGTGCTGTCCGGTCCCGTCAGCCATGCTTCGCCGATGGGCTCTGCCGTTTCTGGCAAGATGGACTTTGGGTACCACGGCGTGAGGTCAGGGCGGCCCCAGGTGCGGGCGGAAAACGTGGGCTGCAGGCGGAAGGGACTCAGGGCTGGCATCGTTCTTATTGTCCGTCATCCTGAGCGAAGGCGAAGAATCCCCGGGGAGTGCCGGCCTGCAGTGCGGCTTCAGGCCTTCGCGCGAGGAAATCACAGGTATTCTTGATAGGCAACTGCCTCGGGATCCTTTGCTCCGCTCAGGATGACGACTGCATGACGCCGCGCAGCGTTGCCGCTGCACTCTCAGGCGTGATGTCGCGCTGGGGTGAGCCGAGCATCTCAAACCCCACCATGAACTTGCGCACGGTTGCCGAGCGCAGCAGCGGCGGGTAGAAGTGTGCGTGCAGCTGCCACTCCGGGTGTTCGCCACCGTCAGCGGGAGCGGGGTGGAAGCCCATGCTGTACGGGAACGGCGTGTTGAAGACGCGGTTGTACCCGGCGGTGACGCGGTGCAGCATGTCGGCCAGGTCAGGCCGCTGCGCGTCGCTCAGCGCGGCCATGTGGGTGACGTGCTCGCGCGGCAGCAGCAGGATTTCGTACGGCCACACCGCCCAGAAGGGCACAACGGCGACCCAGCTGCCGTTCTCGGCTACCACGCGCTCGCCTGCCGCGAGTTCGTTGCGCAGGTACGCCTGCAG
>CALMOM010000163.1:30200-30987 GCA_937873305.1 uncultured Terriglobus sp.
CGTCGGGCACGTGTTCCGTGGCCCAGATCTGGCAGTGCGGATGCGGGTTGCTGGCACCCATCATGGCGCCGCGGTTCTCGAAGATTTGCACGTAGCCGACCTCCGGTTTCGCGGAGAGTTCAGCCTCCTGCGCGGCCCACAGGTCCACCACCGGGCGAATGTCGGCAGGGTCCATGGTGGCCAGCGTCAGGTCATGGCGCGGACTGAAGCAGAGCACGCGGCAGGTGCCCCGCTCCGCCTCCGCGCGCAGCAGGCCGGTGCCACTGGCGTCCTCGTCGATGGCGTCCACATCCGGCTTCAGGGCCGCGTAGTCGTTGGTGAAGACGAATGTGCCGGTGTACTGCGGGTTGCGCTCGCCACCCGCGCGCGGGTTGCCGGGGCACAGGTAGCAAGTGGGATCGTACTGCAGTGGAGTGGGGGTGGCAGTGTCTTCGGTCTGACCCTGCCATGGGCGCTGCGTGCGCTGGGGCGACACCAGCACCCACTCGCCCCGCAGCGGATTCCAGCGCCGGTGCGGCGTTTTCAGCAAGGTCTGGTTCATTGCGCTTCCTCTGTCTTAAGGCGTGCCAGCGCGCCATCTGTGGCCGTGCAGATGTAGATTTCCGCGTCCTTGCCGTAGCGGTCGCGATATGTAGCTTTCAATGCATCGCTGAAGGTATCGGCGTGTTCTGTTTCGACGAGGTTCGCCGTGCAGCCGCCAAACCCACCGCCGGTGAGCCGTGCGCCGTGGCAACCGGG
Organism: uncultured Terriglobus sp.; assembly: GCA_937873305.1. GTDB lineage: Bacteria > Acidobacteriota > Terriglobia > Terriglobales > Acidobacteriaceae > Terriglobus. The sequence continues at coordinate 30,939 of CALMOM010000163.1, forward strand.
CAATGCCAGCGCGGTATCCACGAGATAGTCGATCTCCGGCACGCTGTCC
>CALMOM010000163.1:30997-36064 GCA_937873305.1 uncultured Terriglobus sp.
CCTGAAAGTCGTCGCGCTGGCTTAGGTGCGAGCCGACCATGGCCCGGCCCAGCCGCGCAGCATCGCCGGCACGCATGGCTTCCGCGGCTTCGCGTACGCGGGCGTTTTCCGTGATGACGTGCTTGCAGCGCAGGTAGACTTCGTGCGGCACCTCGCCACGCACCGCTTCGAGCTGCTCCATCGTGCTCTCGCCCAGGTCGCGCGTCTGCGGGAAGTGCTTTCCGATGGCAGCTTGGCCGACCTCAAGCTCGCGGCGGCGGACACCGTAGTCACCCGTAGCAACAGAGTGCTTGACCATCGAGTTCGCCACGACAATGCTGCACGCGGCCAGCCCGCCGGTGTTCATGGGCAGCAACTCGTAGCCGAGGTCGCGCGTGTTCAGCAGCAGCGCATGGCCCGCTGTGGCCGCGGTCACGACAAACTGGTCCATAATGCCGCTGGGCGCGCCTACGTAGCGGTTTTCTGCCCGCTGGCACAGCAGTGCGAGTTCCTTTTCGCTGATCGACGCACCCGCATGCCGCAGCAGCGCCACTGCCGTGCTCACTTCGATCGACGCCGACGAACTAAGTCCGGCGCTCAGCGGGACGTTGCCGCTCAGGTGCACCTCGCACGGTGGCACCAGGATGCCGAGCGCCAGGATCTCTCGCAGGACACCCACCGGGTAGTCGCTCCACTCACCCGTTGCCGGAGACGTGTCCCCCGCAGCCGTCTCGCGCACCTCAGCAAAGCTGGCCGAGCTGAACCGATAGCCCGCGTCGCGCGGCGTCACCTCGGCTACCGTGTCATACGGAATGGCCATCGGCAGCACCAGGCCGCCAGTGTAGTCGGTGTGCTCGCCAATCAGGTTGACGCGGCCAGGCGCGGCGTAGCGGTGCTGTGCGGGTGTGGCTGAACTCAAATCCCTGCCCTCAGGCGTGCGCGCACGCCGTGCCCTATGCTACGCCGTCCCCTGCGCGCTGTGACGTCGCTGGGGTATGCTTGCTGCGCACCCGCATCGCTGTCCCCAAGGAGCCCCGAACATGCGCCGTCTGCTTGCCTGCACGCTTGCCCTTGCCACACTCGCGCCCTTTGCCGCAGCTCAGAAAAGCAACGGCCTGGCCCTGACGCCACCCATGGGCTGGAATAGCTGGAACTGGTTTGCGGGCAAGGTGACGCAGGACGACGTGAAGAAGGCCGCCGACCTGATCGTCTCCAGTGGCATGCGTGACGCGGGCTACGTGTACGTCAACATCGACGACACCTGGGAGGGCAAGCGCGACGCAAGCGGCGTGCTGCAGACCAACGAAAAGTTCCCCGACATGAAGGGGCTCGCCGATTACGTCCACAGCAAGGGGTTGAAGCTGGGCATCTATAGCTCGCCGGGCGACCAGACCTGCGCGCGCTTCGAGGGTAGCCTTCACCACGAGCAGCAGGATGCGGACCTATACGCCAAGTGGGGCATCGACTACCTGAAGTATGATCTGTGCGGCTTTCGCAAGGACATGCAGACCGCCGCGCCCGGCGATGATGCAGCCGCCAAGACCGTGCAGGACAAGATGATGCGCAATGCCTACGAGACAATGCACCAGGCCCTGCTCAAGACCGGTCGGCCCATCGTGTACAGCCTGTGCCAGTACGGCTTCGATTCGGTCTGGCAGTGGGGGCCGGAGGTGGGAGCGAACCTGTGGCGCACGACTGGTGACGTGAGCGCCAATTTTCCAAGCATCGCACTGATCGCGGAGACTCAGGTGGGCCTCGCCAAGTATGCCGCGCCGGGTCACTGGAACGACCCGGACATGCTGGAGGTAGGCAACGGCAAACTGACGCTGGACGAGAATCGCACCCACATGGGCATGTGGGCCATGCTGGCCGCGCCGCTGCTGGCGGGCAACAACCTTACCCAACTGACGCCGGAGATTACGGCGGTGCTGCTCAACAAGGAAGTCATCGCCATCGACCAGGATGCGCTAGGCAAGCAGGCGGACCGCGTGTACAAGGAAGGCCCGGTCGAAATCTGGTCGCGCCCGCTGGCCGACGGCGGTCACGCGCTGGCAGTCATCAACTTCGGCGAGGACTTTACCTTTCTGCGCGGCATCGATCTCCACCTGAAGGAAGCAGGCATCCGCGGGAATGCACCCGCGCATGACATCTGGAGCGCAAAGGACTTGGGCAGCCTGCAGACGGGCTACAAGGGCGGCCTGAAGCGGCACGAGATGCTGCTGCTCCGCTTCGGCAAGTAGAGTTACCGCTGTGTTCGCACGGCTGCGAGAGGTTCCTAAAACGCCTGCTCCAGCGTATGACCTGCTAGCGAGACCTTGCGGGCCAATCAAAACGCAGTGCTTTTACCAAGTCGTGACTTGATTTGTCTATGCAAGCATGCCCGGGCGGCTTCACACTAGAGGTATTCCTTCTGAACGGATACCTGTGAGCACCTCCCAGCCTGAGATCGCTCTGCAAACCCGTGCGTACGCCACGCCGGCGCGGCTAGTGTCTGCCCTGTTTTGGCTGCTCGTGGTAATCACGTGCGCATGGGTGCTTTCATTGCCGGTGTGGCCATCGCAGGACGGTCCGCTGCACCTGTACTACGCCAACATCTTCAAGCAGCTAATGGCACACCAGCCCGGTGTGTACGCCGATACCTACTTCATCAAAAGCCGCGTCACGCCCTACTCCGCGTACTATCACGGCCTCTTGCTGCTGAATCACATCGTCAGCCTGGAAACAGCGGACAAGATCGTGGTGTGCCTGTACCTGCTGGCCTTTGCCACGAGCACGCGCGTCCTGCTGCGTACCCTCAGCGGCAGCGCCGTCCTGTCCAGCTTTCTGTGCCTGCCGGTCCTGCTCAACTGGCCGGTCGCCATGGGCTTTCTGAACTATTCGCTCTCCACCTGCCTGGCGTTTCTGGCACTGGCAGTGTGGTGCCATGGCGTCGGCCAGCTGCGGCTGCGGCTGCGGGCCCTGTTCCTGCTGCTGGTCTGCCTCATCATGGTGACGCACCCGGTGCCCTGGATGCTGGTGGTCAGCTTTGCCTGGCTCGAACTCGCAGTGCGGCTGGCACGCTGCCGATCCGTCCGCTACCGGCAGGATGCGCAGCCCGCCATGCGCTCGTTCCGGCTGGATGTGGCAATCGCAGTTCTGGCCTGCCTGCCCTACCTGTACCTGCACCACTTCAAGCAAGTAGTGCAGACACTAGAGCCACCGCTTCCCACGGATTGGCACCAGGGGCTCCTGCCGCGGCTTTTCTCGCCGGGTGTGCTGGTCTATGTGGGGCGTGCACAGCAATTTCTACGCACCCTGGGGGTGGATGTTTTTGTCGGTGGCTCGCTGCTGCCGCGCCTCTACCGCGTGGGTATCGATGCTGTGCTGCTAACAGCCTTTGGATTTGCCGTGTACAGCGCATGGCAGAGCTATCGCCGCCACACATGGCCTTTGACCAACACCTTCTTGCTCTTCAGCGTCCTGATGCTGCCCTTCCTGTTGTTTCTGCCAGACCCGTTGCAGGGCCGCTACTACTTTGCTGTGCGCCTGGGCATTGCCCTGTTTGTGGCCGTGGTCACGGCGGCCTCGCCGGCGGTGCGCGGCAGGCTGGGCATGGCCGTCGCCGCTGGCTCGTGCGCGGTGTGGCTGTTCTCGCTGGTCCTCGCATATCGCTACATCACGCCCGCAGCGCAGGCTATTGACTCCCTGCGACAGGCACCCACCCCGCCCGCCGACGGCTTGCCAGGCCTGGTCATGCGGCCCGTGGGAGCCGGTGGCGCACCCGGCCTGAATTTTCTGCCAGACAACTGGGCTTTTGCGCACTACTACCGCCGCAACAACCGCGTGCTGTACAACACCGCGTGGCTGGGCGACCCCATCATCCTGGTGGGTGTCCGTCCGGCTGCACTGCCACACCTGGATATCACCTACTACGAAAGTGTGCCGTGGTTCAGCAGTGTCCTGCTGCCCAACAACAGTCAAGCCGGAACCATCCTGGGCAGGGTAGGCTTTGTTACGCAGATGCGGCAAAGCGCCTCGCCCAACGAAAACCCGTTTGCAAACCACGAGAAGGACACCGTACCCGCCCCCTACGCCAAAGACTGGCAGTGCATACATGGCAAAAGGCAGGCATGGTACCTGTGCACACCGCCAAACAGCGCACCGTGAGACATACCCCTGCCGTCATGGCAATGTGATGGTGGTGCCGCGGTACGCGAAGCCGCCGCGATGCAGACGATTGAGAGCGGTAAGCGCCGCCACGTAACAGCACCCGGCCAACGAGTTCTTACCAGCAGACAAAGTTAAAAAGTCTTCCCTTTTAAGTAGAGAAGCTGCGCAGTCGCACATTGTCCCAACCGCGCTCACATTTTCTGGTAGCTTTCGCGCGAACGCTTATGTAATAAGAAGCTTGTCTCACGTGTAGCAGCTTCGGCAGTGATACCGACCAGGGAGACACAGTACTGTGCCGCGATGCAAAGCCATCCAGGCACATGTCCGAGGTTCATTGAGTGGACTGCCCGCACACAACGGTACTCGATTTAAGCAAGCCGACGATCCTATTAGGACCAGCACTAAGAAGGGAACGAGGGTCAGATGAAGAAGCGACACGGAACGTACCAACTCACGTTCGGCCTCATCTGCGCTGTAGCGGGTACCGCACAGCTGAAGCCACCTGAGGTGAGTCCTTCAAAGGATCAGCCTACGAAGCACTGAAGTGGCGGCGGTGCTATTACGAACTTGACCCGCTGGATGGTGGCCTGATTTAAGAGCGGAAGCCCGTTTGTAAGCAATATCGCCAGCAAAGTGGGCGGGGAGTTTACCGCATACGTTGCGAACAAAGACTCGCAGTTTATACGTATGTCCGCCACTAAGGAGGTGAATGCTTGGATCGATCGCAGGGTATACCGGGCGGTTAGTCGCCGCGACGTAAACGATTTAGCCCGTTGAAAGCGGCTACCTTGTAACACTCGGCCAGTGTGGGATAGTTGAAGACCGTCTCCACAAAGTAGTCCACCGTACCGCCCAGCGCCATGACAGACTGCGCGATGTGCAGCAGATCACTGGCCCCCTCGCCGATGATGTGGACACCCAGGATGGACCGGTTGTCGG
>CALMOM010000164.1 GCA_937873305.1 uncultured Terriglobus sp.
ATCCCAGGCCGGTTACTGTCTGTAGAAACCGAGGAGCCTCTGGTGTTTCGCCGAGGGCTACGCGAATTTTGCGTACGGCGGTGTTTATGCCATGTTCCGTATCAACAAAGACCTGGTCGCCCCAAAGATGGGTTGCGATCTCGGTCCGAGTCACCAGGCGGCCGTCGCTTTCCGCCAACAGGAGCAGTAGCTCAAGCGGCTTCCGTTCCATGCGAAGCTGCTTGTCGTGACGCATCAGTTGAAAGCGTGCCGGACTTAAGCGGAACTCTTCGAATTGGTAGGTGACATCTCGCATACGCCTGCAAAGTGAGGAGCGCCCTCAAGGAACTGAACTCCACGAACCATATTTGCTGGTCTTCACCAAGACTTTACCTCTCTTCACCTGTCCTCTGTTGTGAAAACCACGTGGGTGGGGTGCTCTGGTCTTAGCCGGTAGCCCGGCATGGAGAGCTTTAAACATGTGCAAGCAAAGCCTTGGTCGTATCCTCGTTACGCCCGCCACCATCCTTCTGATGGGTGCGTTTACCTCAATCCTTCACGCCCAGTGTGGTGTCAATCTGAAGACCTTCAAGCCAGCGGCCGTGTCGCAGGCGGTTGCCGGCGCGCGCCTGGTCCAGGCAGCGTTTCAGCCCGAAGATCGATTTGCACCCAGGCCTTCCATTGTCGGAATGTGGCGGGCGACCTTCACGGCCAGAACCATGAACGGCAATCCGATTCCAGACACGGTCATCGATAACGCGCTTGTGGTTTGGCACGAAGACAAAACCGAAATCATGAACTCAGGCAGACCACCGCAGGACGGTAATTTCTGTCTCGGTGTTTGGGAGGAAGTGGCTCCGCGTACGTATCAGCTCAACCACTTTGCCTGGGGTGCCAACGGGTTTGCACCGGGCACACCGGACGGCATCGTTGGGCAGCCCATCGGCCCCGTTCACTACAGGGAAGTTGTCCGGGTCGGGCCGGAGGATAAGCACTACGCCGGATCGTTTTCGCTCGACCAGTACGACACGACAGGCAAGATCGCCGTTGCATTTACCGGCACATTGAAAGCCACCCGCATCACCGTCGACACAACGGTGCGGGACTTACAGTAAGTCCCAATTGCTAGAACATTGCCCTACACAACCCTCCCGGGTGGCGGCCTAGGTCGCCACCATCTCTTCGGTAACGCGGGAATAACAGTAGTTATAGGGTCACGCAGCTGTAGCGGTCCAGCGCGGGTGTGCGGCGCACCGCACCGCATTGTGCAGGGCCTAATCCGCAAATGCGTGGCCTGGTGTTAGGGTGCCGAGTGCAGGGTCAGGAATCCCGCTCATCACCTGGCCCATGCTGCCCGAGCACAGTGTCGCGGCAAAAGACTTCGTGTCGGCAAATAGCCGTGCCATCTACGCTAGTTCAGGTAACCCATTCTGCGTTGCGGGTATCTTTGTCGAGGCCCCGTACCCAGTAGCCGCGCGGGCAGCGTGAACATCGCCCAAAGCAGCGAGAGCACGCCCTCGACTGCAATCCCCACCATGCGGAAGGGCAACAGCAGCAGCCAAACCACCGGGTACAGCACCAGTGCCATGACCGCCAGCGGCCAGCACAGGAGAAACAGCACGCACCACAACAGCAGCTTTAGCATGTCTTCGACCGACTCCTCCACACGCTATACGCACAACACGCCCCACAGGTTCCGCAGGATGCTAGGCGACGTTCTCCAGTGCGCCCTCGCTACTTCACGAATTTTGGATCCACCTGCCCGGAATTCGGCTTGAGTTCCAGGTCGGCCTCGTCCACGGCCTCAAAGGCGTCCATGGTCACGGCACGCAGCTTGCGTAGGTCGTCGTCTTCCCAGCGCTTGTCCGGTACCCCGCTCAGGTAGAGTGTGCCGCCATTGTCGGCAAGAAACATGCCGTACTTCTTCATCGCGCGCAGAATGATGCGGTTGCTCTTGGAAAATGTGGAGATGTCGTAATCCGCCTTCAGGCGGAAGCGCATGCCCATGGGCGGCAGGTTCGCATCGGGCCTGCCAGAGCTATGACGAGCGGGCCACACATATGCCGCTTGGGTGTGCGGCACGGTAAAGCGCAGCGCGTGCTGTATTTCGCCCGCCGCCACCTCGTCATAGCGCACCAGCCCTGGAAAGATCGGCAGGCCCGCGGCGTCGGCAGACGTCTTACCGGCCTTGCGCAACGCATCACTCTTTAGGTCAATGGCAATGCCGGAGCCCGCTTTCCAGCCAGCGCCGTCCTTGTGCGCGGCATACAGCTCGTACAGCATGCAGCTTCCCGCATCGACCACAATGACGTGTGCGTCTCCCTCGCCGCCGCCCTCAAGCGGGGCGTCGGCCGGAATGCGGTACGGCCCGGGATCGCTCTCGTCCTTGTTTTCAAGGTCTACGGGAACGGCTCGCGTAACCGCCGGCGCTTCCGTAAACGGGATGCCATATTGAAAGGCAGAGGCAAAGTCCGGGTGCATGTGTTGCTGCGCCCCGATCGACTGGATGTAGGCGTCGGACTTGGGATGCTTGTCGAGCTTGTCGATGGGTGTGTTCCAGATGTTGTCTGCTGGAAAGACCGGGCAGCTGCCCACGTGCGGACCCGCCGTGCTGGGCTCGGCGCTGCTTGCCTGCACCGCTGTCTCATGAAAGCCCATCTGGTAGGGCGGCAGCTTACGCTGCACCTTGTATCCTACGATGCCTGCCGCTACTACGCCTAGCAGCAGCCATCCACTGCGCTTTAGACCCATGCCCCGGTTCCTCCAACTACGCTTTCAGCCCACCCGTCAGCCAGCCGCCACAGGCGCCAACCCCAGCATGACGCACCGTTGCCGCGTGCGCAACTGCAGATAAGGTCGGATGTTTCGAACCGTCCCAGACCAACAGGCTCAGGTTTGCAGCACGCACACGCCAGGTTTGCTGTCGTTACAGTTCCAATCCGGCAACGAGGCCCGAGACGCTCGTGCAGCGATGCAGAACGGGCCCTGTGTCGCGAGCAAAACCGCTGGTATGCTGGCACTACTTTGCGCCTGATTGTTCCACGCGTGGCCCGCATGCTACCTGTAGATCGTTCCGTACGTCCTCGTGCAGAGGGCGTCGCGCCCTCGTGGCAAATCTATGCGCTTGTCGCCGCCATGGTGCTGTTGGTCCTTGTGGTGATGGGCCCAAACCTTCGCAGTACAGGTGTGGACGATCTGGACTCGGCACACCACCTGATGGACGGTTACTTCTTCCGTGACCTCCTTCATGACCATCCGGTACGGCAACTTTCGGCATACGCTCTGGCGTACTACAAGCAGTACCCGGCGCTTGGCTTCATCTTTTGGCCGCCCCTGGTGCCTGCCGTGTACGGTATGTTTTGCCTTGTGGGTGGCGCGCATGTGCTGGCGGTGCGTGCCTGCATGCTGTGTTTTGGGTTGCTCTTCTGCCTCTCCTTCTATGCCCTGCTGCGGCGGGCGGCACCCGTTTTGCTCAGCCTAGCGGGCGTGGTGGTGGCCGCTACCGTGCCAGGCATGGTGTGGTCGTTTAATGAAATCATGCTGGAGATGCCGACGCTCGCGCTGATGTGCGTGGCGACGCTCGCCTACCTGCATTTGGCCGACAACCTCGACCACTCCGGCGGCTACAAGCGAGCCTTGCTGTGCGCCCTCGCTTGTGGCGCGCTCATCTACAGCAAACAACCCGCATGGTTTCTGCTGCCCGCGCTCTGCGTGGACTACCTCTTCCGTGTTCGCCCAAGGGGACGGCATCCAGAGGTTTGGCTGGCCGCTGGTCTTACCGTGTTGCTGGACATTCCGCTGGCCGTGTTTACCGTTGTTTTTGGGCGGGCAAACCTTGGCCAGTCCATTGGCAGCAGCACCAACCGCATCATGCAGGGGTACCAGGCTTTGCCTCGCGGGTCAGTGGCAGCCTGGACCTACTATCCCCGCCTGGCCGTGTCGCGGCTGGATGTTGTGGTGGTGGTGGCCGCGGTGGCCGCGTTCGTCCTGGCATTTGTTCGGCGCGATTTTCTGCGCAGAAACACCGTGTGGTTCGCCTGGTTTGGGCTTGCGTATCTCACCTTCAGTTACTACGACAACCGCACACCCCGGCACGCCACCTTCTGGTGGCCAGCATGGGTGGCGCTTGCCGTTGCTGCCATTGCAGCGCTTCAGCAGTACATGCCGCCGCAGACGCGTTGGCTGCTGCCGACTCTGCTGTTGCTGCCGGTACCGTTTCACCTCCACTCAGCCTGGCGCACCAACTTCACGGAGTACGCAGGCGTACAGCAGCCGGTGGCGCAGCTGTTTGCGGCGGGAGACCCGGGTAATGTGCTCGTCTTTGGTCTGGACAAGCAGGTGTTCACGGCCTTGATCCGCGAGCATGACGACGCGCGCTCGGTGCACATCCTGCGCGGCGAACGGCTGCTCTCACCAACCCGGGACGTGGCTGGCGTCTGCCACGACTTTCGCATCCATACCGTGCTGGTCGAGGCTGGGCCGGAGCAACCGCCCGTCACCATCGCAGGGCCACAAGCAGCTCTGCTGCCAGAGCTGTTCCAGGGACACTTCGAACGCAGGGGACAGCCGCTAACACTCTTGGCCTACCGCTATACCGGGCCCCTGGCGGACAAAGCCGCTGACATCTCACTCTCCAGCGCACTGACGCAGTAGCCCTACCTGGCGATGCGACCGCTGACAGAGTGGCGATGTGTCGCAAACGAGGCCGCCGTTACGGAGCGACACAGCTAAAGCTGCCCGGCACCTTGGGGTCGCCTTTGCCGTCATACTTCGCCTCCTGCGGGAACGCACAAACCGGGCGCACCGTGGTGACCGGCGCTTCCTTTGTGCCGCCGAGCTTGACCGCAAGGATCGAGCCAGGAGCCTGTCCTTTTTCGACCCACTGCTGCAGCAGGTCGAGCGCGCCCGTACCGGGACCGCCCGCGCCAGGCAGGCTCAGCTGGCCCATCACGTTGGGGCCGGGGCCGTTCAGGCAGTGCTCCATGCCGGGCAGGAGGTACAGCCGGACGGTGGCCTGCGCGGCATCCGCGCCCATTGCCGTTTCGACCGAGCGGTAGTAATCCACGCTGTTCCACGGCGAAATAGCCGGGTCGTTCCAGCCGTGATAGATCACGAGCTTGCCGCCATGCTTCGCAAAGGGACGCAGGTCCGGGTCGGTGGCGTCCACGTCCTTACCCACGCGCTCGGTGGCTGTTTTCAGCGCGTCGGCGATATGCGCGGTCAGCGGCTGCCAGGTGGGATCGTTGTAGACCATGTAGCGGAAAAAGCCGTTGGTATAGTTTGAGCCGTTGGGTGCGTTGCCCAGGATCCAGTCATGCCAGATGGGGTTCTCGTCGCCCGGCAGCAGGCCCGGAAAGATCAGCTTTCCCGCGCTCCCGCGATTGCCAGGATCATGGCCACCCGCGTAGAACGCCCGCAGCGATCCAACCTGTGGTGAGGTCAGGCAGGTGAGGTCATCCGCACCCTTGCACAGCAGCACCGCCGGATCGAAGTGGCAGTGCGCCGGGTCGCTTACGATGCCATCCGTCACGCCGTCCTGCGCGTCACAGGCTGCAAGTGAGGCTGCGTTGATGGCGGGTAGCTTTTTGCTGGAGATGTATGCCGACGGATTCCCCGTGGTGACCTGCGCCAGCGCTACGCCCGCGGTGAACAGATGCACCCAGCTGTTAGCGGGCGCACCCGCCAGGATGCCGTCGTAGTCGTCGGGAAAGCGTTGCGCTTCCATCAGTGCCTCGCGGCCGCCGTCACTGCAGGCGTCGAAGTATGCCGTGGTCTGCGGCTTGCCGTAGAGGGCCTTCACCACGTCCTTCGACCGCAGCGCTGTCAGGTGTGTGGCACGCCAGCCGAAATCGGCGATTTTCTCCGGATGGCGATAGGCCCAGCTCGCGTCTTCCGCCTCCGCCTGGTGCCCGGCGTCGCTACCCGCGGTGGCGTAGCCGCGCATGAGGTTGTTGCCCATCTGCCGGTAGTCGATGCTGCCGCCAAAGCCGCCATTGCCCGTGTTCAGGAGGCGGCCGTTCCACGCTGCCGCTTCTGGCAGCCACACCTCAAAGCGGATGACCGAGTCACTCGTGGGGTGCAGGATGCCGGTAACGCGGCAAAACGCTGGCATCTGCTTTGAGGGAGCGCTACCCGCCATCACGCCACCCGGCATGACTCCCGGCCCCGTCGCCTCCGCCGTTGTGATGGTCGTATCCGGCAGGGAGAGTGACTTGAGCGAAGCGCAATCTGCCGCATAGGCCACCGGCAAGCAGAGCAGGGCAAGGATGAGTGCGGGTAAGGACCGAACCATGCCGTCCACTCTACAGCGTTCCGGTGAACCTGTTGCAATCTCGCACGGTTCAGGGCAAGCTACTGCGCCGCAGGAAACGTGTGCAGCTGCGGCCCCACCGTGTTGCTGTAGTTGTACTCGGCGTGCCGGTCCGCGTCGATGGTCCAGAACATGGCACCGCGCATGGCCGGGTAGCCGCCTGGCTGCAGCAGCTTGTACTTGGTCCCGGCGGGTGCCTTACCGGTGATGATGTACTTCATCGCGTCCGTCACCACCTGCGGCGTGGTGTCGGAGTTCAGGAACCCCACGGCAATCCTGTCCGCAGGTACCGGCGGGAACCGGTGCCGCGGATTGCGTCCCACGGAAAAGCCGCGCAACATCAACTCCGTCATGGCAGCGTGGTAATCTACCGTGCCCGCCTGGTAGATGTTGCCATCCAGGCCCTGCAGTGGCGGCGTATTGTAGTCCTGCGTGTCGCTGAAGGTGAGGATGTCGCGCAAGCCGTACACCAGCGGCAGGTACGAGCCGAATTGCCCGCCATAGCTGGGATAGCCTCCCGCCGTCTGCGTGCCCTCCGGCACCAGCGTGACCATGAAGTGTGGTCCAAAGTGTTCGCGCAGGCTATGCAGCGCGGCCAGCAGATTGACCGTGCCCGCCGAGGTGGGATGCCGGAAGTCCGTGTCTCCGGGCTCGATCACGATCGATGGTGCTTCAAAGTCGATGTCCACGCCGTCAAAGCCGTACCCGTCGATGATCTTTGTGACGGAGTCGATGAAC
>CALMOM010000165.1 GCA_937873305.1 uncultured Terriglobus sp.
CAGGCTCAGACTTCGTCGATTCCGCTCCTGGGGAATCCAGATTCACCATGACGAAGGCGACTACATAGGCAGCGATCCACCAGGCCAAGAAGAAAACGACGTTAGCATTTCCGCCGCCAGAAGAGAGTTCTCACGGGTCTCAGAAGCAACCGCTGAACTGCTCGACCTGCTATCCGCCAAGAAACCAAACTTTATGGGTAGCAACACTACGGCACAACAGGCGACCCTCTTAACGTATAGGCCTGGCACTGCCTTCGTGATGATGTGGATTGACCCAAAGCAGCCAGAATTGGCTGATGTGCAGGATGTCGTGAAAGAGGTCTTCAAAGAATTCGGGGTACGAGCAGTTCGATCAGACGATCTCCAACACGCGGACGGGATAACCGAGCGGATCATTGCAGAAATAAAGCAGTCAGAATTTCTCTTCGCAGATCTTACGGGAGAACGACCAAGCGTTTACTACGAGGTCGGCTATGCGCATTCGCTTGGAAAACCGGTGATGCTTTTTAGGAAGAGTGGCACGAAAATCCACTTCGATCTGGCGTATCGAAACTGCCCGGAGTACGAGAGCATCGGAGATCTTAAGTCCAAACTCCGAAGCAGACTAAGCGCCCTTACGAACAAAGCTGAGCGCTGAAAACAGACGAACTTACAGACATGCTTGTAGGCCGCCTTACATAACGTCTTTTACGTTGTCGTGCTGTGTCGAGAGTGGCGACTGCATTAGGAGGTTTGGCAATGACCGATTCACCGACCGTCGAGTTCATGCTCTCCCTCATCCGAAAGTCGTTCCGCGCCAGCCCAGGCGAGTTCGGCTACACAGTATTCGTAAACCGGCTCTGGCGAGAACTCGATAAATTGGGCGTGGCAGACCTGGGCAAAATCCCAGAGCAAGAACGGTATGTGTATAGCGGGCAGCCTTACAACTATCGAGGAAGTTCGTACCAGCTTCAGAGCACAGCCACGGAAGCTTATCTCAAGATCTTGCGGAGCGGTTTTGTAGTCGAACAACCAGGCACCGACTTTGGGATGATGCCACCATCCGGCCAGAGTTTTAGGTGGACGGCGCAGGGCCAGGCATGGGTGAACGACGCACAGCCAGTTCCCGAAGAAGCCTCCTTCTACATGGACTACCTGCGAACTCTTGTAGCCGATCTTGATCCTGTCGTCGAGCAGTACGTGAGCGAAGCCCTAGTGGCATTTGAGCGTAATGCAGACTTCGCGGCGGCGGTAATGGTGGGCGCGGCATGTGAAAAGCTTCTCTATCTGCTTACCGAGGCGATGTTGCCTGCGCTGCAATCACCAGCGGAAAAGACCCAGATGGAAAAGCTCTTCCAATCGAGGAAGATCACAGCAGTTGCTGAGTTTCTGAAAGGCAAGATTAAAGCTGCCAAGGCAATTCCCTACCCTGTGAAGGAAGGGGCTGGCGCTTACTGGAGCGCCATGATCGAGGCGATCCGCCAGCAGAGAAATGATGCGGTCCACCCTATGAACGCTAAGGCTTCCCGAGATTCTGTCCGCCTCTCCCTCTCTGCACTACCTGCCGTAGTGCAGGGTGCCGGAAAGCTTCAGAGTTGGTTGCTTCAAAACCCAGCTAGTATTTGATGGTCCAAGAGGAGCCCGATGGCACGCACGCATGGAGCGTCTCGCAAAGTAAGGCGAGGCAAACTCTCCACAATTCAATGCTTGCCTATGTCTTGTGGCAGCGGTTCAACTCCAGTCAGCAACCAAAGTGGCTGATGTGATAGGTTGCTTGTCTTGAGTGCAGGCCGCCTTTGCCGTTCTCAATCCGAGAACTCCATGGCTTGGCCATATGTCGAAAGGATACAGTCGGAGCATGAGCCGTCGCGCGATAGTTCTGCAACTAACCGAGATAAACCAGCCTCGCCCTGAAGGGTTAACGATTAATATGGATGGCTCCTGGAGTTCGCCTCCGGGAGGCTGGCTGTCCGTCCAAGCAGGCGTCTGGGAAGAAACGCCAGGGGATGGCACGTTCCTCCGAAGCCGCGACCAACATGGGCCGAGTGTCGCGGAATTGAAGGCTCTGCATCCCCGGCTCGCCCAGGTTGGTCAGGACGGAAGCGCCAACTATCCGAGCATTGCAGGAAACGGCCGATGGAAGATGACGGCATCATCAGAAGCCTAAAGGCGAATGCCTCATTCGAACCGTTACGCCCCTAGGGCTTTGGATCATTGTAGTTTCTGGTTAGCTTTGCCTGTGCGACTGTCTGTTCCGTCAAGCTTTTGTTCAATGTGTCCTGACAAAGGTCTACGGCAGAAACGGTACCAGCAGGGCCAGATGGGTCTGGGTTGGATACCCGCTCTTTCCCCATGGCCAGTGACTTGCACTCAGCCACGGCACCTTGAAATGCTTTCAAATCCTTTGTCGCTTGAATCTTCTTCTTCTCCACCTCTTCTGGTGTGTCCTTGTAGAAATTGGACAGCACGGTGGACCCATCCTTCTGCACATCGGTGGCGAAACCGATCTCCGATAAAGTGGCGAGGAGGTCGTCGTAGAGGTCTTGCTTATCGAGGACGGCCATGGTGATCAGATCGGGCCATGTTGGGAGGTTCTCCGCGCCGTCCAGACCTTTAAGCGACGCGGCGAAGTAAGGAACAATCTCTATGTACAACGGTTTGGCATGGCTCCCCTCAGCCGTCTGCACGGCTCTGCGGAAGCCGTCGTTGTAGTACTCAACGAGTGTCTGGAGTCGTGTCGGCGGAGAAGCCGGTTTTCCTGGTTCTGCAGAGGCTGTGCAACTCGTCGACACGGACGCCGCAGGAGCTGCGGGAGCAGCAGGCGAAGGGGGCGTCGGTGGAGAGTCGGTGACCATTTTGGCAGCCGCTGCTCCTGACGGTGGCGCGGGCGGGACTGGAGAACCGCCTGGCGCTGACGGGAGCAGATCGACCCCTTTGCTATAGGCCTTCATTTCGACAGTCGCGAGTTTGTTGATGTCCGTCTGGGCTTCACAAAACGATCCTGAGCCGCCGAAGAAGTTTCCCACTCCGGCCGACAATGATTTGGCACTAGCGTTCGAACGACTTGTGTCCGTCAGTTTGAAGTGGAGTGTCGAATCCAGCGTGAAACCTGCGTGCACAGTCCGAATGTAGGTAGTGGAGCAGTTCGCGAAAAACTTGGAGAAGTCTCCGGACTGGACACCTTGATTCAGCCACTTCTTTGCGTCGTCAGTCCACGTCACCGGGCCAATACGTTTCGAGAATTTAACAAGACGGGCATAGATACGGCCATACTGTTCCACGCTGTTGAACATGGTGGAATCCGTGGAGCTCGTTCCCCCGCCAAGGGAGACCGCTTTGAACATGGCCTGAATACCGATCGATTGTCCGGTGACCTTGGCCATGCTTCTTTCATCTGTAACCCGATCGAATCGAAACCTGCCCTCAGGAACTGGAACGTCTTTGATAGCCCCTGTAACGCATGGGGCATCTGTGACGTCGCCGGTCATCGGGTCGTAGCCCAAGCCAATGGCGGTGAATGAATCGTCGGTCGTTACTTCCGACAAGCCTGGGAGGCCTGCACCCGCCAGGCTGGCACTGTAATCGGATGTCCGGCCGAGAGGCTTCTTGGCTAACTTCTTTGGAAGGTGGACGTCACCCGCGCTGACGATCTGAGCAGTCGCTGGGAAGGCGAAAGCTGCAATGAAAATGAGGATGCTCGTCGCAACGCAAGGATGCTTCATCAGGTGTCCTCCACAAATGCAGAGAAGTTTAGATCCACAACGCGCGCTTGAAGAAAATTATTTTGCGCGCCTTTTCTTCCTTGATGAGGATCAGCGATTTCCTTCATTCGTGTGTGGTGATGCTGAACCCTCTTTCCTCACACGCGTAGAACAAAGCGCTTAAGATGCGGAGGCCTCGATCTCTGGCGGTTGCTCACGCGCACATTCGATGGAACAGCCTTTTGGACAGGCTGCCCCCAACCGTGATCGGCGGCATGGAGACACCACGTCTGCTTTATGTAGGCCAGCTTTACTAGTGCACTCGCTATTTAAAGAAATAGGGCGTCTTCGTTATCAACGCGGACCTTAGCGAGTCGAAACAAGCTATTCATTGGCTTGCCGTACTCAGATTGAGTACACTCGTTCTCATTATGAGTACGGCTACGAGTTCGGTTGGAGATCTCCTCTTCGGTCAAACGAGGGGGCGCATTCTCGCCATTCTGTACGACAAGCCTGAGGTCTCATTCTTCGTGCGGCAGATCGCCAGGCTCATTAAGGGCAGTCCAGGAACCGTTCAACGTGAGCTTTCGACACTCGCAGGCGCTGGCCTGATCCTTCGCGAAGACCGTGAAAAGCAGGTGTTTTACCGCGCGAACCGTCTCCATCCTATTTTCGAAGATCTTCATTCTCTTCTTGCCAAGACAGCTGGAGTCTTTCATCTTCTCGGTAATACCCTTGCACCATTGGCTGACGATATCGAGTTCGCCTTCGTCTATGGATCGTTTGCCCGGGGAGAAGAAACCAGTAGCAGCGATATCGACTTGATGGTTGTCGGGGACGTCACACTCGATCGGCTTCTGGAACGACTCCACCCTATTGAACAAGAACTGAAAAGGCCTATCAACCCGACCATCTATGCCCGTGCGGAGCTACGCCGAAAGATCCAATCACACAACCACTTCTTAAAGGCAATTCAGAGCGCTCCACTTCACTTCCTGATCGGACAAGAGCATGAGTTTAGAGAGATACGTTGAGAATGCCTGGCTACGTCGTGAACCGACTAGCGCCCAGGAGATCGCAGACCAGCTAGGCATCGTCAATCGCTCGATGAGCGATGCCACTGTGGAAGCCATCTCTGATGATCTTCGCTTCTACACAACGTTCAACGCGATTCTGGCGCTCGCCAATACAGCCTTGCGGGCAAGCGGCTACCGTACGACAAACCAGCAGGGCCACCATGCCCGGACTCTCGAAACGTTAGAGTACACGATCGGTGCCGATTCGAAGCTCATCCGTAAGCTGATCGTGTTTTCCAAGAAGCGCAATGCGGCCAGCTACGACTCAGCGGGTTCTGTCTCCGACCAAGAGCTCAGAGACATCCTCGATACCGAAGCTAACCTGCAACACGCCGTCGAGTCCTGGCTGCGAAAGACTCATCCGGAGTTGTTGCCAAGCAACCTCTAACCCGCGCATTTCGACCGGAGCTGCCCGCTACGCATGTCCATTACGCCCTACCATGCCAAGCTCTTTGCCCATGAGCTGACCCGCCGAGCTCCATCAGACAGCATCGAGAAGCTTGCGACGGCTCTTTCCGAGGCTCAAGTTGACCTGAACCCTCACCAGATTGAGGCTGCACTCTTTGCTTTCCGCTCCCCGCTATCGAAAGGGGCGATCCTGGCGGATGAAGTGGGCCTTGGCAAGACGATTGAGGCAGGCATTCTGCTTGCACAACGGTGGGCAGAGCGTCGCCGTCGTCTCCTGGTGATTTGCCCTGCAAATCTACGCAAGCAGTGGAGCCAAGAATTGGCGGACAAGTTCTTTCTGCCTACAGCCATCCTGGAGGCCCGAACCTTTACCGAGGCGGTGCGTAGAGGGAACCTTAATCCCTTCGAGCAGTCCAAAATCGTCATCTGCTCCTATCAATTCGCCCGAGCCAAGGAGCCATACCTGCGCCAAACGGCATGGGACTTAGTCGTCATCGACGAAGCCCATCGGCTTCGGAACGTCTACAAATCGGGCAACAAGATCGGCAGCGCAATCAAGAGTAGCTTGGCGGCCCGGCAGAAAGTATTGCTCACCGCAACGCCGCTGCAAAATTCTCTGGACGAGCTATACGGACTGGTAAGCATTGTCGATGAGTTTACGTTTGGCGATTTGCGTACGTTCCGGAAGCAGTTTGCCGGTGCCGCAAGAGGTGCAAGCATCACCTCGAGCGAAGCGTCCTTGCTTGAGGAGGCTAGGCTTCTGGGCGTCGATTCTTACTCAGTTGTGCCGATAGAGGCTTTGTCCGGTGGTTTTAAATCCGCTTACGCCATTCAGCGAAACACGGATTCACACTGGTTAGGAAACGATGGTCTTTTCTTCCCACCCAGTCGTGCCGGCTTCGAACGGAGGCGACGGTTTTCTCGTCGGGATTGAACAAAAGGTCTGAACCGCTCAAAGGCATTGCGGAGCGCGCAGCGGCCGCTCGGAGGTGGAATCCCGCTGCTCTCAAAGAGCGTCTCGCCCCCATTTGCCAGCGCACCCTGCGAAAGCAGGTACTGCAGTACGTGGCCTACACCAAGCGCCACGCTCTGGTGCAGGAGTTCACCCCAAACGACGATGAGCAACGTTTGTACGATCTCGTCTCCGACTACCTGCAGCAGCCGAACCTTTATGCCCTACCCTCCAGCCAACGCCAGCTTATGACGCTGATGCTGCGCAAACTGCTCGCCAGCTCCACGTACGCCATCTCCGATACCCTCGCAGGGCTTGCACAGAAGCTGGAGAGTGCCGAGTCGGAAAGTGAAGCTGCAGGAATTCCGCAGGAGTTTGCGGAGAATTTTGAGCTGCTCCCGGAAATAGAGGACGAATGGGCCGAAGACGATGAGGACTCCGAAGACATCGTCAAGAAGCCCGTCACGCTTACACCGGAACAGCGTGAAGAGCGCCGGCAGGAGATCGCACGTCTGCGTGAATTTTATGAGCTGGCAAAGAGCATTCAGCGCAACTCCAAGGGGGAGCAACTGCTGACCGCGCTGGAAAAGGGTTTTGCCGCTGCGGGCAAGGCACAGGCAGGCCAAGCATCCAGCCTTCAGCAGAAGGCTCTCATCTTTACGGAGTCCCGGCGCACGCAGGAATACCTCTTCCGCCTGCTGCAGCAGACGGAGTTTGCGGGAAAGGTCGTCCTCTTTAACGGCAGCAACACCGATGAGGGCAGCCAGCGCATCTACCGCGAGTGGCTGCAGCGCCATAAAGGCACCGAGCGCGTCAGCGGCTCTATGACTGCCGACAAGCGCGCAGCTCTCGTCGAGTACTTCCGCGACGATGCCAGCATCATGATTGCCACGGAAGCGGCCGCAGAGGGTATCAATCTCCAGTTCTGCAATCTGATCGTCAACTACGACCTGCCCTGGAATCCGCAACGCATTGAGCAGCGCATTGGCCGCTGCCATCGTTACGGGCAGAAGTTCGACGTGGTCGTGGTGAACTTCCTAAACAAAGCCAATGCGGCTGACATGCGGGTGTACCAACTGCTCGCGGAAAAGTTCCAGCTGTTCGACGGCGTCTTCGGTGCAAGCGACGAAGTGCTTGGTGCTGTCGAATCGGGTGTGGACTTTGAAAAGCGCATCGCGAGTATCTATCAGCAGTGCCGCACACCGGAGCAGATCGGCTTCCAGTTCAACCAGCTGCAAAGCGAGCTGGATGCCGAGATCGGCCAGGCCCGCGCCCACGCACAGGAGCAGCTGCTCAACAACTTCGACCAGGACGTGATCGACAAGGTTCGCGTCGGCAGCGCACAAGCGCTGGACCGCTTCCACTCCCTGCTCTGGCGGGTCACGCAGTTCTCTCTCGCACCCCATGCTAAGTTCTCCTCAGCCGGGCACAGCTTCGACTTGCGTCAAAACCCTTACCCGCAGCTCAAAGACGAGGTTCTGACCGGTCGTTATGAGATGCGAAAGGGCGTTGAAGATGCGAATACCTGGCGCATTGGACATCCCTTAGCTCAGTGCATGCTCTTTGAGGCTTGCAATCTGCAGACGCCTTCAGCGGAGATCGTGTTCGATCTTTCCGGCAACCCCACAGCAATGGCTTCACTGGAGCCTCTGAAGCATCAGGGTGGGTGGCTGACAGCTTCCCTGCTCACCCTGCAGTCTGCCACCCCCAGCGACCACCTGCTCTTTGCGGGTGTTTGCTGCGAAGACTCCTCGCTGGATGGGAGTGCCCTATTTGGCTCAACAGCAACGCCGTTGGAACCCGTTCAATGCCGACGAATGTTCGACCTGGCGCGTGCTATGGTGCAGGCTCAACCTTCCCTTCTCCTTCAAAGCGAGACTCACCATGAGAGCTTGGAAAAGCTTCTTGAGGCGGAGCGGGCTCGAATCCTGCTGCAGAGCGACACCGAGAACGGAGCCTGGCTGGATGCGGAGAGCAACAAGCTTGATCGCTGGGCCGAAGATCGCAGGCTGATGCTGGAAGACGAACTCCGGGAACTGGACGAGAAGATTCGGGAGACGAACCGGGCAGCTCTCAGTGCCGGCATGCTCCAGCAGAAGATCGCTCTCAAACAGGAGGTCGCACAGCTCGAGGCTGAACGCAGCCGCAAACGCCGTGACCTGTTCGAGGCACAGGACAGGGTCGAGGCAGAACGCCACGCGCTCTTTGCCGAAGCCAGCAGACGGCTGATTCAGCAAGCCAGTACACAAGCTCTCTTCACAATTCGGTGGCGTGTCATATGAGCGCCGACCTCATCAGTACAGGCACTCGGAATGAGTTCCGAGAGGTGCTCTCCACATACGTTCTCCGAGAGATCGATGACATCTTCGCCAGCGGCAGCTTTAAGCCGCGACTCGACTACGACCCTCAGGTTCCAGGGCAACGCCGAACTCTTGTAGAGCAGTATCTAGCGAACATCGATCTCGCTGACCCAGGAGATGTGCAGCGGCTCTTACTCGTCTTTGAGGAACTTCTCTTCGCGAAGAGCAGCATGCGTTCGACCAAGAACAGGCCAAGAAGACAAGAGCCAAGCTCCTTGGTCGCATGCAACGGGACGGATTCGAGTTCGCTAACGGCCGGTTCACCTCAAGCAAGATTTCCAATCCAGCGATCAACACACCCCACCTGGCGTCCCTAACAGAAGCCTCGATTCTTGAGCAGGTCGAAAAGGCACGGCAGAAAGTGGAAGCGATCCCGCCGGAGCCATTACGAATGCGTACACGCTGATAGAGGACTTGCTGAAGGCACTTCTGCGGCAAGCCGAGGTTCCCCACAAAGACACGGAAGGGGACATCCGGGCTCTCTACGCGCTTGCAGCGACGAACTTGAATCTCAGCCCCAAAGGCGAGTCCCTGGAGAGCTATCTCAAAGCCATTTTGCAGGGCCTCACTGGTCAGATCTCCGGTCTTTATGATCTGGCGAACAAGGCTAGCGACCGGCATGCACGCAGGTATAATCCCCGGCGACACCATGCTCAACTGGCAGTGAATGTAGCCTTTACGCTATGTGAGTTCCTGTTGGCCAGCTTTGAGTACCAACGCACCCTGAAAGAGAAGATTTCGAACGGATGATCAAACACCAGAAGCTGGAACTGACCTGGATCGGCAAGGAGAACCGCCCTCGCCTGGAGCCTCGCATCCTGCTGGAGAATGCGGAGAAGAGCTATCACGCCGCTGAGCGTCGCAGCGACAAAGACATCTTCGACAATCGCCTGATCTTTGGCGACAACCTGCTCGCGCTAAAGGCGCTGGAGCAGGAGTTCACTGGCAAGGTTAAGTGCATCTTCATCGACCCGCCCTACAATACCGGATCGGCATTTACGCACTATGACGATGGGGTGGAGCATTCGATTTGGTTGTCGCTGATGCGAGACAGATTAGAGCTGCTGAGGCGCCTGCTAAGTGACGACGGCAGTATCTGGATCACCATTGACGACAATGAGGCGCATTACCTGAAGGTGCTCTGTGACGAGATCTTCGGTCGAAATAATTTTGTGGCTAACGTCATATGGCAGAAGAAGTATGCTCCCGCAAACGATGCGATTTGGCTGAGCGATAGCCACGACCATCTTCTCCTTTTCGCGAAGAATAAGGCAGTGTGGAGACCTAATCCGTTAGCCCGCACATCTGAGCAAAACAGCTTATATAAGAACCCAGACGATGATCCCCGCGGTCCATGGATGTCAGACAATTACACCTGCGCGAAAAGCGCTGACGAGCGGCCAAACCTTTATTACGAGATCACCAACCCGAATACAGGTGAGAAAATCTGGCCAAAACGAACAAGAGTATGGGGATATGACCGGTCAGCTCACGAGAGGCATATTGCTGATGGCCTGCTCTATTGGGGCAAAGATGGCACGAACAGCACTCCTCGTTTCAAGAAGTTCCTGAATCAGTTGCGTTCTTCTGGTCGGGTCGCGACTACCATCTGGCTTCATGCTGAAGTTGGTCATACTCAGGATGCAAACAGGGAACAGCAAGCTCTAGGAGCCATGACTCCCTTTTCTACCCCTAAGCCGGAAGCCCTGCTTTCGCGCATTGTGGAGATCGGCTCTCAACGTGGTGATCTCGTCCTGGATTCCTTCGCGGGTTCCGGTACCACCGGCGCAGTCTCTCAAAAGATGGGTCGCCGCTGGATCATGATCGAATTGGGCGACCACATCCACTCGCACATCATCCCGCGAATGCGGAAAGTGATCGCCGGTGCGGACCCAGGTGGGGTGACTGAGGCGACCGAGTGGAAAGGCGGTGGCGGCTTCCGCTACTACCGCCTCGCGCCGTCGCTTTTGGAAGTGGACCGGTTCGGCAATCACGTTATCAGCCGCGAGTACAACGCGGCTATGCTGACCGAAGCCATGTGCAAGCTGATGGGCTTCCGCTACGAGCCGAGCGAAGAAACCTATTGGCTGCAGGGCCGCTCCACTGAGACCGACTTCCTGTACACCACCACGCAGACGCTGAGCCGCCAACAGCTTGAGTCTCTAAGCGAAGAGGTGGGGCCGAAGCGCTCTTTGCTGGTGTGCTGCTCGGCGTTTCGCGGCAAGGCAGCAGACTTCCCCAATCTCACCCTGCGCAAGATCCCATTGGCCGTACTGAGCCGCTGCGAATGGGGCAAGGACGACTACAGCCTGAATGTAGCAAACCTGCCCAAAGCACCAGAGCCAAAAGCTGACCCGCTCGCTCCAGAGAGCGAGAGTGCTCACGCGGATCGTCCGCCTGCCAACCCCGCAGACGCAAAGAAACGGCGAGCGAAACGCGCTGCCCAGGTGGGCCCCAGCCTGTTCGCTCCAGCTGAAGACGAGGTGCAGGCATGAGCACGATGACCTCTGCCCTCTCAAACTTGGCCAGCTTTTCGCCACAGGTTTTCGCGATCGGTAGCCGGTTGAGCCTGCGGCCACCGCAGCGGCAATCGTTGGAGATCCTTGACCATGTCTGCAACGTCCTGCCGCTGGCCAAGCCCTCTCCCAATCAGAAAACACGCCAAGCCGATCTCGATAGCCAGCTGCAGGCCATCCAGGCAGCCTTCC
Source organism: uncultured Terriglobus sp. (assembly GCA_937873305.1). Taxonomy (GTDB): domain Bacteria; phylum Acidobacteriota; class Terriglobia; order Terriglobales; family Acidobacteriaceae; genus Terriglobus. Next base: position 11,185 of record CALMOM010000165.1, read on the forward strand.
CAGAGGCGCAGAGCCTCACCAGCTTTGAGCGCCAGTTTCCTTCCCTCTGCTTTGCATTGGCTACAGGTGTCGGCAAGACCCGCCTCATGGGTGCTTTCTGCACGTACCTGTTTCAGGCGCAGGGTGTTCGGAACTTCTTCATCCTGGCTCCGAACCTTACGATTTACAACAAGCTGATCCTCGACTTCACACCCGGCACGCCGAAGTATGTCTTCCAAGGGATCGCCGACTTTGTGCAGCAGCCGCCACGCATCGAGACAGGCGATACGTACCAGCAGCGGGGCGGCCTATTCAACGACGATGGCGTTGAGATCAACATCTTCAACATCTCCAAGATCAACAAGGACGTGAAGTCCACGGGCGGTGCTGTTCCCCGCTTCCGACGCATGAACGAGTACCTGGGCGAGTCGTACTTCAACTACCTGCGGGAGAAGAAAGACCTCGTCATCCTGATGGATGAAAGCCACCGCTACCGTGGTGACGCCGGAGTGACTGCGATCGAGGAACTGGAGCCTGTACTCGGGCTGGAACTGACTGCAACGCCGCAGACGCAGCAGGGCAGCCGGGCGGTCCCGTTCAAGAACATCATTTACAGCTATCCGCTGTCTCGCGCCTTGGAAGACAGCTTCGTGAAGAAGCCTGCTGTAGCGACGCGCGAGAACTTCCAAAAGGACAGCTATACACCGGAAGAGTTGGAGCGCGTGAAGCTTCAGGACGGCCTGGCGCTGCACGAAAACACCCGTGTGAAGCTCGAGGCGTACGCACTGGAGAACCGCGTCCGTCGCGTAAAGCCGTTCATGCTAGTGGTCGCTCGCGATACGACGCACGCAAATGCTCTGGTCTCCCACATGGAGTCAGGCGAGTTTGCGGAAGGCCGATACAAGGGCCGAGTCATCACCATCCACAGCAACCTTCGAGGCGAAGAGAAGGAAGAGAACGTTCAGAAGCTCTTGGACGTGGAGAACGCAGAGAACCCGGTCGAGATAGTGGTGCACGTAGACCAGCTGAAAGAGGGCTGGGACGTAACCAACCTGTACACCATTGTGCCGCTGCGGACAGCCGATTCACGGACGCTGGTAGAACAGTCAATCGGCCGTGGCCTGCGACTCCCGTATGGCCATCGCACCGGAAACGCAGACGTAGACCGGCTGACGATCGTGGCACATGACAAGTTTCAAGAGATCGTCGATCTGGCAAACTCTCCGGACTCACCACTGAAGGGCGGCCTGGATGTGGTGCCGATCCCACAGACGCGACCCGTTGTCGTTCCGCTGAGTCCCGGCTACCTGGAGGAACTTGGCTTGGCTTCACCCGCGCCAGAAGCACTTCCCTTCCCTGCTGCGGACGCCAGCCCTGTACAGTCTCGACCGGTACTCACAACCGAACCAGAGCGTCAGACGGCACGTGCAACGCTGGAGGCTATTCGCTCACTGGAAAAGACCGTTCGGTTGAGCGAGCTGAACCAGCCGGAGGTCCAGGCGGAGCTCGTTGCTCATGTGCGCAAGAGTCTTGCACCCACCCAGAGCCAGCTGCCCGGCATGAACGCCGTAGAACCGGAGCGGACGATAGAGATCGTCGCCCAAACAGTCGCGAGCTTCCAGAGCAAGAACATCGCGATACCGCGCATCACGGTGACACCACGTGACGGAGCCGCTTCTGGCTTTCTGGATTTCGACCTGGACACCAGTAGCATCCGTACGGGCTACGTTGCGCAAAATATCCTGGTGAACACGCTTGGGGAGAACACCTACGATCGGCTTCGTGCGGGTGCAACCGGCACGCTGGAAGCCCGGCTTGAGGATTATCTGGTCCGGAACCTGATGGACTTTGACGATATCGACTACATGGCAAACTCCGAGCTGCTTTACAAGCTCGCCGGCCAGCTCGTGGCCCACTTGCGCAGCTATTTGCAAGACGAAACGCAGGTCTTTGGCGTCCTTTACGCAAATCAGAAGCCGTTTGCTGGGATCATCCGTGGACAAATGCTGCAGCACTTCCAGCAGCCTGAGACGGGCTTCGATGTAAAGATTACCCGGAACTTTCAGGTGCTGACGGAGGGCTTTGCTTCTGCGGATGCCGGAAGCGAGCTAGTCGACTTCCGGCAGACCGTAGCGGACCCGCAACGTATTCGCTCTCTCGTCTTTGGTGGCTTCTCTCGCTGCTGCTATACCCGGCAACGCTTCGACTCCGATACGGAGCGTCGCTTCGCGCTGATTTTGGACCGCGATGCTTTGCGCTGGCTGAAGCCCACTCCTACAGACCTTCACATCTACTACTCTCACGAAGATAAGTACCACCCCGACTTCGTGGTAGAGACTGCGGAAGCCAAGTACATTTGTGAAACGAAGGCCGCGAACGAGTTGGAGGATCCCGTGGTCCAGCTCAAGGCAAAGGCTGCTCGTGCATGGTGCAGGCACGCATCCGCCGAAGACGAGAAGCCCTGGAGGTACGTCCTCATTCCGCATAGCGCCGTCCAGCACTCCGCGACACTACAGGGGCTCACTTCTGCTTACGCGCAGTGAAAAGCGCCCAACTGGAAAGCCTCATTGCGCCATGACGTCATGCCGTAGTGACGCTAAATCCTATGACTCACTATGAACGGCGCGGAGCTGACGGCAATTTTGCGATGCTGTCACTGCACTGCCAAGCGTCTTTTCTAATCCGCTGTTACGGCCAGGTCTGCAGAATCTTCCTCTTCATCAACCGAAGCGTCCGCATACGCTGCTCTTCCAAGCGCCTTTTCGATCAACACCAGCAAGCGCGTCTGGCGATCCGCCATGAAAGCCTCAAACTTGTCCGCCCGCAGCAGGGTTGGATCTACGAGGTGGCTGCGTAGAAAGCCATCCAGCCTTTCCAGCGCGATCGGCGGCGCACCGTCTCTACCCTTTTCAAGCCGGGACAGGTATTCCGAAGGCGCTATCCCGCCGAGGATGCGGTTCGTGCGACCCGAGAGTGGAGTTTTGTTGATGATCGAATCGAACACGGCCGGGGTATACCCATGCGCTTTGCACCAGTTCTGCGGAAAAATGTGGTGGATGTCTACGTTCTCATCGAAGAAGACCGCCTGCTCAAACTTCTGTCCAGAGCGGAAGTCTTGAGCACCTTCCACCATCAGAAGCGCATTGACACCCTTGTACGCAGCAGATAAGCGCATCCGCATTGTCTTTAGGCGGTCGGAGCGGAACAGGGTTTCGCTTACGGTAGTCGGTTCAGGACCACCCTTCAGCCAAGCCGGAACTTCCATGAAGTCTTTCGCGCTCCGGGTATCTACAGCCGAACCGTAAAGCTCCCCGAAGACGCCGTTCCAATACCAGCGCACGAGTTTGGCGCGGTTGCCCTCATGCTCCCAAGCGTCACCGATGTCAGCAAGAATGGCCGCTAAGGGCACGATCTGCGACTGGTAAGGCAAGTCCCTGATTTTGTAGATGTGAAGCAGGTGCAGGAACTTCGCTGCTTTGGTGAAGCCCTGTTCCACCAGGCTTTCATATTGCTTATACGCGGCGAGAGGTAGCGCCAGCAGGGCCTCACGATTGCCCGTTACAGCCGGAAGCTCTTTGCCGGACTTTCCTGCTTTCTCAGCCGCTCTGCGCCTCTCCCGCGTATAGAACAGCGACACAACTTGCAGGAAGTCCGTATTCGAGACCTCGCCGATGATGCCGCAATCGGTTCCTGCTGGTCGCAAGGTTTCCATAAAGCGTTTTTGCCTGCCAGGCTTCACCCCGTCTCCCAACCAGTCTTTTCGGAGTTCATGCCCATCGGCGGCGTACATAGCCGTAACGAGTTCAAAAGCATCCAGGGGCTTGCCGCCAGTATTCACCTTTTCGAAAACGACGCAGACTGCTTCCTTGGAAGTTCCAGCGTCCAGCGCAATTACAGGGACCTGATAGCTTTTGAAATTGTCCAGAACCTCCTTCTTAAAAGCCTTCCACTCCTCGCGCACAGACTCGTTCTGCTCTCCGGCCCAGTAGGTAGTGAATCCGTCGTGCCAATCAAACAGGTCGTCAAACACCTTGGAAACCGGAAACATCAGATTCTGATATTCCAGCTGCGGCGTCGAAAGATCTAGCTCAATCTCCCGACCGAAGTTCATCCTAATAACCTTGTCTTCCGGAACACCGCGAATTGCCTCTTCCCTGTCCTCAGCCGGGTCCATCGCTTTGCGGATGTCGATGTAAAACCACCGCTTGACCCTCTTGTTCTTCGGCGTCACCGTGTGAACGACTTCGCCCCGCACCGTCACCTGGAACAACGATGTAATGCGCTGCTGCCCATCCAGCAGCAAGGAACGTGGTGTTGCCGCCTTCGCCGCGTCTGGCGCTCCCTCGACAGGGCGTGGCTTGAAGTTAACCGGCCCTCCGGTATTCAGCGTCATCAGAGCGCCTACCGGAAACGCCCGTGAGATCGAGGCAATGAGGCTCTTGATGCGATCCTCGTCCCAGACCCAGCTCCGCTGGAAGTCGGGCAGCTGCAGTTCGCCTATGCGGCACCATTCAAGCAACTTGCTAAGGTCGTATGGATTCGTTTGGAAAGCTGCGCCCGCCAATATGGTCCCCTTTGTGTAAACCAGCATAACGTCCATGGCCTACATGCCTATGGCGGGTTACAACTGAATGATCAGGGCCCTTCGCTTCTGATCATTAAGTAGCTTTGAGGTTTTCTTAAGTAGCATGCCCGCATGCCAGCATGTTGGCATGCTTACAGGAAGCCCATGTAGCTACGCTACACATGCTGAGCCTCGCTACTTCCACTTGTTGATGTCAGAACACAGTTAGCAGTCCTTCTCTGACGCTCTCGGTCGTATGCGCATGCCAACATGGATTTGAGCTGCTGCCTACTAGATTCCGCATCAGCCGCGTGGGCTTCCCTGTACGCGTCATTGCTCCATCTGCAGGGGTAATCCAACTAGGTACGAAGAACATGAGGTATTTCGCATGCGAGCATGCTGGCATGCTAGCCTACTCGCAGGCTGGGAGGATCGTAGCGATGCCCATTGTTATCGGCGTGGTTTCACAAAAAGGTGGCGTAGGGAAAAGCACTCTCTCGCGTATGATCGCTCGCGACTTTACGCAAGCAGGATGGGACGTAAAGATCGCCGATATGGATTTTCAGCAGGGAACCAGCTTCCATTGGGCCCGCAGCAGGAATGAAGCTGGAGTCGCCCCGGAGATTAGGGTTGAGGCCTTCGCGACGGTAGCAAAAGCTCTGCGGGATTCAGAGCGCTTTGATCTATACGTCTTCGACGGAGCTCCCGCTGCCTCTTCAGCGACACGTGAGATTGCTGGGGCTGCGGATATTGTCCTTCTTCCCACCGGGCCAGCAAACGATGACCTTCGGCCGCAGGTTCTACTAGCGCACGAACTTTGCAAGGTCGGCGTCCCTCTCGCCAAAATCGCATTCGTTCTCTGGCGTGTCGGCGACAGCAATATCGAGATTGCTGATGCACGCGAGTACATAGAGAAGGCTGGTTTTCGTGTTTTGCCAGGCGCTGTTCCGGAGCGCACAGGCTATCGCAGGGCGAGCGATATGGGTCGAGCAGCAACCGAGACCAGGTTCCCCGAACTCAACAAGCGCGCAGACACGATCATGCAGGGCATCGTCGAAATCATCAAGAACCTCGAGCCACAAGGAGCGCATGCCTAATGGCAGATCTCAATCAATTGAAGAAACCTTCGCGTAAGGGAGAACCGCCAACTCTCACCAGCAACGCCAATAACCTAGCTAAGCCTGCAGCAACCGGAGCCAATGTTCCGTTGCAGCTCAAAGTCTCTCCAGAAGTCCGCCGCGACTTTCACTCCTATGCTGTTGGCCGCGATTTAGCGGCGAACGCCCTCTTTCAGGAGGTTTGGGAGTTCTATAAGGCCAATCACGGCTGATGCATGCTGGACACCTAGCATGCCCGCATGCTGGCATGCCCAAATAGGAGAATTCGTGTTGGGAACTTCCATCAAAGCCCGGAATCGGGTGGCGGAAAAACAGGCCGCGAAAGTCCGTACGGCTCAGCGCATCGGCGAGATTGTGGTCGCACGACACGAAGGCACACTCGGGCTGGAGTACATC
>CALMOM010000166.1:0-13729 GCA_937873305.1 uncultured Terriglobus sp.
AGACGGACATGGCCTACGCGCATCTGCCTGCGCTCATTCAGACGCTGCACGGCCTAGACGTTTCGCCGGAAATGTTGCACAGCACACACGCCGCCATCGAGCTGACCTCTCCCACTGGCCGTTGGGTGGAGGTCGGGTCGGACATCCAAATTCCCTTCGAGGTCCTGTCACAGGCCGGCTTCTACTTTGAGGAGCGCACCTGAGATCGCACAGCCCTGATGCTGGGGGCCTCTCCAGCTCTTCCATGTGCTCGGCATGAGCCATCGCGGCCCGTGCGAGGCAAGCGGCTGCGGCAGCCGAACGCGGCTCCTGCTGGCCATGCTCGTCGCAGTGTGCTGCTCACTCGCGGCGCGCGCGGACGTGGGCCTGGTGGTCGAAACCCCCACCGGCCTGCTCGGCTTCTTGAGTGACGTGGGACACGCCTCCGTTTGGCTTTCGCGTGGATGCCTTGATGCAACCGGGCACATCCAGTTCTGTGAACACACCTCCGGCCTGGTGCTCACAAGCACCTCGTACTGGCCCAATCCAGGTGCGGCTGCCATTCCTGCAAACCTGTTCTTTCTTGGTGAGTCCTCCACGGTTCATGGCGGCCCGGCAGCGACGTGGGAGAGCACGCTGGCAGGCGCGTACCCTGACGTTCCAGCAGAACAGGGGCAGAAATACCTTGGGCGGGCCTGGCGGCGCAGTCTGCGGGTGGTGCGCTTCTCCACAACGGCAGCAGAAGATCGTTCCGCAATCGCCCGGATCGAGGCGGAACGACCGAGCTACCACTACAGCTATGGGCATCGTAACTGTGCGTATTACGCACAATCGGTGCTGCAGCACTACCTGGGTGGCTCGTTCCACGGCGATCGTGTGCTGGAGTTCGGCGTGGTTACACCGCGGTCGGTGGAGCGGGCGCTGAAGCGGAACCTGAAGCAGCAGGGCACGCCGCTCCAGACCATTGCGTTTCGCGGACGCTTCTGGCATGCCTGGCGCGAGCCACCGCGCAACATCTGCGAAGCGGCCGTCCTGGATCCCAAGTACGCCATACCCATGCTGATCTACCAGCCCTACCTCTATGCGGGCTTTGCAGGCTGCTACGGCCTCATCCGCATTCTAGCCATCACAAACAGTGTCCCTTCGGAAAGCTTTTTGCCTGGCGCAGTCACAGGGAAAGCATCCTCTCGCGAACAAGACACACGGGAAGCATTCCAGCAGCTTGTCCGGGAGCCGGATCAGACATCTTCCGAAACAGTGATCGCCTCAGAATAAGCACGCTCCTCCGCCGCATTGGCCTGGAAGACATGCTCGACCTCATGGCAGATTTCTCTTCCACGCCAGCTCTCTACAGCCAGACCGGAGTAGGTGTTGCTGCGCTACCGCCGACGCCGACAGCTGTTTCCATCACCCGTTTTTATACGTCCATCGACTCACTCTCCAGATAGCCCCAGATTGCTCCTTCAACTCGTCGCAGGAGGCGATTGTGGTCGTCGTCACGTCTCTCGCCCGCCGCATCGATCAAGCTTCTCGTCAGCGCCACCACGTCTGCGGCTGCAACGGTCTTATCTGATAATGTCGGAGCGTCCGGAAGTTCGAGAATGCGTTGTACTGCAGTTCGCAAACGGGTCACTGTCCCCATGACCTGATCGCTAAACATGTCCGTCTTCTCCGCGATATCAATCAATCTGGCAAGCTGCGGACGTCGCATCTGGTATGCAATACCGGCTTCGATGTAGCACCGGATCGCTGCCCGGCTGCTCTTCATGTCGGCGAGTTCCGTTTCTATTTTCAGAAGAGGTGCGGCTTCGCGCGCAATCAGGGCACTTAGAAGAGCTTCTTTACTTCGGAAGTATTGGTACAGCGATCCGATACTCACGCCCGCCTTCCCCGCTACTGCATTTGTATTGAAACCTTCAAACCCGTTGATCTCCAGAATGCGAGCAGCGGCTTCCACAATCACCGTGACGGTACTTTCGGCGCGTCTCTGCCGAGGCACTTTCCGCGGTGCTACCGACTTTGTTGCAACGCGCTTACGAACTGTCACTATGCGAGTACCTTCTGTGAGCATTTACTCATACACTAGCACTGGGCATGTTCACCATGCTTAAGGAGAATCAATGAATTTCGCGGCCATCATCGAGTATGGGGATGACAAAGCAAAGGTCAAGGCGCTCCACGCAGCCCATCGTGAGTATCTGCGTCAGTTCCTGGAGAATGGCCAGCTACGCGCAGCGGGACCGTTCGCCAGCGATGCAGGCGCTTTATGGGTTTTGGACACAGAAACAGCGGAGCAGGCGGATGACATCGTAAAGGGCGACCCATACACAGCGGCTGGTGTCATTAAAGCGTGGAAGGTTCGTCCATTTGCTTACTGGTCGGCGCAAGGGGCGAAGGGTGCGCGTTAAGATGGCACCCACTCGCGACACCTTTCGCTCAGTCGCTACACGTCAGCCGGGAGCCACACGTCTTGCTTCCGAAATGTGCGTTAGTCTTGCTGCAGCATACCCATGTCTCTGCGAGACATGGGGCATCCTGGGTCTGTGCCCGTCACAATACCGCACTTGCTACCATCGCCTAGATGCTCGAACTCTCCACGGGAGTCCAACTCATCAAGGGCGTGGGACCGCGCAATGCGGAGGCGCTCAAGAAGCGCGGCGTCGAAACCGTCGAAGACCTGCTGTACCACCTGCCCTTTCGCTACGAAGACCGGCTCCACCCCAAGCTGTTCGGCGAGCTGAAGGCGGGCGAGGTGGCTACCGTTATTGGCGAGGTGCGTGGGTCGACCATCCTGCGGGCGCGGTCCATGCCCATCTTTGAGATGACCGTCGGGCAAGGCCTTCAGACGCTCAAAGCATCGTGGTTTCGCGCGACGTACCTCGAAGGCAAGTTCAAGGCGGGCCAGCAGGTGGCGCTCTACGGCAAGCTGGAGCCCTCGCGCAGCACCGTGGGCAATTTCAAGATGATCCAGCCGCAGTTCGAAATTCTGCCGGACGCGACTGACAGCAAAGACGCCGAGGCGGACACGCCGCTGCTGGAGGTGGGCCGCATCGTGCCGGTGTACGAGTCGCTGGGCGGCACCACGCCGTGGGGCGCAAAGCTGGGTTCGAAGTGGATGCGGCAAGTGGTGTGGCGCGTGCTGGACGACCTGCAGGCAGGGCCGCCGCTGATCGATCCCGTGCCAGCGTCCATCCGCAAGGCGCTGGGCCTGCCGCCACGACTACAGTCTTTGCGTGAGGCGCACTTTCCGCCGCCCGGCACCTCCATGAGCGACCTGCAGGGCTACACCACGCCCGCGCACGCACGGCTCATCTTTGAAGAACTTTTCTACCTCGAACTCGGACTGGAACTGAAGCGCATGCGGCTGCGCGAACGCGCGGGCGTCGCCTTTACGGCGGACGACAACGTGCGCGCCGCCATCAAGCAGGTGCTGCCCTTTCGGCCCACCGCGGCACAGAAGCGCGTGCTCGGCGAGATTGTCGAGGACATGCGCAAGCCGCAGCCGATGCGCCGTCTGCTGCAGGGTGATGTGGGCAGCGGCAAAACGATCGTCGCGCTGGAGGCCGCGCTGGTCGCCATTGAAAACGGCTACCAAGCCGTGCTGATGGCACCCACGGAGATCCTCGCCACGCAGCACTACCTTGCGGCGCGCAAGCTGCTGGCCCCTTCCACCCGCAACTACAAGGTAACCTTGTTAACCGGTTCGCTGGAGGAGCAGGAGAAGCGCCGTGCACGCGCCCGCATTGCACGCGGCGATGCGGAACTGGTCATCGGCACGCAGGCGCTGATCCAGACCAAGGTCGATTTCGCCAACCTGGGCCTGGTCATCGTGGATGAGCAGCACCGCTTCGGCGTGCGGCAGCGCTTTACGCTAATGAAGAAGCCAGACGCGGGCGACCCGGACGTGCTGGTAATGACAGCCACGCCTATCCCGCGCACGCTGGCGCTGACCATCTACGGCGACCTGGAGGTGAGCGTCATCGACGAACTGCCGCCAGGACGCACACCCATTGTGACCAGGCGCACGGGTGACGAGCGCGCCGATGATGTGTGGGCTTTTCTGCGCAAGCAGGTGAGCGCGGGACGGCAGGCGTACGTGGTCTACCCGGTGATCGAAGGTCCCAACGAAGACCAGGCGGAACTGGATTTTGCGAAAGACGGCAGTGAGATAGTGGATGCGTCAGCTTCGTTGAACGCGGCTGCGAAGACTGCGGCCAAACGCAAACCGGCTGCAAAAAAGGCGGTTAAGAAAGCGAAGCAACAACTGGAGCTGCAGCCCAAACCCAGCCTGCGCAGTGCCACGGAGATGTACGAGGAGCTGCGTCACGGCGCGCTGCACGGCCTGCGCCTGGGCCTGCTGCATGGCCGACTTGCGGCAGACGAAAAAGAAATCGTCATGCAGCGCTTCAAGCGCGGTGAACTGGATGTGCTGATCTCGACAACAGTGATTGAAGTCGGCGTAGACGTGCCGAACGCGACCGTCATGGTGATCGAACACGCGGAGCGCTTCGGCCTCGCGCAGATGCACCAGCTACGCGGACGCGTGGGCCGGGGCAAGGCAAAGAGCTACTGCATCCTGATGACGGGTGGCCGTGTTTCGCCGGAAGCCGAAGAGCGGCTGGACGCGATGGTTAAGACAGCAAACGGGTTTGAGCTGGCCGAACTCGACCTGCAGCAGCGCGGCCCGGGTGAGTTTTTCGGCACACGGCAGGCCGGACTGCCGGACTTTCGTGTGGCCAGCCTGTCCCGCGACAGGCGGCTGCTGGAACTGGCCAAGCGCGAGGCGGCCAACTTTGCCGCGTCACGCACGCCCGGTGTTACGGAAGAGGAAAAAAGTGTCGTTCGTACGCAATTAAAGCAGCACTGGCAGCGACGGTACGGGCTGGTTGAGGCGTGAAAAGGATCCCGTGAGGCGTGTTTTGTGCGCCCGCAGCACGGCCTATGCAGCCTGCTGCGCCGGAACCTGCTCGCCCGTAGCAGTGGTGTGCACCACCCTCTTGGGTCCGCGCTTGCGAGCCACCAGCACACGCACACGCTCCAGCAGTTCCACCGGTGAGCAGGCACCCTTGGGCAGGAACACGTCCGCAACGCTGCCCCGCTCGTATTGCGAAACAATGCCGGACACCATCAGGGTGGGCAGGCCAGGCTGCAACTGGCGCGCGCGGCGCACCAGCTCTGCACCATCCATCACCGGCATGATCAGGTCGCTCAGCAGCAGTGACAGATCGCCGGGCGCGTGGCGCTCCACGATCTCCAGCGCCTCGTGGCCACTGGTCGCGGTCAGTACGCGGTAGCCTCGCGTTTCCAGCAGAAATTTGCGAACGGAGAGCGTCTGTTCGTTGTCATCGACGCAAAGAATGATCTTCCGGGGGCGCATGGTTGGGTTCGGTCTCCTGCAGTGGTGTGGCCCTGCGAGCAGGGCGTTCGATACGTGCGCCACGGCCGTATTTTAGGCGCAGCAGAGGGTAGGCACCTGTCGCGTGGGGAAGGCGCGGGAAGAGTTAGATTTTGTTGAAGCAAAGGTGTGCGGGTGGTTCTGTCCGCTTGCTGCCGGTCACCCATGGTGTCCAGCGCTTCCCCAAAGTAAGGAGGTTCTAACCGCAGCGCAAGGGCGAATATCTAGCGAATTTCGTCGGGCGGTTGCGAAGCCGTCATCCACCGATCTGCGGAACCCTCCAGCTTGCAACCACTTGCGATGTGCAAGCCGTGTGGAAAGGGCCGTGTATTACGGGAGGGTAAATCGTCCCGCTGCCACGGGAATGGTGCGACCGCCAACGAACACATCCGTGAGACCGTCGCCGGAGCGCGATGCACGCACGTGAAGGCAGCTGGGACGGTGTACCTCGATTCCCTGCGAAATCACCACCTTTTCCTCAGACTGCACTGCGCCACGGTGCACAAGATAGCTGATGGCGCAGCCTGCGGCGGACCCGGTGGCGGGGTCGTCCGAGCCGTTGAAGGGCATACGCGCCCGCCACGTGTCCCCGCTCTGACGGGCAAGCGCATACACCCTGCCGTGCGGCCCCGGCAGCGCCTCAGCCATGGCGTTGGCATCCAACCGCAGGCGGGCCAACGCGTCCAGCGACGCCAGCGGCAGGATGCAGAACGGCAAACCCGTGCTTACCACCTGCGGCGGCAAGGCGGTGTCAAGATCGGCCACCTGCAGGCCACATGCGCGTGCCAGCGCGGCCGCATCTGGCTCCATGCCAAAGTCCGGCTTGCGCTGCCGCATCTCGCCAAACACACCGTGCTCGTTGTGGCTGGGCGTCTGGAAGCGTACCGGGATCGTGCCCACGTTCAGGTGCAACCGAATCTCATCGGCTCCGCGCAGTGCGGAGTGATTCGCCCACAGCCATGCCGCCGTGCCAAGCGTGGGATGCCCGGCAAAGGGGAACTCCTCGTCCACGGTGAAGATGCGCACGCGCACACCGCGTTCGCGCTGCTCAGCCGGGTCGCCGGGCAGGATGAAGGTGGTCTCCGACAGGTTGGTCTCACGCGCCAGTTGCTGCATTTCTGCGTCGCTCAGGCCGCGCGCATCCGGAAAGATGGCCAGCATGTTGCCCTGGAGCGGGCCTTCCGCAAACACGTCCACCTGCGCCCATTCGTACGTTCTGCTGCCCATGTGCCATCCTGTGCCCGGTGTTGACATGCCCACCTCACGGTCGTATTGTTGCAGGTGATGACGTCAAATCTCAGCCTGTGCGCGTGTTGCTGTCTTGCTGTGCAGGCAGGCATGTAACGCGTCGCTGCAATCGCGTCACACCCTGCCCACCTTGCCGGTGGGTTTTGTTTTGCAGCAAGCTCTCACGGAAATGCATCAACAACGCAGAGGAACCACATGTCACTCCGCATCAATGACATTGCACCCGACTTCGAAGCCGAGACCACGCTGGGCCCCATTCGCTTCCACGAGTGGCTGGACGGCAGCTGGGCCGTGCTGTTCTCGCATCCCAAGGATTTCACGCCCGTCTGCACCACGGAACTGGGCGCGGTGGCAAGCCTGGAACAGCAGTTTGCGCAGCGTGGCGTCAAGGTCATCGGCCTGTCGGTCGACAAGATCGCCGACCACGGCAAGTGGGCGCAGGACATCAAGGACGTGAGCGGTGCCGAGGTCAATTTTCCGGTGATTGCCGACTCAGAGCTGAAGGTAGCCAAGTTGTACGACATGCTGCCCGCAGAAGCAGGCGACAGCTGCGAGGGCCGTACCCCCGCCAACAACGCGCCCGTCCGCACCGTGTTCGTCGTAGGGCCCGACAAGAAGATCAAGCTGACGCTGGCCTATCCCATGACCACGGGCCGCAACTTCGACGAGATCCTGCGCGTGCTCGACAGCATGGCGTTGACTGCGAAGCATCCCGTAGCCACCCCAGCCAACTGGAAGCCAGGCGACGACGTCATCATCACAGCGGCTGTTTCCAACGACGACGCAGCAACGCGCTTTCCTGGCTACACCACGGTAAAGCCGTACCTGCGCACGACGACACAGCCTAGCTAGCGCAGATCCGGCCTGTCGATTCCTTGCGACAGCCGAGTTAAGATTGCGGGTGCTGCCTTGGCGCAAAGCCCGCAAGGTCCTCTCTGACAAGCCGCAGAGAGCGAGTGAGCACCGGTGGCGAAGTGGCTAACGCGCTGGTCTGCAAAACCAGTATTCGTCGGTTCAATCCCGACCCGGTGCTCCAGACTTCTCGATGAATACAACTGCTGATTAAAGAAGTCGCTTACCTTCACAAAGATTGACCAACTCAGCTAGTGCTAACACCTGCGGAATTGGTCCACGACCTTCTCGGATTGTTTTCAAAATACCCTCTTTCTTCAGCTTACCTAGCATGTTCATGATCATCGGCTTACTTGGCATCGTGGGGAGTCCATCAAGATGTGTGCTCTGAAAAACAGGTTGTTGAAACATCTGATCGAGTAATGGGATCGCATACTGTGAGTGTGTGAGGTCGAGTACTCTTCTTTTTAGATCGTTGTACAGATCAAGAGTTTGCCGAGCTTTCGCGATGTTCGTTTCTGCTTGTTGGATGAGACCATTGAGGAAGAATTGAGTCCATGCATTCCACGCTCCTTTAGTCCTGCCAATTTGCCGAAGACGCGAGACGTACTCGTCCCGATGCTTCTCTAAGTACTCAGAGAGGTAAAACGTGGGTCGAGAGAGGATATTCTTCTCATGAAGAAACAGGGGTACTAAGATACGTCCTAGGCGCCCATTTCCATCTAGGAAGGGATGCAGTATCTCGAATTGTGCGTGAACAATCCCGAGCTGCACGAGAGCATCCTTTTCTTCCGCATGATAGTAGCTCTCCCAAGCATGAAGCGCTGATGTAAGAACTTCACCTGGTGCTGGCGGAACAAATTGTGCCTCGTCAATAGAACATCCAGGAGAGCCAACCCAATTCTGCTCTCTACGGAAATGCCCTCTGGCCTTACCTCTTCCCCGAACACTGTCGAGCAAAGTACTGTGCAATTTCAAGAGAAGGGAGAGGTTGAACGGGCGCTTTTCAAGAGCTTCTTCAGCTTCTCTAAGCGCTTGCCGGTAATTCAGTATCTCTTGAATGTCGAGCCGGCGATACTCCTGCTCCGGTTCTTCTCCTGCTTCATACTTGAAAACCTCACCAAGGGTGGCTTGCGTTCCCTCGATTTTAGAGGACAACACAGCCTCTTGGGTGGTCATTGGCGAGAGCAATATCTCAGGGTTCTGTAGCGAGTACAGCACTCCGTTGTACTCAGCAAGGCTTCTATTTGCTTTTCCGATAAGTGGAATTAGCGGCTCCCATTGGAGCATGCTGAGGGGCAAATTGTGCGGGCAAAACGGTTTCATAGACGCTCGCTGCTGCAATCACAAGTGTAAAGCATCACTAGATCCACTTTACACTAGCGCGTGGGTGTCTTTTCCGCTTTACACAGTGACTAGCGAATGAACCCAGCAGAAGCGCTATGCGCGGCAAGTAGCAATCAAAGTGACTTTCGCTTTACACATTGCTCTAAGCATCTCGTGCACTTTACACAAGCACTTCAAGGTGGTCCTAGTTACCAGATGAAGCCGCAGTCACAACCCTGCGTACCAGTCATAGCCGAGCCGCGCCCAGTAGTCATCGGGCTTGTCGTTGGTGTAAGCGATCAGACCGATGCGCTTGATTTGCTTGTAGCCGTACTTGAGCGGGGTGTACAGGCGTAGGGGTGCGCCGTGCTCCTGCGTGAGCGGCTGGCCCATCAGCTCGGTAACCAGCAGCGTTTGCGGGTGGCGCAGTACGTGCAGATCGTAGCCCACGTAGTAGTCGCCGTCGGGTGTTTCCAGGTAGACGTATTTTGGGTCGCGGCCATCGATGGGTTCTGGCGGGTACAGGTCGAGGAAGTCGGCCATGCGGATGCCGCCAAACTGTGCGATCTGGCTCCAGCCCTCGATGCACTTGAACTGCAGCACCAGTTCATGCCGCGGCAGGCGTGGCACGAAGTCGGCGAGCGTTAGCAGCAGGCCAGGCGTGTTGCGGTCCAGCGTGGAGTCGCTTTCGCCTGCTTCCTCCTGGCCGCGCGGCTTGCGGCCGGTGTGGTTTTCATCCTCCTCGGTCTTCCCCTGCATGCCTTCCGGGGCCATCTTGGTGGATGACGCTTTGCTCGGGTCCGTCTTGGTGTCGTGCCCGATGTCTTCGTCGGGCGGCGGATCGGTATAGCGGTACTCCCATGCGGTCACGTCGGACACGTAGCGCGGGTGCGCGGGTGCGTTCTTAACGCCAACCACCTGCAGGCGGTAGCTCTCCGGCTTTAGCGCGCGCTTCAGGCCGAAGACGCCGTTCACACGCAGCGTTTCCGCCCGGCTGACCGGGTAGATGGGTGCCAGCGCGTGCTCGCGAAAGACATTGCGTGACACGTCGGCGTTGGCCGCGTAGCCATCGTGCAGCAGCCCGGGGATCATCTGCCGCTGTGGCCCATCCTGCAGGTAGCGGCGCACGCCGTAGGCTCCCGCGGCAGCCAGCCCAAAGCCGACGAAGGCGCGGCGCGTGCGGCGGCGTGAGGCGGCCAGCAGCTCTGCGTCGGCTGCGTTCTGCGCGTCGTTCACCGCCATGTCTGGCGCTCCTGCTCTAGCGAAGGTGCGTCGATGCGTTGCACCTCATACCCGCTCACCATGCTGCGGAAATTGTTCCAACCGGCCAGCGCGACCTGCCCGATGTGGACGACGAAGAAGCCCAGAAAGGCCATCGTCGTCCAGAAGTGAAGCCAGCGCGCCATTTCGTAGCCACCCAGCGCCGAGGTCAGCAGGTGCAGTTGCGTGGGTTTGTAGATGGCCAGGCCGGTCAGCAGCATGACCGCTCCCATCACAGCGCAACTGGTGTACGCGATGCGCTGCGCACCGTTGTACTTGGTCTGCGCGGGTAGCCCTTTGCGCAGGTGCAGGTCCACGAGCGTTACCTGTACTGCCTCGCGCAAGCTGTGTCGCTGCGGCAGGATGAAGCGCCACTCGCCGGAGAGCGCGGTGTACAGCACCCAAGCCACGCCGGTGACGGCGAACACCCACATGAAGAAGAAGTGGTAGCTCAGCCCCAGGGTCACCTGGTAGGGCACATGCAGCGCGCGGTAAAACCAGTCAGGGAAGAAGCGGAACAGCGTCCAACCGCCGATGCCCACTCGGTACACACGGTGTGCGTACCGGTAGGCGTTGTCCGAGTCATTCCAGTAGATCAGAATGCCGCTCCACACCATGACGAACAGCACCGGAAAATTGACCCAGTGCAGCCAACGGATGGCGAGCGGATGCTTCCGCTCCAACCGCAGGGTGGCGAACTGCGACGTTCCCGTGCTGCCTGGCAGGGTGTCCATACCTGCGCATTAGACTCCCGACCGGAGGAATCTGCCATCTCTTTTTGCGCGCGCAGGTGGCAGGTATAGAAGGTGGTCTGGCAGGCTCTCTCCGGCAGCTTTGGGGCGTACGGGAATGGTCCATGTCTGCACGGCAGCAGGCCACACGAATTTGCCCGCTTTTCTGCTGAGCGCGATGCTGGGCACCTCCACCAGCCGGTGCAGCAGGGTTGCCGCAACCAGCGACACGACGAGGAAGAGGGGGAAGACCCACGGAAACGGCAGTCGCTGCGGCAGCAGGGCGCACAACGCCATGAACACGGGCAGGTGCACCAGGTACAGGCTGTAAGAAATCTTGCCGAGAAAGTGGACGGGGCGCAGCCGCAGCAGCCGCGCGGGCGTGCCGCAACGCCGCAGGAAGAAGGTCAGCAGCACGCCTGCGCCCACTGCGCAGCACAGGTCTCCCCGCTCCAGCAGGTGCCAGCCCGGCACCGGGTAGAGGTACAGCAGCAGCGCGCCGCCCAACAGCGCCGCGCGACCGTAGCGCGGCAGGCGATCCAGCAGCGCTACCGCGGCCTCACGCCGGCGTGCCAGCGCTGCCCCCAACAGAAAGATGCCGCAGTATTGAAGCGTGTACGACCACGCCGTCATGTGCATGGTGGCCGGCAGCGCGTGTTCGAAGTGCGCCAGCGCCATCGGCGACAGCACAGAGCAAAGCGCGGCCAGGGCAAGTGTCGACGGCAGCCCGAGACGGAGTGCGGCAAAGGCAAGGAGCGGAAAGATGAGCGAGATGCGTGCCTCATGCACCAGCGACCACACCGGGTTGTCATAGCGGTAGATGTCGACCGGCAGCAGCAGCAGCGCGTGCTGCCACAGGGATGTCACGTCCGGCGGGCTCGACCAGTTCACAGCGTTGGCGTGGCCGATGGAGGCCTTGCCGGTGAAGCAGGCACACAGCAGTGCGGCAAAGGCGAGGGCCGCCCAGAAGGTGGGATAGATGCGCAGAATGCGGCGCACGACAAAGATCGGATAGCTCTGGCCGCTGCCACGCAAATGCGGCAACATTAGCACAAAGCCGCTCAGCATGAAGAACAGCATGACCGACGCATGGCCATCTACCAGGAGCCACAGCAGCGGATTCACCCGGAAATGCTGGAGCCACGCTGGTGCGCCCGCTACCAGCCAGGCCAGGTGAAAGTGGTTCAGCAGCACCACCAGGGCGGCCACGCCGCGCAGTGAATCCAGCTCTGGCACGTGGCGCAGGCTCTTGTCAGCCCGGCTTGCAGAGGCAAGGCCCGGCAGCCCTGCTGTATCGACATGCGACGGTGAATTGTGAAGTGCCATAGCCGCACTTACGGCAGCTTTTGCACTTTCTTTATGCCGGTCGTGTGTACTCCGCAATCAGCATTCTGGAACCGTACAGAAACAGGAAAGCGCGGCAGCCAGAGACCCAGGCAGCCGCGCTCCCACGCACACGTGCCGTGGTTAAAAGATGATCTTGCCCGCCAACTGCAACTGCCGTGCCGGGTACGCGGTCGTGATCTGGCCGAAGCTCGCGCTGCCGAACGTGCTGTTCGCCGCGCCGTAATTCACCTTGTTCAGCACGTTGAACGCTTCTGCTCGGAAGTCGAAGAAGGACGACTCGCTCCACAACGAGAAGGCCTTGTGCAGACCCAGATCTGCCTGGTAAAAGGCATCCGTACGGCCCAGGTTGCGCGACGCATTGCCCCACGGGTACGTGGTGGGTGCCGAGAACGCGGCGGAGTTCAGCGCGGTGTTCACTGTCTGTGCCGTCTTGACTCGGGTGCCATACAGCGGCACACCCACGTTGCGGTTGGGCCGGTAGGTGACCAGGTCCGTCACAAACAAGTTCGAGCCGCTGGAGAGCGAGTAATTGATGTTGATGGGCGCGCCGCTGGTCATGGTGTTGATCAGGGTCAGCTGCCAGCCGCCCAGCACCTCGTTGACGAGGTTGTTGCTGCCCGAGCCAAAGCGGCGATTGTGGCCGTAGGGCAGGTCGTACACGATGGACAGTGTGTCCGCCAGCGGCTGGTCGTAGCCGGAGGGGCCGTAGTCCGCGCTCGGGTTGGCGTAGTTCACGCGGCTGTTGTCGCCGTTGAATGTTTCCAGGTGACCGCTGGCCAGGTCGAAGTCGCGGCTCCAGGTAAAGGAGTTCAGCAGGTACAAGCCCAGCGAGGTGCGCTTTTCCACCTTGAACTGCAGGGAGTTGTAGTTGGTCGAGTTGCCGCCGTAGGCAATTTCAATATCGCCAAAGCCCTGCACCGGGCGTCGCGAGGCCAGGTTGCCGCAGGTGGTCGCTGTTACACCCGCAACGCAGGGCGTAGCCTGGTTGTAATCGGCCAGCACCTGGAAGTGCGTGCCCTTGTTGCCCACGTAGCTCAGGTCGGCCAGCCAGCCGCCGCCCAGGTCCTGCTGCAGGCCGTAGAAGTAGCTCTGCAGGTAGCCCGGCTTCGGATTTTTGGGCAGGTAGCGCGAGGTCACATTGGCCGGGTTGAAGTACGCGGGCGAGGTCAGGATATTGCTGTAGCCCTGCTGCGTCTGCCGGAAGCAGGCGGACTGCAGCTGCGTGTCATTCACGCAAAGGCCCTGCGCGGGCGTCTGCGCTGCAATGTTGGCGTTCACCACGTTCGGGCCGTTATAGGTCAGATTGTTTTCACCACCGGCGCGGTTCCACTCCGAATAACCAATGCCGTAGCCGCCACGCATCACCGTCTTGGGCGACATCTGGTAGGCAAAGCCGACGCGTGGGCCCAGGCTGGTCTTGGGCGTGTTCACCAGGGCACGGTTATAGATACTGCCATCCGACGCCTGCGTCAGCGTCTTGGTTGTGGGGCTGGTGGTGGGGTCGAAGTTCGCCAGCTTGTTATTCTGCTCCCACTGCGGTGTCACAATTTCGTAGCGAAGACCAGCGTTCACCGTCAGGTTGGGCGTCACC
>CALMOM010000166.1:13739-27194 GCA_937873305.1 uncultured Terriglobus sp.
TACCTTGATGTCGTCCTGCACATAAGCGAAGTTGTAGCGCTGGCGCAGGTTCACCACGGCGTAGATCGTGAGCGCGTACGACGAGCGGTTGCCGAACAGGAAATCCGCCAGGTTACGCGCCTGCTGCAGCTGCGCCGCTAGGCCAGGTGCACCTGCGGTGATTGCCGTGCTCGCCGGATTGCCATTCGCGGCAAACTGGCCGTTGTAGTTGTCCTGGCCGTAGCTGGGATTGAAGTCATTCAGCTGTGTGTGGATCTCCTGGAACTCATACCCCACCTTGACGCTGTGCCGCCCCTTGACCAGGGTGTAGTTCACCTTGGGGTTGAAGACCATGGGGTTCTGGAACTGCGGATTGGAGGACTGCGCGCCAAACTGCGAGTAGCCGGTGACCGACTGGGCGTTCAGTGAGCGCACAATCGTCGGGGCGGTGGGCAGACCGTCTGTAATGCCGCTGGCTACCAGCAGGGAGGGCTGACCCACGCCAATTGGAAACTTCTGGCCGATGTTGCGCGACCAGCCGAAACGCGCATCCAGCAGTTGGGTGGGTGTGATGGCCCAGGTGACGCCGCCCGCAATGTCCTTATTGCGGATGGTCACGTTGCCGTTGCTGTTGCCGCCCGCGATGCCGGTGATGCCCGGCGGGTCAAAGATGTAACCGCGATGCTGGCTGAAGCGCGCAAACAACGAGACGCGCTGGTTAAAGCTGTGGTCCAGCCGGAAGTCGCCCTTGTCGTCGTTGATGATGCCGCGGGGCGCGATGAACAGGTTGCCCGCCAGGGCCGCGGCACCAGAGATGGACGGTGCAGGCAGCGCGCCCAGCACGTTGCGCGCCAGCGTGGTCCACTGCGCCTGTGGAATGCTGCCCGTGAACATGCGGCCCGTGATGGGGTCGCGCAGCGGGATAGCATTGGCCGGATTGCTGGGGTCGTCGTTCAGGTAGAATAGGCCGTTGCGCTGGTTGGCCGTGGGCACCACGGACGTAACGGACGGATTGTTGAAGATCTGCCGCTCCGCCTCGTAATCGCCGAAGAAGAAGGTGTGGTCCTTCCAGATGGGGCCGCCCAGCGTGCCGCCAAACTGGTTGCGGATGAACTTGGGCTTGGTGGTGCCGGGCGCCAGGAACGGACCCGAGGCGTTGAACACGGTGTTGCGCGCATAGTCCCAGGCGCGACCGTGGAAGCCGTTGGTGCCGCGGCGCACAGCGGCGTTAATCTGCGCGCCCACATTCCGGCCGTACTCCGCAGAGTAGTTGTTGGTCTCTACGCGGAACTCATCGATGGCATCCGGCGAGGGCGGAATGTTCTCGTTGGCAAAGCCCTGGTTGCTGGTGCCGTAATTGTTGTTGTCCAGGCCGTCCAGCAGAAAGTTGTTGAAGGCAGAGCGGATGCCGTTGACGTTGAACGAGCCCTCGCGGCTGGTGGTGGTGCCGTTATTTTCCAGCGCGGATTTGCGCACGCCAGTGGAGAGCAGCGTCAGGTCGGCGTAGGAGCGGCCGTTCAGCGGCAGGTTCTCCACCTCACGCGTGCCCACCAGTTGGCTGTGTGAGCTGTTCTCCGTCTCAAGCAGGCTCGCGGCACTGGTCACGGTTACGGTCTGCCCTGCGTCCCCGGGCGTCAGGCTGGCGTCCACACGCTGCCGGGCGTTGACCGAGAGGGAAAAGGTGCCGCTGCTGAAATTCGAGAAGCCCGGGGCGCTGGAGGTGAGGCGGTAGTCGCCGATCTTAATGGCTGTGAACTCGTACTTGCCTTCACTGTCGGCGCGCGCGTCAAAGTGTGTGCCGGTTTCCACGTTGGTCAGCGTGACGGTGGCGTTGGGCAGAGCGGCACCGCCGCTGTCGCGCACAAAGCCGATGACAGACGCGGTATCAAATTGGGCTTTTGCAAGCTGGGGTGATACAAGCGCCGCTGAGGTGGCAAGGGCAAGCGGCAGAACTCGGGAAAAGCGCAAGAGTGCTCCTGAAACAGTGTGGAATAGCTCCAGTATCGCTGTCAGGGTGTGCGCGGTATGTTGCAGCCCGGTCAATATTGAGAGGGCATTGTCATTGCATACGGCCGCGAGGACCTAGGGCGTACGTGTCAACCAGTGGGTCAGCGGCAACGGTTTGTACAGGTCACGATTTACGCGCTGCCGCTCGGCGTACGCTTTTGCCTGCAGCGTGTCCTGCAGGCTCGCATCGCTGAAACGCACATTGAGCACGTACTCAGCACTGCTTGCCGAGGCTTTGCCAGATCCGATCGCAAAGCCTTTGACTTCGAGTGATGCCTTGACTGCGCCCTTGCTATACGACAGGACGCCTCCTTCAAGGCCCGTGGCATCTGACGCGGCAACGGCATGCTGCAGGGTCTGCAAAGAGGGCAGCGGAACCGCCGCCTGCCAACCGGCCCGGCTCAGCTGGTCCGCCACACCGGTTAATTCTTCGTAGAACGCGGGTAGCGCCAACTTTCTCTCTGACGCGCTGATCAGCACGTCGGTCACAACACCCGCGTACTGGGTCGCCCAGACCATACGGGCGTGCGCAAACCGAATGCTGCCCTGCGGATCGTTGTAGGTGTAGTCAAACACCTCTCCGCTGGTATCGTCTTCAGGCCAGATGATGGGCGTTTCATCGGTTTCTTTGTCTGGCTGGAAGTTAGCGCGCTGGTTTGCCGCGAGAACTTCGCGCATCGGCTCATGAACGTAGACTTGGATTTTCCGCATAGCACCCTTCGGCGAGTGGCCCCAGGCCAAGTAACCGCCTGCCGCAAGCAGCACGAGCAGAACGGCAGTAAACGCGAGCCATCGGGGCCTCATCAGAAGCCCGGCTTCCCACTGAGTTGGTTGATAAGTGACGACCGGGCAGCTGGGTTCGCCGAGCCAAACTGCTGCATGAGCACTCCGTAGTAGTCCACGCGCGCCTTGGGGTCGTTAATGCTGCCCGCAAAGGGTACGCGGTCTGAGGCTCCGCAGTCCGCCGAAAATGCTACGGTGGGCGGTGTCGCCCCCATCAAGCGTCCAAGCCACCACTTAGACGCGGACTGGTTTTGCGACATGACGCTTTGCAGCTCCGAATTGTTGTTGTAAATGCGCTGCTGCACCACGCCCTGCTGCTCATAGGCGGCAATCATATTAGAGGCTTGCAGGTCGGTGGCCGCACGCTGGGGTGAACCGGCCGGCATGTCCTCGGCGGCGGCGAGTTTCCCAACCGCGCCCTGCAGTTGTGGCGGGACGGCAGAATTGTCCAGTTTCGCATTGGCCGTTTTGTCGCTCAGATTGTCACGGACCGGGATGGCGCCCGACCCCATGCAGCTTTGCAACTGCTTTGCACCATGCTGCGACACAAACGACATGGTGGGTGCGACGGTGCGATAGATCGTCTGGTTAGTGTCAGCCAAGCCATTGAAGGCGGTGCGGGCGCTGCCGCCCTGGATGGATGTGATAGGGCTTACCATAGGCATGCCGCCGTCAGGGTTCGGTGTGTGCTGCTGTACCTGCGCGGACACATCGTCCATGTCCGCGATGCCGCCAGATTTCACCATGCCACACCCAGCATTGCGCGATACCACGCTGGCCAGGCCTGCCCACTGCAGGTCCGGCGTTTGCTTGTACAGGTTCGCGTAGTCGGCGGTAATCTGCTGGTTGCGCTTCAGCGGATCTGCAATGTTATCGGTCTTATTCACCTGCGCCACGGTCGAGGACCAAGTACCCTTGCAGTCAAATGGTTTAGCAGGGGCAGGAGCAGCAGCCTTGGTGGCGGACGAAGCCGAGGGTGCATGTGCAGGAACCGCGAATGCAGCCTGGGTCAGCACCGCGCCAGCGTTGCCACCAGCGCCGTCCGCCAGCGCGGGACTGCCACTCACGCCCACCTCGGCGGAGCGGTGCATGCTTTGCGTGTGGATGCGGCCGTTGGGCGCGGCCATGATGATGTCGCCCGCGCTTTCGAGCACAATGGCCGGGCGGTTGCCGGTGTCAGCATGGCTTTCCGTCAGCATCAGGCGATTGCTGGTGGGCGTGGCAATGGAGATGGTCTCCTTGCCCGGCGTATCCACCAGAGTGATGCGGTGGCCGCTCTTGGTCACAATACGCTTAATGTAGTTCTTCTCGAACTCCGAGCCATTCGTCTCGCCCGGCGAGTGGAAGCCCGTCGCAGGCGGCTGGTGCACGCCGTTCCACGCGCTACCCACGACGTAGGGCCGCTCGGCGTCGCCTTCCTCGAAGGTGACCAGCACCTCGTCGCCCACCTCGGGCAGAAACAGCGTGCCGCGGCCCGCACCGGCATGCGGCGTTAGCAGGCGGACCCAGGTGCTCTGGTTCTCCTCCTGCCAGTAGTACTGCACGCGGATGCGGCCCTGGTTGTGCGGGTCGTAGTTGTCGACCACGCGCGCCGGATAGACGCCGTCCAGCTGCGGCCTCGCCGGGCGCACGGCGGGCGACCAGCGCTGCGCGGGCGTTACGGTGAAGTGGTTTTCGTATCCCTGCGTGGTCCAGGCATGGCGCACCTCGATGACGCCGTAGGTCGCGTCCACGCCAGGGAGGCCGGTGACCGCCAACGTGTCGCCCGCGCGCACCCGCGGATTGCGGCTGATGCCGGTGCAGCGCACGGTATTGGCAATGCCGCGGCGCGCCTCGCGCTGCATGCGTTGGGTCAGGTCGTCCAGCGTGGCGGCGCGGTGCCGGTCTACCCAGGCCGGCTCCACACTGGCGGATGCAGCCTGCGCCGCAGCCACCATTTTGTCCGCCGCGCCGCCGTACCAGCCCACCGACGACCCTGTGCCGGTCACTACGGTGCTGGTCATCTTTTGCGGATCGTAATTGGCGCCACTGGCGGTGACGGGCTGCAAGAGGCCTTGCGTCGTCCACTCCAGCAGCCCGTACTCACCCTCGCGCCAGTTGACCGTCGTGCCGGTTTGAAATGCAGTCTCCACATCCAGGCCGCCAGAGCCGTCCACTGCCGGCCGGAACCATGCTTCGGCGTCGTCCACCAGTCGCGCGAAAAAGTGGTAGTCTGTCTCGTCCCACTGCACGTACGAGAGCGTGGCTCCGCCGGGCATGGCACCGCCCATCTGCAAACCTGCATTGCTGACGACGGTGTTCGCCGTAGCTTGCGCACTCTGCTGCCGAAAGTACTTAAGCCGGGTGCCCTGCGCCATGGTCCACGTGGCAGAGACGGCGTCCAGCTCCGCGCCCCACGCACCTGTCACCTCGTAGATCAGGCGCATGCCGCGCACCAGGCCGTGGAACACAACTGCTTCCGACCCGTCTAGTTCCGTCGTGGTGATCTTGAGTTCCTTGCCCGCGTAATCCTCCACCGGTGGCCTGCGATCGGGCGTATCGCGCAGCACAATGCGGCAGGTCCAGTGGTCGTTCAGGCGCTGCACCACGTCCACCTCCTGCAACAACGCGGAGGACAGCTGTTCTGAACCGAGGCTGATGAAGGGTACTTGCACGAGCGCCTTTCCTGAACTCCAGAGGATTCTACGACGCGGGCAGCGTCCTGCGCCGAACATCCACGCCGGGCACGGGCGATGCACCGAACTTTTTCCAGAACGACTCGGGTGGCTGATGCAACAGCAGCAGCATGCCGCCGTCTTCCACGCTCTCGCGCAGATAGGCGTAGACACCCGGCAGGTACTCCTCCAGCGGCTCGTCGTACACGGGCCGGGCGCGATCCAGCTCCTCTGCACGCAGCAGTGGCACGTAGAACGGAAAGCCGGTCAGCGAGCGGTCGGCGATGGTGGGCTTGAGTACCGCCGTTGCAGCGGTTAAAAAGCGCGTATCTGCAGCCATCGTCCGCACGAGCGCGCCCGATCCCAGCAGCGTGTCCCACGCGCCGCGCTGTGCCTCCGGGGTACGCGCCAGCCGCACCACACGATCGATGACGGGGCGCAGCTTGCCCGGTTCGCTATCCAGAAACTCATCGGTCGACCACGTGGCTGGGGCCTCACCGTGCAAGGGCACGCCCATGCCAAACTCCGGCATCCAGCGGCGTGCCTCATTTTGAAATACTGGGATCTCCACATCGGGGCGCAACCGCTCGAACAGCAGCAGCACCTCTTCCGACGGCACCAGCTGCGGCATGGGCAGCCGCCCCAGCACGGCGTCAACCGCTCCTGCATAGCGATCGCGCTCTTCCGCGCCGGCCACCGGCAGCGCCTGCCGCAGCAGCAGCGCCGTCCACCCGGCGGGTGCGGCGATTTCGTGCAGTGCGGGCATTACAGAGTTGCTAAACGCGCCCGAGTTTTGCTTCATCATGCCTGGAGCTACCTACGGAACTTAAGTACACGCTGTGTTCGGAAGGGCACAGCTTTAGCTGTGCCGTAAACGTGATGATGAGTCCCAAAGGGCTCATGCCAGGTACTCCAGGCCCTCGTCGTGCATGGTGGCCAGCAGTTCGTCCAGGTCGTCTTCAATGTCCTCGGCCGTGGCCAGGATCACGCCACGGTCCTCCGGGCTTTCGCGCAGGTACAGCTTGAACAGGCTGAACCACTGCCCGACCGCGTCCGGCGTCGCGGCAAAGAAATCCTGCGAACCTAGCAGTGGCAGCGTGAACAGGAGGCCCGGGTACTGCGGGTCTTCCTGCAGGTCGGCGGCAAACAGTTCTTTGCTTTGCTTCAAAAATGGTGACTGCAGCGCATGGAGCTTGCCCAGCATGCTGTCTACATCGGCATTGGCCACCATTTCCCGCATCTTGGGGTCGCGAATGGACCCAAGCCGCGGCTTGGGTGCCTTGGGCGCAGGCTCACCCGGCTCCAGGAACAGCGTGGTGCAGCCACCGTTGCCAAAAAACAGGTGCAGCTGCTCCTCAGCGCTGTTTTCCAGGAACCAGTAGCTGTACTCGGGCCGGATGGCGTGCGCGTCGTACTGGATGCGGCCCTTCCCAAGGTCTTCCGCGTACTTCTCGTCCGGCGTGGGCGGCAGGGCGCGCCCAGGATGGCGGCCAAGGCCAAAGATGGGGTGCAGACGGCGCGACTCGCGGATGAACAGGTCGCGATTCGAGTTGTCGAGCGCATTCATCTGCAAAAAGACCTGCGGCCCCAAGCCCAGCTTTTTGAGCAGCAGCGCGCCTAGCAACTGCTGAAAGCGCAGGAGCCACTGCCGCTGCAGGTAGCCGATGGGAAAGCGGCTCACCGGCATCCAGTACAGCTGGCAGCTCTCGTACTCCACCGCGCGCGTCCACGGGTAAAAGCGCGGTCGGTCATCCGCCTCCTGCAAGCGGCGGCGGCGAGCTTCGCCAGCGGTCAATTGGCTCTCTTCAGGAACGTACGGCACGCATTAACTCGTTCGCCTTGCGCAACAGATCATCTACTTGACTGTACTGCGTAGCCCCACCTACCGCATCTATGCCGCTCGAACGATGGGAAAACTACCTAGAACTCTGCGGAATCTTCGCACTACGCGCACCTTGCCCAATCAATTCGCGGATGGCGGCCAGCGCAACCGATTGCTCCGGTTCACCGCTAAAGTGCTGATCGCCGAGTGGAAAGTATTGCCTGCCGTCACGGTCGACCAGGAGGATGTTTCGATCATTTCGGTTGAAGTCGAACTCTGCGGTTTGAAGGTCGGTCGCGGAGACCTCCTGATGAGCCTCCACCTTGCCGGAGCGCATGGTGTCCCAGGCGATGGTGCCAGTCTGCCGGTCTACGGAAAGCCTGTACGCCGCTCCGGGCAAAAGTGCGAGTGAAAAGCAGATTGCCATTACCGCCATGAATGTTCCCAGGATCCATTTGCGCAGCCGCAGCAGGGCCACGCTGAAGATTGTTGTGACAAGGATGGCCAGGATGACAAAGAATAGACCGCCGGGTGGCGATTGCTCAGCAACCAGACGGTCGGCCGAGTTCTGCAGGATGGTCAAGCTAGACATCCAGATCATGTCGTACCCCTCAGCTTAGCGAGGGTTGGTCGCAGGGGTAATTAGGTCGCGCAATGCCGTAAGCACCACATACTGGTCCGGCTCATCCTGCAATTGCTGCTCACCGAATGGATACAACACTGAGCCATCGCGGCGGGTAAGGACAATCGTGCTAGCACCGCGATTGAACTGCATATCTGCTCCCGCTAGCTCGCTGCCGGAAGCCGTGAAGGATTCAACCACCGCATCTCCCCGACGTCCTTCTGATGTGACTTGATGGGCAGCCCGGTCCACCCGCAGGTGGTAGGTGGGATTCTTAGGCAACAGCATGAGGCTGCCAAACACAAGAATTGCGATACCCGGAATGAGCAGCCGCAACCATTGCCTGCTAAATGCAAACCACAAACCAAAACCCAGTGCTATGAGGATTCCAAGCACCGGCAGAAACGACGCAGTGTACGGGGTTTGCACCGCAACAAGCTGCTGCGGACTATTTTCCACAATCTGTAACGAGCGCATTGACTTCCTCACATGCTATGTAACGCCGGACCGAGCTGAACGCAGGTGGGGTACTACACGAATTGATTGACCCCGATCACAATGATTTTCTGCGTAATGGCTACCTCGTGGAACATCGCCACGTGCACAACAGGCTGTATGGCTCCAATCTTGCTATCGAGTGCCTCAAACCTCTGGTCGACGGCTGCATCATGAAGCTTTGCTAGGTGCTCAGACCAGGACGCGCCTGCCTTTTCCGCTGCAGCGCCGATTAAGGCAGTCTGAGCGCCCTTGAAATCGTTGTTCATGCCAATCACGTTAATCGCATTGCCAGCGTAGAGCTGCAGAAACTGGTACTCGTCGTGGTGTTCCTGGTTCTTCATAAAGTGGGTTGCCACGTCGTGCATGTAATTGACAGGCTCCTGGATCAATTGGTCGGCCTTGTGCGCGATAGTATGCTTGGCGGTGTGCAGGTCATTGGTGGCACCGATGATGGTGCGATGGAGGTTGCCGATGGTCTGCTGGGCGAAGTTGCCGACCACGTTCTCGTTCTTGTTGCCCGCGATCTGCTTTTGCTGGTTGCCGCTGACGGTGTGGGTGCGGTCCTGGGTGATGCGGGTGCTCTCGTTGCCGTTCATCTGGCGGTCGCGGTCGCCGGTCAGCAGAAGGGTGTCGTGGCCGATGGTGCTGGCCAGCGCACTGACCGCGGTAATGGCACTGTAGAGCAGCTGGCCCGGGGTAGGCAGCTTGTAATCCGTTTTTGGGTCCGGGGTCGCGAGCGGCGTTTGCACATCAGCGGAGAAAACTGCCATGGAGCACCTCAAAAGCTGCATTTGCGACTACAAAACACTGCGCTTGAACGCGCAATTCTGCACAGAACTGTACGTCAAGAACTACGTCTTAGCTGCTGAAAAGCAGCGTAGAGACACGCTGAATGCCATCTGCGAACGCCTCTGCGGGTGGCACTCCCATACAGACGGTACACCCATTTGGCAGCCGCAGGGTACCGGTGCCGTCCGGCATCAGCCAGTGCCGTTTTGCCGGGTCAAACACGCCGGTGGCCGCCCGAAGCACCGTGCCCGCGTAGACCATGCTGCGCTCGCCTATCACCAGCGGGCCGTATAGGCCGCAGTTGCCGCCCACCACCACGCCGCGCTCCAGCACCACGGCCAGCGCAATTTCCGGCAAGAGGGACCCGGCCAGCATGGAGCCGCAGCCCACCACAGCGCCCTCGCCCACCAGCACGCCCGACCCCAGTAAAACGTGAGAATCCACCTGCGCCCCCTCCAGCACGGCTGCGCCCGCCTGCACCGTGGTGGGCGGCATGACGGCCGAGCCCGGGGCCAGGTACGCGCCGCGGCGCAGAAAGCTGCCTGCAGGCACCCGGCAGTCGGGAGGCCGGTCCGCGCGCCAGCCCAGCGAATCCAGCTCGGACCCAGGCAGTGGCCCCGGTTGCGGTGCCAGCATTCCAGCCCCGCTGAGCGCCACCAGCGCCCGCTTCACCCAAACATTGGCGCGCCACTCGCCCAGGCCATTGCCCTCCGTCACGCGCAGGTGACCGCTTTCCAGCGCGTCGCACAGGTCCGCCAGCAGCGCTTTGCCTTCGCTGGAACGCAGACGGTCCCGGCGCTCGGCATCGCTGCCCCGGCCTGCTGTCAGCCCGTCGAAGCGGCGCTGCAGTTCCATCGCTACCGGCAGTCCCGAACTCATCGCCTTTTTTGACCTCGCAACCACGACCTTCTGTACAGCCGGAGGATGGCATAACCGCCGTCCCTGTTGCCTCCAACCGCAGGTACTATAGGAGGCGACGCGGCAGAGCAGGCAGAGTAGTGCCCACATTCATGCCGTTCACCCCAGCCACGCAAGGATGTCGATGCCATCTGTTCGCCCAATGCAGCACCTACGGGGGTCCCGCTAGATGCAGGGTGCCACGGTATCGCTGGGCGGGCTGCTGATTGACGATGCCATCCTGACCGGCATGGTCGTGGAGCAGCGGCTCAACGCCCACTCCTTCTGCGAGTTGCGCTGCCGCAGCACCATGGACCGGCCTATTCCAGGCGAAGACGCCCTGGGTGCGGCCTGCACGGTCAACACCACGGGCGAGGACGGCGCGCAGCATGTCGCTTTTCAGGGCACGGTGATCGATGTGGCCGTGACCCACGAGGTGTTCGGCAGTTATACCTGCGTAGTGCGCGCCGCGTCGGACTCATGGCTGCACGACCGCTCGCCCCGCGTCGCGCGCTTTCCCGGATCGCTGGCAGCGGTCGCGGGCACCTGTAGTGCGGCGTGCACCGTGCCCGACAAGCCTACCCCCGCCGAGTACGTGCAATACGGCGAGACCGACTGGCAGTTCCTGCTGCGCGTGGCCGACGACCACGGCGGCTGGGTCCGCACCGCGCTGGGCGGCACCGAGGTCCGCAACACCTTCGACGCCGCCGTGCCGCTGGTCTACCGCGACCACTACGGCCTCCTGGAGTTCCACATTGAGGGAGAGCTGCGGCCCGCAAAGATCGCCGCGGCGCAATACGACTCCGTCGTATTCACCAGCTCGGTGTTCGCGGGCGAAAGCAAAACACCGACCTTCGAAGAGCCCGGCCAAAAGATGGCGTCTGCCGTGCAAAGCGGATCCTCGGCGCAGGCGCTGCTCGGATTTTCGAGCCGTAGCCGCTCGTGGACCAACGCGGACATGCAGCAGCGCGCGCAGTTTGACGCGGAGCGCGCACAAGGCGGCTCGGTGACAGCAGGCGGCACCAGCCGCACCCTGGGCCTGGTCGCGGGCGGCGCTGTCGACGTGCAAAACCTCGGCGAAGCCAACGGCACCTGGAACCTCCTCGAGGTAACCCACACCTGGACCCAGCAGGAGTACAGCAATACGTTCAAGGCCACGCCGTGGACCACGTGGCGCAGCGCGCATCCGCCACAGCGCACCCACGCACCGGGCGTTCAGGTGGCCCGCGTCGTCAGCAATGTGGACCCACAGCAGCGCGGGCGGCTGGTGGTCAAACTCTTTTGGCAGGGCGACACGCTGCTGCACGCGCCCATGGCCAGCCTGCACTGCGGCGCAGGCTTCGGCTTCGCGTGGATGCCCGAAGTAGGCGATGAGGTCCTTGTCGGCTTTCAGGACGCGGACCCGGAGCGCCCCGTCATCCTGGGCAGCCTGTGGAACGCGACCCACACGCCGCCCCGCGACCAGTTCGCCACCGCCGACGAAAGCATCGACAGCAACAACTACGTCAAGCGGCTGGTCACCAAAAGCGGCATCCGCATCCACCTGACCGACACGCCCGGCAAGCAGTCCATCGCGCTGGCCACGCCCAGCAGCAACACCCTGATCCTGTCGGAGCACGTGGCGGAGACGGGCCGCCCCGCCATCGCCATGGGAACGCAGGGTGACATCATCCTGCGCGCCGCGGGCCGCATCCATTACCGCAGCAATCATGCGTCGGCACACATCGACAGCCACGAGCCGGAGCCGGTCAACGTCGAGTTCCGCCGCACCTACTGGGACGGCACGCCCATCGCCAACCTGCCCTACACGCTGACGCTGGCCGACGGCACCAAGCAGACAGGCCGCACCGACGGCAGCGGCTGGGCCCAGCACACGGGCGTACGCGCTGGCTCCGCCTCTGTCACCTACGGCGACAACAAGAACCCACCGAAGTCCAGCGCCACCATTGCGATCCATGACGACTTCACCGACCTGGCCAACGCTGCCACGGCGCCAGCCACCACGGAGCAGGCCTAGCCTATGGCGTGGATGGACGATCTTTGGCATGAGGTAGTCGGCGATGCGGCGGCATCGCTGGACTGGCTGAAGCAAGTGGTGTTTGGTGAGTTCGACGACCACCAGAGCACCAGTGCCCTCATCGCGCAGCTCTTGGCCAGCTTTGTGCCCGGCGTGGTCATCGTGATGAGCGCGCGCGACATGACGGCGGTGATTATCCGCATGGTGCGCCACCCGGACAAACGCGAAAGCGTTATGGAGTGGATGATTCTGGTGGCCTGCGCCCTGGGTCTGGTGCCTGCGCTGGTGGGTGCGGCAGCGGGAGTTGCCGCGGCAGGCGTGGGCGCGATCGTGGGCGGCCTGGCGGGCGACGAGGCCGGTGCAGCCATCCGTGCCACGGCGCTGCTGCTGATCGAAGACGGCGGGCGCCTGCTGGAAAAGCTGGTGGAGTTCCTGCGCCGCTTCATCAAGGGCGACATCATGCGCTTTTTGCGCGCGGTGAAGTTCGCCGAGTACGCCGAGCCCGTGGCCAAGGAAATCAGCAAATTTATCGGCCACCTCATCAGCATGGTCGAAAAGGTGATCATCAAGGCGAACAGCTTCAAGTGGATTGGCCGTGTGGGCGATCTGATCGAGAAGCTGAAGGTGCTGGAAACCGGCTTTCGTGACCTGGACAGGATGGCCGCCCGGCAGATCAAGGCGGTGATGGGCGAGTTCGACAAGCGCCTGGCACGTGCCCTGGGCGAAAAGATGGTGCAGGCCGACCACGTGGTGCACCCTAACCACCCGGCACCGCACCCCACACCAAAGCCACCCAAGCCCAAGCGCGTCGCCGCCCGCGCCGACCACCCGCTTGGCAAACCACCCGGCTTGGAACCAGCAGATCCGCTGCCACCCAAAACCCCGCCCGACAAAAACCTGCACCCGCAGGGCGTGGAGGAAACCCCAAGCGCCGCTAAGAGCGCGACGGACTGGCACGACCTGAAGGCGCAGAACGCTGATGACGTCGACAAGTGGCAATCAGGCTTCACGACTAACGGCGTAAGCAAGGACGATGCTGACGCCTACCTGGCTTCACCGGACGGACAAGCCTACCTTGCCAACGCCAAAGCAGGCGCACGGCCGGGCACTGATGATGCATATGTCTACCAGAAAGCGCAAGAACAGGTGATGTCCGGCGGAGCGCTGCCTACATCTGCTGATACGCAGACGCTGTACAAAGCTGTGCCAACAGGAGACACCCTAAACCCCGGTTCGCCCTATTACATGACCAAGGACCAGATGAACCAAGCCATCAACTCTGGTGATGACTTCGGCAGCCAGGCAGGTCTGCCGTTGAAGACACACGCTGACTCGTACGACGTCTACCAAGTGGACCCCACAAGTTCTGCCGCACCCATGTACCAGA
>CALMOM010000166.1:27204-33627 GCA_937873305.1 uncultured Terriglobus sp.
ATTGCACCCACATCGGAACTAAACGGCGCGTACACTACTAACAGCGACCTGACGCAAACACTACTCACAAACAAATCCGGCTGGACAGACCCGGTGAAGGTCGGAACCGTTAGCGGCAAGGGCGGAACTCCCATCCACTGAGTAGGAAAATCAAGCATCACCTGAGAAGAGAGTGGGCCGATGAACCTTGACCTTCTGCAGCGACGAGCACAAGAACTAGACGTGGTTCTGAGCAAGTATGAGTCGACAGTACCGGATGCGCGCCGACTGCGGAGCGCCTTAGGCGAGCTAATTACGCGGGCAGAACAGCGCCAAATTCAGGCTCCTGTTACTTCGTCACCGCTACCAGGATCACGCTTATTCGATGATGGCAATCTGGGCGAACAGGTTGACCTGGCCAATGCGTTTGGCAGGTTTGCCGTTGAGCTGTCCGGAGGGCCACCGCCAGGCCTTCAGGAAATGCGGAAACGAAGTGGCAAAGATCCGCTTACAGGCGACGAACTTTAGCAGTCAGGTCGGTAAACCTCTATAGCCGAAATCCTGAATGCTGCCGGGGGCACTCCGCAGGGCTGGCTGAAACGCTTGACAACTGAAGAGCTTCGAGCGGTTTTCATCGCTAACCATGTGCCCACGAATTATTACTCGTTGGACGGAAAGGGCGGGGGCGACAACTACGTTCTCCAGCAGGAGAATGGCACATGGAAGACGTTCTACAGCGAACGCGGCAGTGCCGATGATGTTCGCACGTATGCCAACGAAGATGAGGCTTGCCGAGGAATGTTTGCACTTGTGGCAAGAATGATGCGGTCATCACAGCACCGGGACATCACGCTGAATGCCTGTATGAATCAGCAACGAGTGAAGTCGGCCGCCACTACGCTGGATAGCCTCCTGAGGCGGTATGCGCCCACTGACAAGGAAGCCGCTATCCTGCAGCACACCATCGGTGACATTCTGAGCCAAGCTCTTAACAGCCAGCTTCAGGCACCATTGGCCTTTCGCGATGTACCCGGTGAAGCGCCGATGATGTTCGCTCCTACACCAACGAGGATGAGGCTTGCCGAGGCATGTTTGCGCTTGTGGCGAGAATGATGCGCTCGTCCCAGCACAGAGATATTGTGCTTCCCGCTGAGTCACACCGTTCCGTGCCAGAACTCTGCCAGGATTGAGTCAGCCTATGCCAACTTCAAATTTGCAGTCACGGGAGGAGAGCCCGCATGGGTTGCTGCCTTCCGTGCGCGGCGTGAACACTAGTTACATTCGCTGGGGTGAGGCCGCCTGAAATCAGGTTCTTCGCGAACGGGCGTAGCCTTCTAGCGCGGCGCACGCACGCCATTGACAACTGCTGTCAGTCGATTTCGATCAGGATGCAGGTGGCGTTGTCGTAGCCGCCGGCATCGTTGGCGGCAGCGGTCAGGTGGTGGCAGGCCTGCTCCGGCGTGCTGGCAGCCAGCAGTAAGCTCAGCATCTCCGCGCTGGAGAGCGCCTTGCAGACGCCGTCCGTCGCCAGCAGGAAGCAGTCGCCCAACTGCACCTGCACGACGGTGACGCTGGGCACCACCATGTCCGCCGCGCCCAGTGCCTGCGTCAGGATGCTATCCCACTGAGACATTTGTTCGGGCGTGATGTCGCGGCGCCCTTCGCGCAGCATCTGCGCCAGCTGCGAGTCGTCGTCGGTCAGCCGGTGCAGCGATTGGCTGCGCAGGAGGTAGGCGCGGCTGTCGCCCACGTGGGCGATCCACATGCGCGCACCGTCAAAGTACGCGGCGACGACCGTGGTGGCCATGCCCGCATACAGCGGGTCGCGGCGACTGGCCTGGTAGACGGACCGGTTGGCGGCCTGGATGACGCGCTGCAGTTCCGTACCCGCCTGCAGGCCGTCGAGGGCGTCAGGAAAACGGCTGAGAACGCAGTCCACGGCGGAGCGGCTGGCCACCTCGCCCGCGGCGCGCCCGCCTACACCATCGCAGATGACGAACAGGCCGCGATCCATGTCGAAGCCGAAGCTGTCCTCGTTGGTGCGGCGGTGCCGCCCCACATCGCTCAGTGCTGCCGCGCGAATCCGGATATCCATGTGCCTCGCCCGTCCGCGCTACGCCGTTTTCTTTGCGCCCTTGTCGTAGCCGAAGCGCAGTTCGACCGTGCCCGCCAGCTGGATTTTAGTGCCTTTGCGCAGGAGTGCGGCATTGCCCGGCTTCAGGCGCTCGCCATTCACGCGGGTGCCGTTGGAGCTGTTCAGGTCCTGTACGTACAATTGGCCGTTGCGCTTGACCACCTCGCAGTGAAAGCGCGAGATCGCGTGCTCCACATCGCGCACCACAATGTCATTCTTCTGGCCGCCATCCTGCGGCACCGCGCCAATACGGGTTTGGTCTTTCTCGATGCGGTAGGTGCGCCCGCTGTCCAGGCCGGTGACCACCTCCAGCATAGGGAAGCGCTGCGTCTTGCGGCGGCGGAACCACATGGTGATGAGTGCCAGCGTGCCCACAATGCCAGCGCCGCCCGCTAGAAACCACAGCCGCGAACGAATCGCCTGCGAGGCAGAGATGCGCCGCCGCAGTTCGCCCACGACGGGATTGCCAGGAGCCAGCCGCTCCGCCACGCTCAGCGCCCGGCTTGCCTCAGATAAGCGGCCGCCCAAAAATGCGCTCTGCGCCTGCGTCAAGGAGGCGTTCGTCTGCTCTTGCCGCGAGCTTTCGTTTTGCTGCTGCGTTTGCGTCTGTGCCTGCGTGGTCTGCTGCTGCTGCAGTTTTGCTTGCGCCTCTTTGTAGCCCTGCATGGCGTTGGGATTGGCCGGGTCGATCCGCATGACCTCGCTGTAGAACTGCTCTTGTCGCTGCGGATCAGCCTCGGTCAAGGCCTGTGTCATCAGGCTGGCGGCGCGGTCTTTATTTTGCTGGTCCTGCTGCGCTTTTTTGTCCTGCGCCTCTTGCTGCTTGGTCAGCGCTTGGACAGCGGCGCTCTCCGTCGGATTCACCGGCGGCGCTGCGGGTACGGCCGCCACGGTGGCCACCGGCGGTGGTGCGGGCGCGCGGGCGGTGACGCCGTAGGGCTTGCCCAACGCGATCAGATTAATGCGCGAAACATCTACCTGGACATGGTCGTTGGGCAGTAGCAGCATGGAACTACCACCGGCTGTCTTGGCACCGGCCGTGGCATTGCCACTCTCCGGTCGCGGGTCTGTGACCACGCTGAGAATATTGCCGTTGACCCATGTTTCCACCACGCGCCCGCCGATGGCAAAGGTTTGCTCCACCGGTGCGGCCGCCTTGCCCAGCGGGGCCTTGTTCACCTTGTCCACCGAACCGGCATACGGCCCGATGCCGACGGCGTACCCTGTGGCGTATTGCCCGGCGGTGTTGCGCACGGAGAGCGGCGTGAAGTTGTCTGGCTTCACGTCTCCTGTCACCTTGGCGGTTACCTGGTACAGCCCATCCTCCAGCGGTGTGCTGTTCTCAAGTGCGCCTGGCCCTGCTTCGCCGTGGATCGCGCCGCCCTTGACGGTCCACTTGGCCTCATGCGGCTTGCTGGTGCCACCACCGAGGCCAAAGGTGAGCGCCTTCTCGGCGGAGTGGCCCATGCCGCCCTTGGTATCGGCTGGCTTGGGGATGGACTTCCAGCCGCCCAGGTCCGAGCCATTGAAGGTGCTGTTCAGGTTCAGCGGACGCAGGTGGATGTTGCGCAGGGTCAACTGGCCGTCGCTGGCAGCCTCAAAGGCCAGGTAGCCCGCGCGCGCACCCAAGTCGCTGGTGGTAGTGCCTGCAGATCGTCCATCAACGCGCACCGTTACCTTGCCATGGCTGGCCTCGATTTCCACCTTGTGCCAGCCGCCCGCGCTGATGGATGAGATGGAGGACTTGCCCAGCACCTCAATGCCGCCCACACCGGCCTTTGCCCCGGTGTAGTCCAGGTCGACCATGAGGCCGCCCGTGTTTTCGCGCGAGGCCCACAGGCGCAGCAGCGCGCCCACACTGCCGGTTTCGGTGTACTCAAAATCCAGGTCGAAGTCGCCAAAAGGCACGGCGGTGATGATGTGCCGAGCGCCGCCGCCGCTGGTGCCCATGGACCCACCCGCTGCGGTCCAGCTGCCGTGATTGGTCCAGCCCAGCAGCGACGTGCCGTTGAACAGATTGAGAGGAGCCTGCGCGCAGAGGGGCGCGGCGGCCCCGGCGAGTAAAAGACCGCACACCGCGCGGGAAAACACTGTCATAGTGCAACCTCTTCTGCTTCTGGCTCGACCTCTGCCGCACCGGCGCTGCCGAGCGTGTCCGGCTGCTCGATGGAAAACACGAGTTCCTGCACGGTCTCAGGTTGTGGCTCGGCTCCGGCCTGCTGTTCCGCTTGCATGTCCACGCCAGCTTCAGGCTCCGTTACCACGGGCTCAACATCCACGCGGATGGTGCTGCCCGGTACCGAGTCACCACTCAGCAGGATTTCCGAGAGCGGCGAAAGCACCTCACGCTGCAGCACACGGCCTGCCGGGCGGGCACCGTACTCGGGGTCATACGACAACTTCGCGAGCAGATCGACCGCAGCGGGTGTGACCTCGAAGTGCAGTTCGCGGTCGTCTTCCAGCTTGCGGCGCAGGCCTCTGATTTGGGTTTGGACGATGCGCTGCAGTTCCGGCATGCCGAGCGGGTGGAAGGGAATGACCTGGCCGATGCGGTTGTAGAGCTCGGGCCGCAGGTTGGCGCGAACGGCGTCCAGCAGGATCTGCTCGCGCAGGGTGTTGTCCTCGCCCGCGGCCATAGACTCGCGCACGCCAAGATTCGAGGTAAAGAGCACGACGGTATTGGTGAAGTCGCAGAAGCGGCCCTTGGCGTCGGTCAGGCGGCCTTCGTCCAGCACGCCCAGCAGCAGGTCGAGGATGGCTGGGTGGCCCTTCTCCACCTCGTCGAACAGCACGATCGAGTACGGTGAGCGGCGCACCTGCTCCGTGAGGAAGCCGCCCTCGTCGGACCCCACCAGGCCGGGGCGTGAACCGATGAGGCCCGCGGCGGATGACGCGTCCTTGTACTCGCCCATGTCGATGCGAATGAGCGCGGTGTCGTCGTCGAACAGTGCTTCCGCTAGTGCCTTGGCAAGTTCCGTCTTGCCAACACCGGTGGGGCCGACGAACAGGAACGAGGCGGGCGACCGCTTGAGTTGCAGGTCGGTCCGCATGCGGCGTGCGGCCTCACTGACCGCTCTGACCGCTTCCGGCTGGCCGTAGACGCGCTCGCCGAGACGTTCTTCCAGGCCCAGCAGGCGTTCGCGTTCACTCTCGAGCATGCGGTTGGCAGGTACGCCCGAGCGCTCTGCGATGACCTCGGCAATGTGCTCCGGCAGAACACGGTCCGCGACGGCGGCGTTGCCGCCCGCTGCGGACTCGCGGTAGCCGGCAAGCGTTGCTTCCAGGTCGGCGCGCTGAGACCCCAGGTGCTGCAGTGCGCCGTAGCGGATTTCTGCCGCGCGGCTGACATCGCCTGCACCCTCTGCTGCGGAGAGCAGGCGCGTGTTCTCTTCGATGGCGGCAACGGTTTTGCCCAGGTCGGCGCGGGCGTTGCGCTGCTGCTCCCAGAGTTGGAGGTCTGCGGTGATCTTTGGCTCGAGCTCGGCAACGTCGGCTTCAAGCGCAGTGATCTGCTTGCCCTGCGCTGTGCTCGGCTTCGGCAGGCTGCGGAGGGACTCGAGTTCAGCGCGGCGGCGGGTGAGCAAACGTTCCTGCTGGTCAAGCGCTGTGGGTCGCGATTCCAGCTGCATGCGCAGGCGCGCCGTGGCCGAGTCGATCACGTCAATGGCCTTGTCAGGCAGGAAGCGATCGCGCATGTAGCGGCGCGACAGCTTTACGGCGGCGACCAGCGATTCATCCGTGAGTTCCACGCCGTGAAACGCAGCGTAGCGGTCACGGATGCCGCGCAGGATGTACAGCATGGACTCGTCGGAAGGCTCGCCCACCTGCACGCGCTCGAAGCGGCGGGCCAGCGCTCCGTCTTTCTCGATGCGCTCGCGGTACTCGTCGAAGGTGGTCGCGCCCACGCAGCGCAGTTCGCCGCGTGCCAGCGCAGGTTTCAGGATGTTGGCGGCGTCCATGCCGCCCTCTGTGCCGCCCGCGCCCACGAGTTGGTGGATCTCGTCAAGGAAGAGGATGATCTCGCCCTTCCGCAGCTTGACCTCGTCGACCACGGCCTTGAGGCGCTCCTCAAACTCGCCGCGGTACTTGGCACCGGCGACCAGGCCCATCAGGTCGAGCGCGACCACGCGGCAGCGCTTCATGCTTTCGGGCACATCCTGTGCGGCGATGCGCAGGGCCAAACCCTCGACAATGGCAGTTTTGCCGGTGCCGGGGTCGCCCACCAGCACGGGGTTCGACTTGGTTTTGCGCAAGAGCGTCTGGATGAGCTGGCGCACCTCGTCGTCGCGGCCTACGACGGGCATTAACTC
>CALMOM010000167.1 GCA_937873305.1 uncultured Terriglobus sp.
GTGTACCGGGGTGGGCAGCTGAGGCCGTACCCGGATGCCGGGTGGAACGCGTGGAAGCCCGGCGCGGATGCGTCGAAGATGTTTGTGCATGCCAACAGCATTCGCTTTGGCCCGGACGGCACGCTGTGGGTGGTGGACTTTGGCAGCGAGGGGCTGGGCGAGCCGGATGTGAAGCATGGTCCTAAGCTGGTCGGCATCAACGTGGCGACCGGTAAGGTGGTGGAGAATCTCTACCTCGACGGCGTGACGAAGAGCTCCAGTGCGGTGGACGACGTGCGCTTCAACGGCGACCACGCCTACCTGACGGACGCGGGCTGGCCCGGCATCATCGTGGTGCACCTGCCAGACGGCCACGCCTACCGCACGCTGAACGACACGGACAGCGTGAAGGCGCTGCACCCGCTGCGCGGCGAAGGCCACGAGCTGCAGGACAAGCATGGCAAGCCCATCTACTTCCACGCCGACCAGCTTGAGGTATCGCCCGACGGCAAGACGCTGTACTACCAGCCGAATGCCGGTCCCATGTCGGCCATTGACACGGCGGCGCTGGACAACGAAGGAATGCCCGACAGCGAGCGCGTAAAGCATGTGCGTCCCATCGCCGCGACGGGCACCAGTGGCGGCACCGCCATTGACAAGGCAGGCAATCTGTATGTCGCCCAGGCCAACGATAACTCCGTGCTAAAGATCACGCCCGCGGGCAAGATCACGACGCTGGTGCAGGGGCCGCAGTTTGTATGGGTCGACGCCATGTGGATCAGCGCGGACGGCCGCCTTTGGATGCCTGCCGCGCAAATGGACCGCACGCCCAGCTTCAATAACGGCAAGATGAGTGTGACTTACCCGATGCGGGTGTACACCACGAAGATCGGCAACGGTCCACCGGCGAACGACCACAAGTAAGTACTAGGCAGTTAGCTGTGGTCGATTTAGCTCTCGTTCATAGGGGAACGACCGGCTTTGGTCTGCAAAGGTGTGCAGATTTCTAGTTACGCCCGCTGAGGAAAGGGCTACTTTGGTGTGGCTGCGATGCTGTGTGTCGGCGTCCGCCAGATCGTGACCGCTTAGGGAGTGAGTATGAATCCGAACCAGGCACTGTGGGAGAAGGGCGACTTCACGCGCATCGCGGCGTCCATGCGCCAGTCGGGCGAGGAGTTTGCGAACTCACTGCATGTGACACCCGGCATGAAGGTTCTGGACCTGGGCTGCGGTGACGGCACCACAGCGCTGCCGCTGGCGCAGCTTGGTGCGGACGTGACCGGCATCGACATTGCACGCAACCTGGTGGAAGCGGG
This sequence comes from uncultured Terriglobus sp., assembly GCA_937873305.1. Lineage (GTDB taxonomy): Bacteria > Acidobacteriota > Terriglobia > Terriglobales > Acidobacteriaceae > Terriglobus. The sequence goes on from CALMOM010000167.1 coordinate 1,296, forward strand.
TAACCGGCGAGCCGGTGAAGCGGGGCTGATCAACCTCCACTTTGAGGAGGGTGATGCCTGCGAGTTGCTTGGTGTCGCGGATGCTTCGTTTGACCTGACGCTCTCGGTGTTTGGCGCGATGTTTGCGCCGCAGCCGTTTGACGTCGCGCGTGAGATGGTGCGTATCACCCGGCCGGGTGGACGCATTGTGATGGGCAACTGGATTCCCGGCGACCCGACGTTTGTGGCGCAGGTGCTCAAGATCAGTTCGGCCTTTACGCCTCCGCCGCCGGACGGCTTTGTCAGTCCCATGACGTGGGGCGTGCGGTCGCACGTGGTCGAGCGGTTCGGACAGGCGGGCGTGCCGGAAGACAGGATAGCTACGGTGGAAGACACTTTTGTGTTTCGCGCTCCGAAGCACAGTCCGGCAGAAGTCATCGCGCTATTCCGGCAGTTCTACGGTCCCAGCATGATCGCCTTTGAGGCTGCGGAGGCGAGCGGCAGGGCTGACGAACTGCACGGGCAATTGATCGAATTGGCGGAGGCTCAGAACACCAGCAGGAATGGCGGCACCACCCTGCCCGCAACCTTTCTGCGCGCTACCGTTAGCCTGTAGCCGGGTCAGCAGCCGGGTCAGAACATCTGCGAGGCATCTTGCTGCACCTGCGGCTTCATCGTCAACCACTGCTGCCAGGCCTGCAAGCCCCGCTCACACTGAATGCGATGACGCTCCTTTTTGTCCCGAATCTTTTTGCGCAGCTCTTCTTCCAGTGGCTGTAGCAGGTCGAAGGTGACGTTGGCAGGCTGAAATCGCTTTGCCTCGGCATGGGTAATGTAGTGAACCAACGAACCGTGAGCGGACAGGCGCGGCGCAGGTGTGGGCTCTTCGCCGCGGGCCAGGGCGGCAGCAAAGCGCCCGGCCAGCATACCCCCGGCAATGGACTCCGTGTAGCCCTCCACGCCGCTCAGCTGCCCTGCAATCAGGATGGAAGGGTGCGCGCGCAGTTGCAGCGTTTCCGTCAGGAGTGTGGGGCTGTTGATGTAGGTGTTGCGGTGGATCTGTCCGTAGCGCAGGAATGTTGCGTTCTCCAGGCCGGGGATGAGCCGTAGCACGCGGGCCTGGTCGCCGAACTTGAGGTGATTTTGGAAGCCGACCAGGTTGTAGCTGTCGGCGCGCAGGTTTTCGCAGCGCAGTTGCACGACGGCGTACGGCGTCTGCCCGGTGCGCGGGTCCCGCAGTCCTACCGGCTTCATGCAGCCAAAGCGCAGGGTGTCCTTGCCGCGGCGGGCGATTTCCTCGATGGGCAGGCAGCCTTCGAAGTAATCCAGCCGCTCCCACGCATGTGCCTCCACCTCGTGCGCGGCGACCAGCGCGTCGTAGAAGGTGTCGTACTCCTCGCGCGTGAACGGGCAGTTGATGTAGTCCGCGCTGCCCTTATCCCAGCGCGCGGCAAAGTAGACGCGATCCATGTTGATGGTGGTCGCGTCCACCACGGGTGCAATGCTGTCGTAGAAGCTCAGGTGGTCGGCGCCGGTCAGCCGCTGCAGCTCCGCCGTCAGCGCGGGCGAGGTGAGAGGACCGCTGGCCAGCACGGTCAGGGAGTCCGGGTCATTTTCGTGGAGCGCTGTAACTTCCTCGCGCAGCACGGTGATGTTTGGCTCCTGCGCGATGCGCTCCGCAACGCGGCGTGAGAACTCCACGCGGTCTACGGCCAGGGCATGCCCGGCGGGAACGGCGCAGGCATCGGCCTCGGCCAGCAGCGCGCACCCGGCGGCGCGCATCTCCTGTTTCAGCAGCCAGGGTGCGGTGTTCTCGCTCTCGCTCTTGAGCGAGTTCGAGCAGACCAGCTCCGCGAAGTCGCTGGTCTGGTGTGCCTCAGTGGAGCGATGCGGCCGCATCTCGTATAGCGTGACGTCACAACCCGCGCGTGCTGCCTGCAGTGCGGCTTCAGGCCCGGCAAGGCCGCCGCCGACTACCTTGATGTTCTTCACAGAGCTATTGTCGCAACTCTGCGGAACTTTCGCCGAACGCCTGCGTAGCTGCTTGTGTGCGGACGTAGGCATCTGGAAACCCGCACCGAGGTCCACCGATGTTTTGCCTGATCGTGATCCTGTTCCTGCTGTTTCACCGCCGCCGCTACTGGGGAGGGTACGGCTACCCAAACGGGTATGGATATGGCAACTACGGGTACAACGCTGCTTACGGTTACGGAACTTACCCGTATGCCTATGGCGCGTACAGCCCTTACAACCCCTACTACCGCGCCCCGTACTACGGTTACTACCGTCCAGATCGCTGGTGGTAATTAGCCCTTGGCCAGCCTGCGCAGGGCGTTGCCGGAGAGGCGGCGGTTGAGGCCCTCCGGGAGAACCAGCGCGCCCGTGGTGTTGTTAAAGTAGAGCGCGGGGCGGGTGCCATCAACGCCCAGCCCCAGAAAGCGCGTGCAGTTGCGGTCGAGAGCGATCTGCGCAAGCTTGCGGAACAGGGCAACGCCGATGCCGCGCTTACGGAACGGCTCGCGCACGAACAGGTCTTCGAGGTACAGTGCCGGGCGGCCCTCCCAGGTGCTGTACTGGAAAAAGTACAGTGCAAAACCGGCCACCTGACCCTGCCACTCGGCCATGAGACAGCGAAAGTATGGCTCCGGGCCAAAGCCATCGCGTAAGAGGTCTGCTTCAGTGGCCAAGGCCGCGTCCGGCTCTTTCTCATAGATCGCAAGCTCACGAATGAGAGCTGCGATTTCAGCAACATCGCCTGGAGCGGCTTCGCGGATCAGCAGGTCAGAGTCAATCGACGGCAGGCTCACGGCTGCGGTGTCCCGGCCGGCTTAACGGGTGCTGCTGCCGGGTCGGCCTTTTTGCCTGCGGCGGCTGCGGCGGCGTCCGCCTTCTTCTCCTCGGCAGCTGCGTCGGCTTCTGCCTTGGCGCGCGCGGCGGCACGCTCCTTGTCACGAGCGGCGTCCGCGACGGCCAGGTACTTGTTAAGGGGTACGCTGAAAGCGAACAGCTCCGCATCCTTGCCATCGGCCTTGCTGTGGATCATCTTGATGTATAGCTCCGCGCCGCGCAGCGGGGGATCGTCGACCTCCCTGACGTCATAAAACAGAAAGCCGTTAGCCGAACTGTGCGGAGGGATGATGACCTGTGAGAAGGAGAAGTCCTTGTCATCATCCAGAATCTTTTTGTCGACGGGCGTCGGCCTGTAGGTGATGGGGGTGCCGGGAACTCGCTTCTGCTTGATGTCGGTAAAACGGAACAGGCGACGGTTCAGTTCGTCTGGCGTAGCGGCGGGCAGCTTGGTGCCATCGGCGGCGATGAATTGCATGCGCGCCTGGTTCAAATCCAGCGTCGCGTCGCTGTCGTTCTGAATTACGAGTCGTACGGGCAAGACGCTGTGCCCCGCATAATCGTTACGGAAGAACTCACCCTTGGCGCGCGTCTCGAAAGGTTCCGCTGCAACCGTGACGTGCTCCTTGTCGTGCGTTTCACGCGCAGGGTAGGTTGAGGCAGCCTGCACGGGTGGCGCTTCCCGCTTGGCGGCAACCGCGCCAGGTGCCACGAGCAGTACCCCCATAGTGATGGCCAGCAGGGCGTGAAGACGGGACTGTTGATGAAATTTGACCATACACGTGAGACGACAACCACCCGCAGCAGGCACACCGTCGCCCTTTGATTATGGGCGGCAGAGGCGCACGAGGTAAAGTGGGCTAACCCTGTGCGGATGCCCAGGCATGGAAAGGCTGCACCCGCAGGCATGATGTTTTTGTACAGCGCGTTACTCACGCTAGCTGCCGCGCTGGGCGCGCCGGTGTGGGGTTGGCGCATGGTGCGGCAAGGGCGCTACCGCGAAGGTCTGCGGCAGCGGCTGGGATCGGTGCCCGGGCATCTGCGTGCGGCGGTGCAGGGCAGGCCGGTGGTATGGCTGCATGCCGTGTCTGTGGGCGAAGTGATAGCAGCGACGCGACTGGTACGCGAGTTGGCGGCAGCATTGCCGAACCATGTTGTGGTTGTGTCCACCACCACGCCCACTGGTCAGCGTGTGGTGCAAGAGCGCTTCAGCCCGGACCGGGTGTTCTTCTTTCCGCTGGATTTCGCCTTTGCCGTGCGCGCGTATCTCCGTGTGCTGCAACCACGGCTGCTGGTGCTGATGGAAAGCGAGTTGTGGCCGCGGGTATTGGTGGAGTGCAGCCGTGCGGGCGTGCCGGTGGCCGTGGTCAACGCCCGCATGAGCGACCGCTCGCTGCCGCGCTACACAATGTTACGGACCCTGTGGCGGCCATTGCTGCGGCATGTTCCGCTGCTGCTTGCGCAGAGTGCGGAGGACGCGCGCCGCTGGATCAGCATTGGCGTTCCGCAGGAGCGCGTTGAGGTGAGCGGCAACCTGAAGTTCGATGTGCAGGCGGCAGTCGAGTTGTCACTGACCCGCCAAATTGGCAGGCACATACCGCCGAAGGCTCGCGTGATCGTCTGTGGCAGCACACACGACGGTGAAGAGGCTGTGCTGCTGGATTGCTTGAGAAACTTCTTACCCGATCAGCAGGTAATGATCCTCGCTCCCCGCCACCCGGAGCGCATTCCGCAGGTCGAGTCGCTTGCAAAGGCGAGCGGTATCGGTACAGTTCGGCTTAGCGAATGGAGGCTGTCTCCTGATGAGTTGCGTACGGATGCAGTGCTGCTGGTGGATACAGTTGGCGAACTTTCCGCGCTCTATTCACTGGCCCATGTTGCCTTTGTGGGCGGCAGCCTGGTGCAGCGTGGGGGGCAGAATCCGCTGGAGCCTGCACGGTACGGTGTGCCGGTCGTCATGGGCGAACACTTCGAAAACTTCCGAAGCATTGTGGCCGCGATGCAGGCAGCAGGTGCCATCACGATTGTGACCGCAGCGTCCGTTGGCGAAGCACTGAAAACAGCACTCGCAACCGAGCTCACAGAGCTTCAGAGAGAGCAGTCGCGTGCGCTGTTCCAAAGGGAAGCAGGAGCGACGCAGCGCACGGTAGCGGCCCTGTTGCCGCTGCTGAAGGAGCCGCGCTAGTGGCTGCGCGCAGGCCGTGGCTGCTTCCCCTTGTGCCGCTGTATGCGGCCGGCGTGGCTTGGAAAAACCGTGGCTACAACCGGCATCCGGAACGTCGGCAGCAGCTTGCCGA
>CALMOM010000168.1:0-1872 GCA_937873305.1 uncultured Terriglobus sp.
GGACGTCGTAGAACCTTGCGCCCCAGTGCATACCACTGCAACAGCAGGAGAACCGCAACGCTTACCGGATGCAGCACCGTACCCAGCCAACTCTGCCGGTAGCGGACGGTGTTCACTACGCGCGGCAGGTAACTCAACACCATAGCAACGGCAGCGGCCCGTACGGGACCCATCCCGATTCGAACGGGCGGCCCCAGGAACGGAAAGATAAAGCTGGTCTGCCGCCAGGCCAGCCAGAGCAGCGGCAGCGGCAGGACCTGCCCGAGACCCAGGAAGAGTGTCATGGGCACGATGCGCGCGGGTGCCGCTAGGCCCTCTGTCGCATTTTTGGCAAGCCCGTTCCAGGTGGTGCGTGCCGAGCGGTACATGCGGCAAGTTGCCAGGTTCGTTAGGTCTACCAGCGTCGTTGAATAGCCGTGCTGGCGCAGTAGCCGCGGCAGTAACAGGCCGTCGTGCATGGTGTGGCGGATGGCCGCATGCCCCCCTGCCTGCAGGTATGCCAGCCGGTCCACCATCAGGAACTGCCCGCAACCGGCGGCGAACCCCGCCTTGGTGGTCGTGCGTAGCAGGCGAATTGGCAATAGGCCGAGCAGCACAAAGTGAATAAGCGGGATCAGCAGCCGTTCGAGCCAGGTACCCGTCAGTTCTCTTGGAAAACCGCTGACCAACGCCGCACGTTCCTGCTGCAACACACCCAAGCAGCGGGCCAGCGCATCTGCCTGGAGCCGGACATCAGCATCCAGAAAGCAAAGAACTTCAGCGGTAGACGCCTGCAAAGCCTGCCAGCAGGCATGCTGTTTGCCATTCCACCCTGCTGGTAAGGGGTCCGCGTGCAACAGCCGCAGTCGTTTGTCACTTGCGGCGATGCTCTGCACGATGTCCGCGGTCGCGTCGGTGGACGCATCGTCCACCACGATGACCTCGACCACAGCACCGGCGGAGGCCAACACAGCAGACAGGCAAGCCGCAATGCCCTCCTCCTCATCACGTGCTGGAACAACGACCGTAATGGACGGCAACGCTCCTGACGCTGGCAAAGGTGGCTGATATGCCGACAGATTGAGTACCGTCAGCAGTGCTGGCACAGCGGCACAAACGGCAGAGGTGAGTCCTAAGGCAAGTAGCATCATCAGCGCACGCTTTTGATGGGCATACCATCGGGCATCTGAGCACGGTGATTGGGTGCAGACGGGTCCTGGTGATCTGCGTTGTACGGCTGCCCGCCCAGACGCGCACGCAAGCGCTGCCACAGCGCATAAGGACCGGCCGTGCCGCGCCGCCCCTGCAACAGCACAGCAAAGGCAGACGCATCGCGGGCCAGCGATGCAGCCGCCAACTCATCCTGTGTCGCCTGCAATTTCTGCTGCAGCTGGATCGTCCACTCCGCAGTGCTCAGATCGCGACCACGGCGCACAGAGAATGGTTCCCCGGCTGACAACAAAACCTCCGGCAAGCGCTGGTTCCAAAAAGTGTACTCGACCGCTAGCGGCACCACCGTGATCTCCGCGCAGCGCTGCAGCAGGGCACCCAGGCCAGACTTGAGCTCCACCGGGCGTACCCGCGCATCGGTGAAGTGACCCTGCGCCGTGACCCACAAAACCCCATTGCCCTGCAGCACCGCACTTGCCGTTCGCAGAAATTGCGCCGCGCCGCGCGGGCTATCCTGCTCCACCGGAAACATGCCAATATGCCGGAAGAAGCGGTACTGCTGGAGCGATGCCGCACTGATGGGAGCGCGGTGTTTGCGGCCCGGCAACAAGCGTCGCGCTAACTCGGCACATGCTATCGGATCCCACCACGATGGGTGATTCAGGTAAACGATCACTGGACTGGCGGGCAACGCTCGAAGCCGCTCCGGATGCAGGATACGGA
>CALMOM010000168.1:1882-8826 GCA_937873305.1 uncultured Terriglobus sp.
AGCTCTTCCGCAGTCGACGCCTGCCGATGGTGGCGAAGATCCAGAACAGCAGCCGCCACGACTTCGGCATGGCGACGGACTGGGGCGCGGTGGGCATCAGGTGTTCAACTTATCGGATGCGCGTCGCCTGAGAACGGCGACAGCTTCGATGCGCGACAACACAGCGCCACAGCGGCATCATAGCTGCCATGACGATTCTGGCACCTGATGAAAACGGCTCGGCCCATTCCGTGGCGGCTACCCTCCAACGGATCGCCGAGGGTACAATCTCCAGCCGAGCGCTGCTGGAGCGGTGCCTGGAACGCATCACCGACCCGGCAGGTGAAGGTAGCCGGACCTTTACTCGCCTGTACCCGGATCGAGCAAGGCTTGCTGCGGATGGGGCGGACACTGCCAGCCGCGAGGGCAGCATCCTCGGTCCGCTCGCCGGCGTGCCTGTCTCAGTCAAGGACTTGTTCGATATTGAAGGCGACAGCACCACCGCCGGGTCTCGCGTGCTGGAGGGATCGCACCCTGCGGCGCGGGACGCAGAGGTGGTGCGACGGCTGCGCGCGGCCGGTGCCCTCATCGTAGGCCGAACCAACATGACTGAATTTGCCTATAGCGGCGTAGGGCTCAACCCGCACCATGGCACGCCACGCAATCCCTTCCGGCGTGAGGCTGCACTGATTCCGGGCGGCTCGTCGTCGGGCGCAGCTGTGTCGGTCAGCGACGGCATGGCGGTGGTTGCCATCGGCACGGACACGGGCGGCTCCGTGCGCATCCCAGCGGCACTATGCGGCTTGGTCGGCTTCAAGCCCACCGCGCGGCGGGTACCGATGACCGGCATGATTCCTCTGGCGCCGTCGCTGGACTCAGTTGGCCCCATTGGTCGTACGGTGGACTGCTGCGACCGCGTGCACGCCGTGCTGAGCGGCGGCGAATACCGCGCGCTACCCGCGCCGGAGCAGAGTTTCCTACGGCTTGGCGTGCTGCAGGGGTATGTGCTGGATGGGCTCGATCCTGCGGTGCAGGAAGCCTATGGCCGCGCGTTGGACGCGATCGGCGCGGCTGGAGTTCACCTTAAGCCGGTGCACTTCTCCGCCCTTGAACGTATCCCGGCCAGCAACCAATCTGCCGCGACAGAAGCATACGCCTGGCATCGCCACCTGCTGACGGACCGTGGCGCAGAGTATGACCCGCACGTCTCGGCCCGCATCCTGCATGGCGCGGGTGTATTGGCGGCAGACTACCTGGAACTGCAACGCGTCCGCCGCGAACTGATCGCCGAGTACGACACTGCTGTCGCAGGGCTTGATGCCGTGCTCATGCCGACGGTGCCGCGCACCGCACCACTGATCGCTGAACTGGAAGCAAATGACAGCGTTTATTTCGACGTGAACGGGGCCATGCTCCGCAACACCAGCATCGTCAACTTCCTGGATGGCTGCGCACTGTCCATCCCCTGCCACCTGCCGGGGGAGGCTCCGGTGGGACTGATGATCGCCGGCACGCACGGCAACGACGTGCACATTCTGCGCGTGGGGCGAGCCCTTGAGGCGGTGCTGGGGCAACAGCAGAAGTGATCGGGCCTCTTGCGCATCGCTGCACCGCGCTCAAACCATGCTCTACTGGCTGCATGGCGCGGCGGAAAGTGATTTTCATGCGGCTCAATCGTTTCGTGGCAGCTGCGGCTTCCTTGCTTATTTGGTCGAGCATTGCTCAAGCGCAACTGGCGGCCACCGGGCAGGCGCGCACGCCGGACGTGACCCTTGCGTTCGAGACGATGGGGTCAACCCGAGGCCTGCCACCGATCATTGCCATCAATGGCGGCCCCGGCCTGACGCATGCATATATGGTGCAGAACGACCTGTGGCAGCGCGTTGCCGAGACCCGCCAGGTAGTGTTCTATGACCAGCGCGGGCTTGGCCGCTCCGTACCGCTTGTACATGGTGCACCGCAGACCATGGACGCGCAGGTAGCCGACCTGGAAGCGGTGCGCACTGCCTTGCATGCAGACCGCATCGACGTGGTTGGCGACTCGTTTGGCGGCTTGGTGGCACTAGCTTACACACTGGCACACCCAGACCACGTGCGCCGCGTGGTGATCAGCGACGGTCTGCCCGGCTTGAAAAGCGTTGTGCATCCCATGCCGGAGATCTTCCCCGACCTCGAACTTGAGCAGGAGCGGAACGCAAACGCCATGCCACCCGGCAAGGCGCGCGATGACTACAACTTCAGCACGCACCTGCGCAAATGTTTCGCCAGCCCTGAGGTGGCAGACCGCTACCTGAAGGACTTCCACGACTTCGGCCTGAACAGCACGGTTGAGGAACAGGTCTCAACGACCATCGCGCCCGTCGATTTCACGTCGCGGCTTGGATCGATCGCGGTTCCCGCACTGATCCTTACCGGGCGCTTCGATGTCAACGTGGCACCGCTGACCGCGTGGCGCATGGCGCAAGCCATTCCGGGCGCTCAATTCCACGCCTTTGAACATAGCGGCCATTTGCCTTCCTTTGAGGAGCCGGCGGAATACTTTCGCGTTCTGATGGATTTTCTTTCACGCTAGAGCAGGTACCTGCATGGCTGCACGCGGCGCGGCAGTGCATCCGACAGTCTGCACGGAGCGACAAACATGGCAAAAAAAGAAGAGGAACTGCTGCAGGTTGACGGCCACGAGGTCCGTATCTCAAATCCGTCAAAGCTCTACTTCAGCAAGGGCGTGCAGCTGACCAAGCTGGAACTCGTTCAGTACTATTTGTCAGTCGCACCGGGTGCGCTGCGCGGCGTCACTGACCGGCCCTTTGTGCTGAAGCGTTTCGTGGGCGGCGCGCATGAGGAGCCGTTCTATCAGAAGCGTGCGCCCGACAACCTGCCGCCATACGTGCGCACCGTGCAGCTGACATTCCCCTCGGGTCGTACGGCGGACGAAATCGTCATCGACAACCCCGCCGCGCTGGCCTGGGCGGTGAACCTGGGCTGCATCGAGCTACACCCGCACCCCGTCCGCAGCGGTGACCTGGAGCACCCGGACGAACTGCGCATCGACCACGACCCGCAGCCCGGCGTTGCATGGTCAGACATCCGCTCCGTGGCTCAGGAGGTGCGCGCGGTGCTGGCCGAGGTTGGCCTGCGCGCCTGGCCCAAAACCAGCGGCTCGCGCGGCATCCACGTCAATGTGCGCATCCAGCCGCGCTGGAGCTTCACCGACGTGCGACGCGCTGCGCTTGCACTCGCCCGCGCGGTGGAGCGGCGGCACCCCATGGCATCGTCGAAATGGTGGAAGGAGGAGCGGCACGGCGTCTTTCTGGACTACAACCAGAACGCGAAGGACCGTACCACCTGCTCCGCCTATAGCGTTCGCCCGCTGCCGGATGTGCGGGTCAGCACGCCGCTGCGATGGGACGAGGTAGACACCTGCGACCCTGCCGACTTCACCGTGAGCACCGTGCCTGCGCGCCTCGAACAGCTGGGCGACCTCAACGCAGAAATGGACGCGCACGCAGGCTCGCTGGACGCCCTGCTGGAGATGGCCGACCGCGACGAGCGCGACGGGATCGGCGACGCACCCTGGCCGCCCCACTTTAAAAAGCAGTGGAACGAGGGCAAGCGCGTGCAGCCGTCTAAGGCGAAGCTGCCAGGCGATAACGACCACACAGATACCGTTAAGCCTGCGAAGAAAGCAGCAGCGAAGCGGAGTGCGACAGGCCGCAGACAATCGACCATGCCGCTTGTAATCGTGGCGCAATCGCCGGACCGCGCCGCCGTCGACGCGGGGCTCGAACGCTGGAAAGAGGCGCACACCGTGGCCGCGTCGTACCTCGCCGCAGACGACGTGCTGGTGGACCGCATGCGCGGCACCGCTTACGTCTGGTATCGCATCCGCGTGAACCTGCGCAACGTGCCGGAAAATCTCCGTCCGGCTCAAGGCGTCATCGACCCAGACGACGACCCCACCCGCAAGTGGCGCGAAGCACGGGAGACGGCATGACACGGTATCGCACGACCCGCACTTTGTTCCTGCTGCCTGGCGGTCTCGCCGCAGCCAACCTGCTGCAGGGCTGCATCATGGTGGGCTACAGCAGCCGTGGCGGGTTTTTCGTGTGGCCAGGCGGGCTGGGCTTGCTGCTTCTGCTGTTGGTGCTTTGGCTGTTGCTGCGCTCCCGCTAAAACTGCATCCCCTGGGCACAAGAAGTGCGTACCTGCAGATGCAGTACAAGTCCTGCTGAGTTTTGGAGCATGTCATGTCTACGGCCATCGGACTACATGTCGTTCGCTACACTCTGCTGCTGTGCATGGCGGCGCCCGCTGCCATGGAGGCACAGTCTGGTGATTTCCCACTGGGGCCAGCCCTTGAAGTCGCTGTCATCAAGCCGTCGCACGCTGAGGGCGACCACGTTAATCGCATGATTAAGCCACTGCCCGGCGGCAACGGCTACATGGCACAGAACTTCCCCGTACGGCTGATGATCGCTCTCATGTACAAGGTGCCACTGCGGCAGGTGGAGGGCGGCCCCAAGTGGCTGGACGACGAGTTCTTCGACGTGGAAGCGCACGCAGACGGTGCTCATAGCAAAGAAGAGCTGCAGGGAATGTTTCGTACGCTGTTGAGGGATCGCTTTGGCCTACGCATGCACACCGTGTCACGCGAGGGCAAAGTGTTTGCCCTACGGGTGGACGGCTTACTGCCCAAAATGCAGGTAAACCCAACTGGGCCGGGCATGAACATTCCCATCACGCCCACCGGAATGGGCGAGTACACGGGGCGCGGGGTCTCGATGGCCTACTTCTGCTGGTTTCTTGGCCAGCAGACACAGGACAAGGAACGGCCGGTTCTTGACCGTACAGGCATGCCAGGTACCTATGACTTTAAACTTTCCTTTGCGCCGGAGCAGTTGGGCGACTCGGACCGGCTGTCACCTGAATTCCGTGACAAACCGACACTCGCAACGGCGCTGAAGGAACAACTCGGTCTGCGACTGGCACCGGAAACCGGATCGGTGCAGTACTACGTGATCGACACCGTTGAGCGGCCATCCCCCAATTAGCTTTACGAGAAGATGGCCATCAGCTCCTGTGGCGGTACCACTTCCAACTGCTCGTATGTGCAGTTTAGGGCTGGCTTGTCAGACCGCCAGCGGCGGAAATGGGCGAGGTGACGGAAGCGGTCGCCCTGCATGTGTTCGTAGGCCACTTCCACCACCAGCTCCGGGCGCAGCGGCTGCCAGCTCAGGTCCTTGTCGCGGTTCCAGCGGCTGGGTGCGCCGGGCATGCGGTCCTGCGCGTGTGCGTCGGTCTCGCCCCAGCTGGCCCATGGATGATTTTCGAGCGCGTTCTCGCGATACGGCGCAAGGAATTCCACCAATTCGCGCCGCTTGGCCGCGGTAAAGCTGGCGCAGACGCCCACGTGCTGCAGCGAGCCTTCGGCGTTGTGCAGCCCCAGCAGCAGCGAGCCGATCGCGGTTCCCTCGCCGTCCTTGTGCCAGCGAAAGCCTGCCACCACGCAATCGCAGTCACGCTCATGCTTGATCTTCAGCATGGTGCGCTTATCCGGCGTGTACGGTCCATCCAGCGGCTTGGCAATGACGCCGTCCAATCCCGCACCCTCGAAGCGCTTGAACCAGTCCTCGGCGATGGTACGGTCCTTCGTCGTGGGCGTCAGGTGCAGCGGCGCCTGCAGGTCCGTGCACACGCGTTCAAGCTCCGCCCGGCGTTCCGCGAACGGCACTTCGCGTAAGTCACGTTCGCCTGAGGCGAGCAGGTCAAAGAAGACGATGGACGCCGGTGTCTGCTGCGCCAGCAGCTTGTTGCGCGAGGCGGCAGGGTGTAGCCGTAGCGTGAGCGCGTCAAAGTCTAGCCCGTTGCCGCTACGGATCACGATTTCGCCATCCAGCACGCACCGCTCCGGCAACTGCTTCAAGAGAGGTTCTCGTAGTTCGGGAAAGTAGCGGTCCAGCGGCTTGCCGTCGCGGCTCTGCGTGAATATGGTGTCGCCATCGCGAAAAATCAGCGCGCGAAAGCCGTCCCACTTGGGCTCGAAACTCCACGCACCATCAGCAGGAATGTCGTCCACACGCTTGGCCAGCATGGGCAGGATGGGATGAGAAAGCATAGTGGTGCGATGCGTTCACGGTCCCATATGTTTCCATTGCGCACACGGTGACACCACTAGCGAAAGCCGATGAGTAGTCCGGCAGACATGCCAATGGACTGTTGATGGCCACCGGCAAAGCTGTAGTTGTAGGCGGGTTCCAGGAACCATCCAAAGCGGTGCTTTCCAGTGGGCCAGAACATGAAGTCTCCTGCCAGCTCTCCGGAAAAGGTGTTGCTGACTTTCGCGCCCTGCTTCACGTGTGCCCACTGCGGTCCCACGCCCACCATAAACTCGGCTTTGCGTGAGATCTCCCAGGGCTTCTTGAACAGGAAGTCCGTATCCCACTCTGTCGTTGTGTGCGTGTAGAAGGGTGAGACGCCTGCCTCGAGCTCCAGCCAGTGCTCTATTGGCGTGCACTCCGCCGCCAAATTGGGTGCAAAGGTGGCTGCGCCTCCATTGAAATTCCAGTTGGTTGCGGCACCCACCTCAAGGATGACGAGTGGTTCGTCTGGTTCGCGCGAAAGAAGTTTTGAAGGAGCGGAGGTGCTGCCGCTTCCCTGTGCCAGAACGGGCGGGCAGCACCAAAGGACCGCTGCCAGCAGCGAGGCCGTGTGCAAACGCATGACATTACTCCGTGTTCGAAACATGACATTCCGCGCGTCAAACGCGGACGAATGTTGGCTAGGAGGCTGTCAGACGCGGTGGACGGAATGGTGTGTCAGGCGAGGTCAGTAATGCTGTTATCAACGGCGGAGGTGCAGGCTGCCCTGTTTGTGACAGAGCAAAGGAATCCAAACCTGCCTGCGGCTGCCCAAAGTAGTCGCAGCACGTGCACAGCCGGTCGCAGACATCGACTGGAGTGTAGGAG
>CALMOM010000169.1:0-543 GCA_937873305.1 uncultured Terriglobus sp.
CCCTTGTGAATCTTGAGCCGGACCGGTTCTCGCTGACCCTGAACGCCCTGCAGCTAATTGCCGCGGAGAGCCTTGGCGGTGCTGGCAAAACAGCCGTGGTCTGGCTGGGGCCGGGCAACGGCGTCGATTTGAATAGCCAACCCATCACCAAACGGCCGGAGACGAACCGCTACATCCGGTACATGACGAACACGCTCCTGGAAAGCCGGACCACGCTCTACGTCATCTTTCCGCCAGGCGTTGCTGGAGAAGATTCGTCTTTTATTAAGGGGATCGGGTCACGTGACCTGGGTGTTGCCGGTCCGTTTGACGGTGGGATTAACTTCGTCAGGCTGGCCGCGCAGACAGGTGGGTCCGTCTACACCGCAACAAACGACCTGGCAGCCGCCATGCGCAAATCCCTCGAGCTTGGACGTGGCGCCTACACCATGAGCTATCATCCGGCTGAAGCCATGACGGATGGCCGTTTTCGGCAGATACGGGTGACGCTGCGCGACCCCACTCTGCGTGTCGTTACGAAGAGCGGCTACTACGCACCAGAAG
>CALMOM010000169.1:553-5246 GCA_937873305.1 uncultured Terriglobus sp.
AGTGCAAGAGCAAAACGCGCCGCAGACGATTCAGATCTTTCAGATGGTGGAAGCCGGTAGGAGCACGCTGCCGTTTCGCGGCTTGACACTGCGTGTCACCCACATCAATCGCTCACGTGATGCAAAGAGCACGAACTTTACAGTGTCGGTGAACGGCAAAGACCTGCCATGGCGACCGGAAGGGCAGGAGGAAAGCCTTGCGGAGTTAACCGTCGGCGGCCTCAGCTTTTCAAAAGACGGAAAGAAGCTCTCTAGCCACTTTGAAAATGCGAACATGATGTCGCACAGCCAGGATGCGACAGTTTTGGAGAAGAAGACAGTTTCGTTCAACGTAACGCTGGCTGTACCTTCGAACACCGAACGTGTGCGGTTAGTTGTAAGTTCGCGCAAGAACGGGCGGCTAGGCTGTGTTGACATTAACCACTCGGAGCTAAGTGCTGCTATCCAACCTACTGCGGCGGCTATTCCTGGTTTATAGGGTGTAGCAGAGAGCCAAAGGATGCAACCCAATGCTGGAGGCCACTTACCATGTCCACGCGCCGGACGTTCTGCCAACTGCTTGCCGCCTCTGCCCTGTCTAATGGAGGTGTGACCCTCTCTGCATCTGCCGCTCCCTCCGTGACTGTCATCAATGGCTATAGCAAGCACTGGTGGAAGGAGGCGGTCGTTTACCAGGTGTACCCGCGCTCGTTCCAAGACACGAACGGCGACGGCATCGGCGACCTGCCCGGCATCACACGGCGGCTGGACTACCTGCAGCAGCTGGGCGTCAACGTCATCTGGCTAAGCCCGCACTTTGACTCGCCCAACGCCGACAACGGCTACGACATTCGCGATTACCGCAAGGTGATGGCGGAGTTCGGCACCATGGCAGACTTTGACACCATGCTGGCCGGCATCAAGCAGCGCGGGATGCGGCTCATCATCGACTTGGTGGTAAATCACACCAGCGACGAGCACCACTGGTTTCAGGAGTCGCGCAAATCGCGCACCAATCCCTACCGCGATTACTACATTTGGCGCGACGGCGTGCCCAACCCGAACGCGCCGCATGGGTTCGATCCGCCAAACAACTACTTCTCCTTCTTTAGTGGCGCGGCGTGGCAGTGGGACGAGACCACCCAGCAGTTCTACCTGCACTTGTTCGCCGCCAAGCAGCCGGACCTGAACTGGGAGAACCCCAAGGTGCGGCAAGAGGTCTACAGCCTGATGCGGTTCTGGCTCGACAAAGGCGTGAGCGGCTTCCGCATGGACGTGATCCCGCTCATCTCAAAGCAGCCCGGCCTGCCGAGCTTTACGCCCGAGCAGATGCGGAACCCCGTGGCGGTGCTTGCCAACGGACCGCGGCGCGATGAGTTCCTGCAGGAGATGAACAGCGAAGTGCTCTCGAAGTACGACAGCATGAGCGTGGGCGAGGCCATCGGCATCTCGCTCGAGGACACGCACCTGGTGGTCGGTGAAGACCGGCATGAGTTGAGCGAGATCTTCAACTTCGACGCCACGCGCATCGGCAACACCGGCGGGTATGACTACAAACCGCTGCACCTGCCGGACCTGAAGGCCATCTACGACGCCCATGCGCGGGTGCTTACCAAGCAGGATTGGGACACGCAATTCCTGGGCAACCATGACATGTCGCGCGTGGTGTCACGCTGGGGCGACACGAGCACGCCGGAGATGCGCACGCGGAGCGCGCAGTGCCTGCACACCATGATGCTCACGCTGCGCGGCACGGCGTACCTGTACCAGGGCGACGAACTGGGCATGACTAACTATCCGTGGAAGGCAGTCAGCGAGTTCAACGACATCGAAGTGCAGAATCGCTACAAGGCCGACGTGTTGACGGGCAAGTACAGTGAGCAGCACCTGATCGAGGGTGCCGCGGCCTACGGCCGAGACAACGCGCGCACCCCCATGCAGTGGGACGCGACAAAGAACGCGGGCTTCAGCACGGGCGCGCATACGTGGGAACCCGTGAACCCCAACTACACCGAACTGAATGCGGCTGCGCAAGTGGGTCATGCGGATTCGGTATACGGCTACATCAAGCGACTGATCGCGTTGCGTGCAGGCGACAAGACATTCATTTACGGCGACTACACGGACCTGGACCCGGCGCACGAGCAAGTCTTTGCTTTTACCCGCACGCTGAGCGGCACCAAACATACGATGGTGCTGAACATTTCGCGAGACCCGGTGGCGTACACGCTGCCAAGCGTCCTTGCAGCAGGCATGCTGGTAATCGGCAACTACCGTGACACCACAGACGCACCCGGTGCGACCGCCCTGCAGCTCCGGCCGGGGGAGGCGCGGGTGTACAGACAGTAATTGCCACAGACGGCCGAGGTTGTGCAAGCCAACGTGAGCGGGTATCAGACCTGGGGCAAGTATGCCTGGTGCTGGCAGCGAGGCATTGGATGGGATGTCGCCGGAAGGGCATGGCTTTAGCCATGCCGCAGAACCCGCAGCAGGAGACCGGCTTAGCCGCCGAGGTTTGCTTTACAGCTGACCACAGGCGCATGGCTGTGCGGCCTTACCCGTAGGCAACGCAACTTGCTACACGTCGCGCACGCAGCGAAAGCCGATGTTGGTGGTGGAGGAGTCCGGCGTGTTGGACGAGCGCGCGGCTACGCGATAGCGGTTGCAGTAGCTGGCATGGCACAGGTAGCTGCCGCCGCGCATGACCCGTGCCGCGCCTGTGGGCGGACCCACCGGGTTCTGTCGCGAAGCCGATAGGTGCCACGTGGGGCTCCACCAGTCTGCGCACCATTCCCACACGTTGCCCGTGGTGTTGTAGAGACCATAGCCGTTGGGCGGAAAGCTGTTCGCGGGTGCCGTGGAAGCGTAGCCGTCCTCGGCGGTATTCGTATGTGGGAATTTGCCCTGCCAAATGTTGCAGCGGTGTTTGCCCTCTGGCGTTAGGTCGTTGCCCCATGGATACGTGGCTTGTTCCAGGCCACCACGCGCGGCATACTCCCACTCCGCCTCGGTCGGCAGGCGCTTGCCGGCCCATGCGGCGTACGCGACGGCATCATTCCAGCTGACATGCACAACCGGGTGATCCATACGGCCAGCAAGGTCGCTGCCAGGCCCCTCCGGTGCGTTCCACGCGGCACCGTGGATGCGCTTCCACCAAGCCACGCCAGGAACTGTATCCCGCGCCTCAATAGAATTGCCGCCATCCGGCAGGTCGCCCGCAAAGACGAACGACCAGCCAAATCGCTCCGCCTCAGTGCTGTACTGGGTGCTCTGTACAAAGCGGGTAAAGTCCACGTTGGTAACCGCGCAGCGATCCATGAAAAACACATCCAGTGTCACCGCTCTTACCGGACCCTCCCCATCGGCAGGAAAGCCGTTCCCATCCTCTGTGCCCATGGCAAAGGTTCCAGATGGCAGCAGCACCATGCCGTCCGTGCTGCCGGCAGAAGCACGCGGCCGGTTCTGTGTGGCCGTGTGCGACTGGCGCAGAATTGCGGCGCGTTCGCGCGTAGGCAGGCAGCAGGCTGCAATCTCCGGTACGTCAGGCATGGCTGGCACTCTCACACCAGTCGGATGTCACTGCCTGCCTCCATCTGAGCCAACTGATGGCTCAGCGCCTGGTGGCGCGCTGCCGCAAACAGATCGGCTGCAATCTGCAAGCGTACCTCTTCCAACGGACGAAAGCCTTCACTGCGACGCCGCTTACTCGTCGCGATGTGCAGCCCAAAAACAGTGCGGAAGAGGCCGCTGCGAGCTCCGGGTTTAAGCGCAAACACCACGTCTTCAAACTCCTGCACCATCAGACCTCGAGTGACCCAGCCCACTGCACCACCCACGCCTTTGCAGTCGGAGTAGCGGTTGGCCACCTGCGCAAACGGCCTGCCCATGCGCAGCTCAGACTCTGCCTGCATAAGAGTCACTTCCGCGGCGGTGCACTCGCTGGGGGTGACGCATGCGCGGACGATGTGGGCGGCCTCGACCGCTTCCGGTTGGTAGAACTGCTGCCGGTGTTGCCGGTAGTACTCGTCCACCGCAGCCCGCGCCGGCCTGGGAACATGCCGTGTCAGGTCGGCCTCCACACGCTCCAGCAACAGCTCCTGCGCCAATGCATCGGGTGCACCCGTTCCGCAAACGCTATTGCTCGCGCCCGGCGACTGGCGACGATGTTCGGTCTCCACCTCTGTGGCGCTCACGCGCAGCCCGCGTGCGGCGGCTGCCTGCAGCAGAAGCGTGCGCCGCACCACGTTGCGCAAGGCGCGCGACCGCAACAATGCAGGGTCCCTGTTGCCTGCGTGCGGCGCATCCATCTCCAGCCCGGACGACAGGCGCAGCAACTCATGCTCGAGCAGGCTGTCTGGCACGGTTTCGCCATTGATGATGAGCGGCACGGTGGCTCCTCGGCAGCCTTCATCGTCGCACGTAGTGCTTCTTCTGTGGCCCAGCACGGCGGCTACGTACCTGTGCCCCACATCTGATCCTGCCGCTGTGGAAACCGCGTAAAACCCCTGTATTCCTCATCTTTGAAGCCGCCTGTGTGCACTTCAAACGGTGAGAACGCCTTGTGTTTACCGACATTGGGGCCAGCTTTCCACTTATACGCAGCCCGCCCATCCTTTAGCCCTGTGCATGGGCATGTGGAAAGTGTGAACAGACAGCTCGTAATCAGCGTCATGGGGCATCGCATCCATACTTTGCAAAATGCATGGTCCTTCTT